>NZ_CP026121.1:7201869-7544054 GCF_003330845.1 Streptomyces sp. Go-475 | reverse complement strand
GAAATGTTGTCGGTGCGCTCCAGATCCACCCAGTAAGGGGTGCAGTTGTACGACCACGTCTCACGGGCCCGGAAGGTGGCGTCCAGCACGTGTTTGCCGGAGAGTTTCGTGGGCGCGAACTCGAAGTACATGCGGTCGATGTAGCCGCTACCGCACGAGTAGCCGTCAGCCGTTCCGCACTTGCCGACGCCCTTGTCGCCGTCGAACATCCAATACTTGTCGCCGTCGGAGGAGATCTTCGTGCGCTCCTGGGCGCCCAGGCCGACCGAAGGGTCGATGAACACCGGGTAGACGGTGTCCTTGCCGCGCAGCAGGCCGAGGTCGGGGTGCACGGCGACGGTGTTGTTGTCCACCTTGACGGGCAGGACCGCGCTGGCGTCTCCGTTACCGGGCTGCGAAGGGTCGTCTTCCTTGGGCTCGTTCGCAGCGCTCTGTACGCCGGCCGCCAAGAGCTGGGGCTGCGGGCCAGACTCGGTGTCATCACCAGCCGAGTCCCACATCTGCCCAGCCGGCCCTCGGAAGAGGGCGTTGCCGTCCTCGTCGACCGCCCGCAGCCCGCCACCGGCGCCCGGTACCACGGTCAGACCGTCTCCGGATGCGGTGAGCTTGACCTGCTCGAGCTCGGGATTGGCGGCAGCTTCAGGCGTCTTCACGACGAGTACCTCGCGGTACCCCTCCGCGGTCGCGGTCAGCTGCAGATCCACCCCGTCCAACACGTTGGCGTAGGTGGCTGTTGCGTCCTTAAGGGTCGGCTCCGGCAACGCATCAGCCCAACCAAGGGTGATCGACCGGCCGTCCTTGCCCATCCGCAGCATGTCAGAGCCGGAACCACCACCAGAGAACGACAGATCCACCACAGCGCCCTTGGGGGCGATCCGGCCGTCAGGCCGGCGCTCCAGAACGGGATCGACCTGCCCCCAACTGCCGTCCTCTTGGTGGACGCGCTGTGGGGTCGAGGACTGGGTGAGCAGGAACGTTCCGTCCGGGTTGGCGTGTGTCGTGGAGTACTCCGTACGATCCGCCGTCACTTCCACAGGCTCACCGGAGGACTTCGCCTGCTCCAGCGCGGTCGTCGTATCCACGACATTCGCCGTCGCCGCAGCGGCTGTTGACTGCGCCGCAGCCGTCGCCGGCAGCATCGGCAGTGCCGACAGCACCAACGAGGCGGCCACACCCCCCAGCAACACCCCGCGCGTTCTTCGCGCACGCAGAACGAACACAGACCCCACCCCCCGCATCACGGAGCCCACCCTCCGTCACAAATTTCACACAGAAAGCACAGAGTTAATGCAGAGTCACTGAGCGAGTCAATCGACTGTGACCCGCGTCACGCACGCTTGTCCGAATACGGCTTGAGCTGTCCAAATACACGCACCTGACCACCCGTCAAGCACGAGGATTCTCCAGCGACTAGCTGTATTGATCACGAGCGTTGTTAACGCTGGCTGGGCTTGATCATGGCGAAGGCCCCCGTGTGTGGTGGAGGTGTCGAATCTTCACCGCACGGAGGCCTTCGTGTTCCACCGTAACGCCCGGCTGACCGTTCACGGCAGGCGGCTGCTGGTCGAACGTGTCCGCACCGGTCGCCCTGTCGCCCATGTTGCCGCCGAGATGGGCATCTCCCGCGTCACCGCGCACAAGTGGATGCGCCGCTGGGGGGGCTGAAGGCGAGCAAGGGCTGCACGATCGGTCCAGCCGTCCGCGCACGACACCGCACCGCACGGCAGGGGCGATCGAGGCCCGCGTGTGCCGTCTTCGGCAGGACCGCAAGCTCGGCCCGGCCCGCATCGGTCCGATCCTGGGCCTGCCCGCCTCGACCGTCCACCGCATCCTGGTCCGCCACGGCCTGAACCGACTGGCCTTCCTGGACCGGCCCACCGGCCAGATCATCCGCCGCTACGAACGCGCCCGCCCCGGCGAGCTGGTCCACGTCGACGTCAAGAAACTCGGCCGCATCCCTGACGGCGGCGGCCACAAAGTCCTCGGCCGACAAGCCGGCCGCGCCACCCGCAACAGCATGGGCTTCGACTACATCCACTCCGCCGTCGACGACCACTCCCGCCTCGCCTACAGCGAGATCCACCACGACGAGAAGGCCGCCACCTGCGCAGACTTCCTCCGCCGGGCCGCCGCCTTCTTCGCCGGGCACGGCATCGACCGCATCGAACGGGTCCTGACCGACAACGCCTGGCCCTACCGCAAAAGCTTCGCCTGGCAGCACGCGCTCGCCGACCTCGGCGCGGCCGGCAGGCTCACCCGCGCCTACCGGCCCCAGACCAACGGCAAGGTCGAACGCTTCAACCGCACCCTGCTCGACGAATGGGCCTACCTACGCCCCTACACCAGCAACACCGAACGCACCGCCGCACTGGACAACTTCCTGCACACCTACAACCACCACCGCTGCCACACCGCAATCGACGGCCAGCCACCCATCACCCGCGTGAACAACCCTGCGGGTCAATACACCTAGCGCGTGTCTCTTTGATGGGTTGGTCAGTTGATCGGATGTGTCTGTCCGATTAGTGATCACCGATGCGTTGTGGGACCGGATCGAGCCGCTGATGCCGACCGATCCAGTTCGCGGACGGCGGTGGGCCGACCACCGCACGCACGCTCGAGGCCATCGCGTGGAAGTACCGCACCAACTCGCCCTGGCGGGACCTTCCCGACGAGCTCGGCTCGTTCCAGACCGCTCACAAGCGGCTGATCAGATGGGCCGTGGACGGCACCTGAAAGATGATCCTCACCGCCGTCCTGGCGGCGGCGGACGCCGACGACGACATCGACTGGACCGTGTCAGTGGACTCCACGGTCGTCCGGGCCCACCAGCACGCTGCCGGAGCACTCAAAAAGGGGCGGCCCACTGCGGCGAGCCCGCCGATCACGGGCTCGGCCGCTCCCAAGGCGGGCTGAGCACCAAGGTCCACCTGGCCGCAGACGGCCGTGCACGGCCCCTCGCCTTCACCGTCACCGCGGGCCAGGCAGGTGACGCACCCGCCTTCGAGACGGTGATGTCCCGCATTCGCGTGCCCCGAACTGGTCCGGGCAGGCCCCGGATTCGGCCGCTGGCCGTTCTGGCCGACCGCGCGTATTCCTCACGTGCCATCCGCGCCTATCTGCGGCGCCGGGGTATCCGTGCGGTCATCCCGCAGCCGTCCGACCAGGTCGGCCACCGCCTGCGGCGCGGCCGGCTCGGTGGCCGTCCGCCCGGCTTCGACAGCGAGGTCGACAAGCAGCGGAACAGCGTCGAGCGGTGCATCAACCGCCTTAAGCAGTGGCGCGGCCTGGCTACACGAACCGACAAGCTCGCGATTGCCTACCAGGCCGCACTCCACCTCGCGGGCATCCTCATCTGGACCGACGCTGACCAAAGAGACAGAACCTAGCCGTGCGGTACGGCGACCGCCGTCGCGACCAGGCCGCGGGCGGCACTCCAGCGGCCGTCGAAGTGGCCGAGGCGGCGGTCGCCCACCAGCGGCCCGGGGACGAGGAGTTCGGCGCGGAAGCGGCCGTCCGGGGTGATCTCGATGTCGGCCTCCATGAAGTCCAGCCACTTCCCGGTGAGGGGGAACCACGCCTTGTAGACGGACTCCTTGGCGCTGAACAGCAACCGGTCCCAGTGGACTGCGGGGTGTTCGGCGGCGAGCCGCCGCAGCCGCTCCGCCTCCCCCGGCAGGGACACGGACGGCAGGACCCCTTCGGGCAGCGGTCCGTGGACCTCCGCGTCGATGCCGACGGAGGCCAGGTCGGCGGCGCGGACCAGGGCGGCGGCGCCGTAGCCGTCGCAGTGGGTCATGCTGCCGGCCAGCCCGGCCGGCCAGCCCGGGGCGCCGCGCTCACCGGGCAGGATCGGCTGCGGCGGCACGCCGAGCTTCTCCATGGCGCGGCGGGCGCAGGAGCGGACGACGGCGAACTCCCGGCGGCGCTTGGCGACCGCCCGCGCCATGAGCGCCTCCTCCTCGGGGTACAGCGGGGTGTCGGCACTCTCGTGGCCGTACGCCTCGACGGTGACCACGGTCTCCGGCAGCAGTTCCTCGATCACCGCTCCTCGCCCTCCCTCGGCAGGATGCGCCGCAGCCGCCCCGGCGGCCCGGGCCGCTTGCGCCACTCACGGGGATAGCCCACCGAGACCTCCTCGAAGCGCACGCCCTCGTGGAAGGTGGTCCGGGGGATGTGCAGATGGCCGTAGACCATGGTGTGGACCGGGAATCTGCGGTGCCAGTCGGCGGTCAGGCCGGTGCCGCACCACATGGCGAACTCGGGGTGCCACAGGACGTCCATCGGGTGCCGGTCGAGCGGATAGTGGTTGACGGGGATCACCGGCAGGTCCCCGGGCAGTTCGGCGAGCCTGCGCTCGGTCGCGGCGACCCGGGCGCGGCACCAGGCCTCCCGGCTCGGGTACGGGTCGGGGTGCAGCAGGTACTCGTCGCTGCACACGATCCCGGTGCCGTGGGCGTATTCGAGGCCCTGTTCCTTGGTGGTGCACCCGGCGGGCAGGAACGAGTAGTCGTACAGCAGGAACAGCGGGGCGACGGCGACGGGGCCGCCGGGGCCCTCCCAGACGGGGTAGGGGTCCTCCGGTGTCGTCACGCCGAGGTCCCGGCACAGCTCGACCAGGTACTCGTATCGGGCGACGCCGCGCAGGGTGACGGTGTCGCTCGGATGGGTCCACAGCTCGTGGTTGCCGGGCACCCAGACGACCTTGCGGAAACGCGCCGCGAGGGTCTTCAGGGCCCAGCGGATGTCGGCCACGGTCTCCGCGACGTCACCGGCGACGAGCAGCCAGTCCTCGTCCGTCCCGGGCCGCATCTCCTCGACCAGGGCGCGGTTCTCCGGGTAGCCGATGTGCAGATCGCTGATGGCCAGCAGTTGTCCGGCACCACCGGCCGTCGACGCCACCTCTCGCCCCCTTCGCGCACACGAACTCCACTACGAGATCACATCCGCCGGGCGGGAACAAGGGCGTCCCCCGGTGGCCGGGTGCGGAATCCGTAACCCGCGTGTTGCACGTGAGGCCCCGCCGAAGCCGTATGATCTGCCCCAACACCACCGCTGAGAACTTCCCTTCCACAGGGGCGGTTTGGTGTCCCTCCATACGTCATGCCCGGGCACGGGCTGCTCAGCCCTGCCCGCGAACCGTGAAAGGCGGCCTGCATGGTCTCTCGCGTACGCGTCTGGCTCAACCGCACGTACGCGGAGAACGTGTTCTTCATGGATCAGCTGCGGAGAAATCCCAGCGACCGGGCCGTCGAGATCCACGCGACCCACGGTGACCCCGACTCGCCCGTGCTGGCCGCCGCCGACACCGCCGAGCTGGAACCCGAGAACCTCTCCCCCGCCGGGTACGTCGAGTACGCGCTGGACCAGTGCGCGCGGCGCGGCATCGACGTGTTCGTGCCCCGGCTGCACCAGTCGGCGATCGTCGCTCACCGCGCCGAGTTCGAGGCGGCCGGCACGGCGGTGCTGGCGCCGCCGCCCGAAGCGGTGGCCGTCTTCCAGGACAAGGTGATCGCCTACGAGGCGGTCCAGGCGATCGGCGTTCCGGTGCCGCCGTGGTGGCGGGTCCGATCGGGTGACGAACTGGTGGCCGCCGTCGAGGAGTTGGAGGCCGGCGGGTACAAGGCGTGCTTCAAGCCGGCGTCCGGGGCGGGCGGGGTGGGATTCCGCGTGATCACCCGCACGCCGTTCTCGCTGATGCACCTGGGCGGTTTCCCCAGCCCGTACGTGCAGCTCGACCTGGTCGTGGAGGCGCTGCGGCGGGCCGAGGAGCCGGTCGACTGGCTGGTGATGCCGCGCCTGGAGCAGCCCGAGGTGTCGGTGGACTGCCTGACCGGCCCGGACAGCCGGGTCCGGCTGGCGGTGGGCCGCACCAAGAACGGCCGCCGCCGGGGCTTCACGCTGAACGAGCAGTGGCTGGACCCGGCGCGGCGGATCGCGGAGGGCTTCGGGCTGCACTACCTGTCCAACATCCAGTTCCGGATGTTCGGCGAGCAGCCGGTCCTGATGGACGTCAACACCCGCCCGGCCGGCGGGCTGCACCAGCTGTCGCTGTGCGGTGTCAACGCGCCCTGGGCGGCGGTGCAGCTGGCGCTCGGCGAGGACCCGGGCGAGATGGTCCCGCCGTTCCTGGGCCAGGACTACACGGTCGTGTCGGGACCGCGTCCGCTGCGGCCGGTGTCGCTGCCCCAGCAGCGGCCGGAGGCGGCGGAGCCGCTGCCGGCGGTGCCGGTCGACTCCGTCGAGGCGCCCGTACAGGCCACCACGGTCGAGGCCCTGCGGCTCTAGGACGTGACGTGACGGGGCGGCGCGCCCGCGGCGTTCACGCCTGCCTCGTCGCTTCCCTGCCCGCGCGCAGTACGGCGGCTCCTGGCCGTGCGATCTCGCCGTTCGTGGCTCCGACGGCCGCGGCGCACCGCGCGCCGGCCCGGGCGCGGCCGAAGGACGTCTCGTGGTGCGGCGGGGAGACCTACCCGTTTCTCACGCTTTCGTCAGAAGCGGCCGGCGCCGCGGTACAGCTCCAGTTCCCCGTCCAGTTCGACGGCCAGCACCGTGGCGTGCGGGTCGAGGTCCGCCGCCGCGGGGGGTTGGATCCAGAGGATGCCCGGGGTCTCGTGCAGGCCGCCGGTGACGTGGTGGGGCAGTTCCGTGCCGCTGCCCAGGACCGTGACGCGGCGGACCTCGCTGAGCAGGCCGCGGACGTTGATCTGGGCGCGCGGGGCGTCGAAGAGGATCAGGTAGAGGGTGCGGCGGTCCCGGGAGAGGGTGCTCGGGCCGTAGTGGTGTCCCGGCGGGAGTCCCCGTCCGGTGCCGTACACGGCCTGCGCGTGCCGGGCGATCCAGGCGCCGAGGCCTTCCAGCCGTTCCCGCTGCTCGTCCGTGATCGTGCCGTCCTCGCGCGGGCCGACGCTGAGGAGCAGGTTGCCTCCGCCGCCGATGGTCTCGGTGAAGTAGCGGATCAGCTGGTCGACCGACTTGTGGTGGTGGTCGTGGTGCTGGTGGCCCCAGGAGTCGTTGATCGTGAGGCACAGCTCCCAGGGGCCCTCGGGCGGGACGACGGGGGCGCCTTGTTCCGGCGTCGCGTAGTCGCCCTCGCTCAGCATGCGGGCGTTGAGGACGACGTCCGGTACCTCGGAGCGGATGAGAGCGGCGAGTTCCCGGATGCGCCACTGCTCCTCGCTGCGGTCCCACTCGCCGTCGAACCACATCAGGTCCGGCTTGTAGCGCTGGGTCAGCTCGCGGATCTGGCCGTCGCGGTAGGCCAGGAAGCGTTCCCAGGCCTCGAGGTCCTCGTGCTCGGCCGCGACCTCCGAGTAGCGGTTGTCCTCCAGCTCCGGCGGGCGGCCGGGCTTGCGCGTGGAGGCGTAGTCGGGGTGGCTCCAGTCCGAGTGCGAGTAGTACAGGCCGACCTTGAGGCCCTGCTCGCGCAGGGCGTCCGCGTACCCGGCGATCAGGTCCCGGCCCACGTTCAGGTCGCCGTACGCGCTGTCCCACAGGGCGACGCCGTCGTGGTGGCGGCTGGTCAGCACGGCGTACTTCGCTCCGGCCCGCGCGAAGAGCTTCGCCCAGTCGCGCGGGTCGTAGCGGGCGGCCGTGAACCGGTCCAGCTGGGACATGTACCGGTCGTAGGGGACGATGTCGTCGTAGAACGACCAGGACTCCTGGACGCCGTCGACGGCGTAGACGCCCCAGTGGACGAAGATGCCGAGTTTGGCGTCCGTGAACCACGGTTGCACGGCCATGGAGGGTCAGCCCCTTCGCAGGCGGAGCGTCAGGATCTGGAAGGGCCGCAGCGTGACGGGGACAGCTCCGTCGGCGATCTCCGCGTCCTCCAGCGGGCGCTCCAGCAGGTCGGTGATCTGGGCGCCGGCGAGCGGGAAGCCGGTGCGCAGGACGCCGGTGGCGCGGCCGCCGCGGGACTCGTAGAGCCGTACGACAACGTCGCCGGAGGTGTCGTCGGCGAGCTTGACCGCCTCCACGGTCACGCCCTCGCCCTCGACGGAGACGACCGGTGCGGGGGCGCCTGCCGCGTCGGCCACGCGGAGCGGGAGGTTGAGGGCGTAGCCCTCGGCGACGGCGTCCTCGATGGTCGCGCCGGGCAGCAGCGCGTAGGTGAAGCGGTGGCGGCCCTGGTCGGCCTCGGGGTCCGGGATGCGCGGGGCGCGGACCAGGCTGAGGCGGACGGTGGTGGTGGTGCCGCCGTCCTCGCGGACCGTGCGGGAGACGTCGTGGCCGTAGGTGGAGTCGTTGATGACCGCGACGCCGTAGCCGGGTTCGCCGAGGTGCACCCAGCGGTGGCCGGAGACCTCGAAGCGGGCCGCCTCCCAGCTGGTGTTGGTGTGGGTGGGGCGCTGGATGTGGCCGAACTGGATCTCGGCGGAGGAGTGCGGGGCGCGGATGTCGACCGGGAAGGCCGCCTTGAGGATCTTCTCGGTCTCGTGCCAGTCGATGTCCGTCTCGATGTCGATCCGGGGGCTGCCGGCGCGGACGGTGATCGTCTGGGTGATCTTCGAGCCCTTGCCGAAGTCCCGCTCGACGCGGATCGCGCCGAGGAGCGGGTCCTGCTCGACGACTGTGACGGACGAGGCGTCGAGGAGGTCGGTGTAGCGGTTCTTGTAGTGCTTGTCGATGTCCCAGGCGTCCCAGTAGTTGGGCAGGTCGGTGTGCAGACGGAGCAGGTTGCCCGGCTCGGCGAGGACCTCTCGGCCGGCGCGCAGGTCGAACACCGAGGCCAGCGTGCCGTCCTCGGCGACCTCGACCCGGACCAGTCCGTTGTCGAGGGTCCGGCCGTTCACCGTCACCGGCTGCGGGGGCTCGGCGTCGGTGAGGGGCGCGGAGCCGCTCGCGGGCACCTCCACGTACACCGGTGCGCCGTCGGCGGTCCGGATCACTTCGGCGCGGTCGCAGGGGCTGGTGTTGAAGACGCGGGGTCCGCCGGTGCCGAGCGCGGCCACCGCCTCGGCGGTCAGCTCGTTCAGCTCGCGGGCGACGCGGGCGTACTCGGCCTCGGCCTCGCGGTGCACCCAGGCGATGGAGGAACCGGGCAGGATGTCGTGGAACTGGTGCAGCAGCACCGTCTTCCAGAGCCGGTCCAGCTTCTCGTAGGGGTAGGAGTAGCCCGGCGCGTGCAGCGCGGCCGTGGTCGCCCACAGCTCGGCCTCGCGCAGGAGGTGCTCGGAGCGGCGGTTGCCCTGCTTGGTGCGGGCCTGGGAGGTGTAGGTGGCGCGGTGCAGCTCCAGGTAGAGCTCACCGACCCACACGGGCGCGTCGGGGTACTCCTCGCGGGCCTTGGCGAAGAACTCGTCGGGGTGTTCGACGACGACCTTCGGGGAGCCCTCCAGGTCCGCGAGCCGGCGGGCGCGTTCCATGATCTCGCGGGTGGGGCCGCCACCGCCGTCGCCCCAGCCGAAGGGCGCCAGGGAGCGGGAGGCGCCGCCCTTCTCCTGGTAGTTGCGGACCGCGCGGGACATCTCCTCGCCGCTGAAACGGGCGTTGTAGGTGTCGACCGGCGGGAAGTGCGTGAAGATGCGGGTGCCGTCGATGCCCTCCCACCAGAAGGTGTGGTGGGGGAACTTGTTGGTCTGGTTCCAGGAGATCTTCTGGGTGAGGAACCACTCGTTGCCGGCGAGCTTGGCGATCTGCGGGTAGGCCGCGTTGTAGCCGAAGGAGTCCGGCAGCCACACGCCCTTGGTCTCGATGCCGAAGTGGTCCATGAAGAACCGCTTGCCGTGGACGAACTGGCGGGCGACGGCCTCGCCGCCGGGCAGGTTGCCGTCGGACTCGACCCACATGCCGCCGACCGGCGCCCACTGGCCGTTCTTGACCGACTCCTGGATGCGGGCCCAGACCTTCGGGTAGTTGTCGCGGACCCATTCGTACTGCTGGGCCTGGGAGCAGGCGAAGATGAAGTCGTCGTACTCGTCGGCGAGGGACGTGACGTTGGAGAACGTGCGGGACGTCTTGCGCTTGGTCTCGCGGATCGGCCACAGCCAGGCCGAGTCGATGTGGGCGTGGCCGACGCCGGAGATCGTGTGCGCGCTGGCGTGCGCGGGCTTGGACAGCGCCGGCTTCAGCGCCTCGCGCACGGCGGCGGCCGAGCCGGAGACGTCGTCCAGGTCGAGCAGGTCCATGGCCCGGTCGAGGGCGTGCGCGATCTCGTGCCGGCGCGGGTCGTGCTCGCCGAGTTCCAGCATCAGCTCGCGCAGCACCTGCACGTCGAGGTCGAGGTGCCAGACCTCCTCGTCGAGGACGGCGATGTCCGCGCTGCGGAAGGTGTAGAGGGGCTTGTCGCCCGCGGTCAGCTTGTCGCCGAGGGGCGTGACCTTGGAGAAGTTGTCCGCGAGGATGTCCGGGTTGGAGGCGGCCTCGACCAGGTAGTCGACCGTCTCGCCGCCGGTCGCCGGGTTGGCGATCGGGACGTACTGGTTGAGCGGGTTCACCGCCTTGAGCGGGGTGCCGTCCGTGAGGTGGACGAGGGCCTCGGCCTGGTTGCCGGGCCAGTCGCCGACGAAGCCGAGGTCGATGACGGCCTCGACGCGCTTGCCGGCCCACTCCGCGGGCACCTGTCCGCGCATGCGGAACCAGGTGGTGCCCCAGGGCGGGCCCCAGGGGGTGCCCATCGCGAACGGCTCGTAGGAGGCGGCGGCCGCCTCCTCGAAGGGAACCGGCTCCCCGGGAGCCTGCCACGCCTCCACCTCGAAGGGGACGGTGGCCGCGTAGACCGCGGTCTTGATGCGCTGGTCGTGGAGGCGCTGCACGCGCTCTTCGATCCGGCGGCTTTCGTCATGCATGGGACAGGTCTCCTGAGGACTTCCTGGGGGCTCTACTTGAGGTAGGCGAGGCCGGGGTGGACGGCGGTGTACCCGTCGACGAGGCGCCGGGCCACGTTGACGGAGTCGACGAGCGGGTGCAGGGCAAAGGCTTTCACAGCACTCGCACGGGAGCCGGAGTCGGCTGCGGCCAGCACCTCGCGCTCGACCGCCTTGACCGCGCAGACCAGGCCGGTGGCGTGGTCGGGCAGCGGATCGACGGTGACGGGGTGGGCGCCGTTGGCGTCGACGAGGCAGGGGACCTCGATGACGGCGTCCGTGTCCAGCACCGACAGCGTGTGCTGGTTGCGGACGTTGAGGATCAGGGTGGTGCGCTCGTCGCGGGCGATGGCCCGCATCAGGGCGAGGGCGACCTTCTCGTAGCCGCCGGACAGGTCGTCCTCGTCGCGTTCGCCGGCGCCCGCGGTCTCCCGGTTCTCGGCCATGTAGGTGGCCTCGCGCTCGGCGCGGGTGTCGTCCCAGACCTTCCACGCGGGGGCTTCGGGGTTGCGCATCTCGGCGTAGAAGCGGGCCTGCTGCTCGTGCAGGAAGGCACCGCGGGTCTTCTCGGCCTGCTGGTAGGCGCGGACGGCCTCGCGGTTGAAGTAGTAGTAGTGCAGGTATTCGTTCGGGATCGCCCCGAGGGAGCGCAGCCAGTCGGTGCCGAAGAGCTTGCCCTCCTCGAAGGAGCCGAGCAGGTCGGGGTCGGCGAGCAGGCGCGGGAGCTCGTCCCGGCCGGCGACGCGCAGGCCGCGCACCCAGCCGAGGTGGTTGAGGCCGACGTAGTCGATCCACGCCTCCTTGGGGTTCGCGCCGAGCACGCGGGCGATGCGGCGGCCGAGGCCGACCGGGGAGTCGCAGATGCCGATGACGCGGTCGCCGAGGTGGCGGGACATGGCCTCGGTGACCAGCCCGGCCGGGTTGGTGAAGTTGATGACCCACGCCTCGGGCGCGAGCCGGGCCACCCGCCGGGCGATGTCGACGGCGACCGGGACCGTGCGCAGGCCGTAGGCGATGCCGCCGGCGCCGACCGTCTCCTGGCCGAGGACGCCCTCCGCCAGGGCCACCCGCTCGTCGTTCGCCCGGCCCTCCAGACCGCCGACGCGGATCGCGGAGAACACGAAGTCGGCGCCGCGCAGCGCCTCGTCGAGGTCGGTGGTGGCGGTCACCTCGGGCGCGTCGGGAACACCGGCCGCCTGCTCGGTGAGGACCCGCGTCACCGCCGAGAGCCGGCCGGCGTCCAGATCGTGCAGGACGACGTGGGTCACCCGGCCCTCGGCGTGGTCCGCCAGGAGCGCCCCGTACACCAGTGGCACGCGGAATCCTCCGCCGCCCAGAATCGTCAGCCTCACGCTTGCACCTTTCCCGCCACGACGACCTCGACGCCCGCCTCCTGCAAGGAGGCCCGCGTCGCCGTGTCGACCGGCTCGTTCGTCACCACCACGTCCAGGTCCTCGGGACCGCAGACCTTCGCCATGCCGTGCCCCGGGAACTTCGCCGCGTCGGCGAGCAGCACGACCTTCTCACCGGCCCTGATCATGGCGCGCTTGACCGGCACCTCCACGACCGTGGTGTCCATGACCTGCCCGCCGGGCCGCACGCCGCTGGTGCCGAGGAAGAGCCAGTCGGCGTGCAGCTGGCGCAGGTTGTCCTCGGTGAGGAAACCGACCAGGGAGCGGTACTCGCGGCGGACCATGCCGCCGAGCAGGACCAGCTCGATGCCCTCGTCGTCGGCGAGCTCCTCGTAGACCACCAGGTTGCTGGTGATCACCGTGAGGCGGCGGCCGTGCAGCTGCCGGGCCAGCCGGAAGGCGGTCGTACCGATGTCCAGCAGCACCGACTGACCATCCGTGATCATCTCGGCGGCGCGCGCGGCTATCGCGTCCTTCTCGGCCACGCGCACCTCGGCGACCTCGGCGAAGGGCTGGTCGCCCTCCTCGACCACGGCCCCGCCGTGGACCCGCGTCAGCAGGCCGTCCTCCTCGAGTTTCACCAGGTCACGCCTGATGGTGGCCGGACTCACACCCAGCTGCTCGGAGAGGTCGGTCACAGCTGCGGGGCCGCCGGAGCGCAGGGCCCGCAGGATGAGTTGGTGTCGTCGTTCTGCCAGCACGCGGTGCACACTACTCGTCATCTTCAATCAATGCCATGCTCATTTCTGCTCGGGTATTGACCAATCTCTCCGATCGGCGCACGATTCCGCTCACCGAAATGAAGAGTTTTGACGATCTCCGTCGAGGCCCCGAGCGAGAGGACGCATCCGTGGACGACGACCGGCCCGATGTGCTGCTGACCGGGCTGCTCTTCTACGACCTCGTCCTCACGGGGCTCGCAAAGCCGCCCACGCCGGGCGAGGAGATCTGGACCAGGGGCATGGGCTGCGGCCCGGGCGGCATCGCGAACCTCGCGGTGGCCGCCTCCCGCTTCGGCCTGCAGACCTCCCTCGCCACGGTGTTCGGCGACGACTTCTACGGCGAGCACTGCCGCGACGTCCTGTGCGACCAGGAAGGCGTCGACCTCTCGCTCTCCCGCACGGCGGACGACTGGCCGACCCCGGTCACCGTCTCCGTCGCCTACGGCCAGGACCGGGCCCTGCTCACCCACGGGCAGGAGCCGCCGTACTCGCAGGACGTGCTGATGGGCGACCCGCCCGAGGCGCGGACCGCCCTGGTGCACCTGGAGGCCGAGCCCCGCGAGTGGCTCGCCAAGTCCGCCGCGAACGGCACCCTGATCTACGCCGACGTCGGCTGGGACCCCACCCAGGAGTGGTCGACGGCCCTCCTGGAGCAGCTGGCCCTGTGCCACGCCTTCCTCCCGAACGAGGCCGAGGCGATGGCCTACACCCGCACCGACAGCGCGGTGGCCGCGCTCGGCACCCTCTCCGAGCTGGTGCCCGTCGCCGTGGTGACGCGGGGCGGGGACGGCGCCGTCGCCGTCGACCAGATCACCGGCGAGTACGCGGAGGTCCCGGCCCTGGACACCGACGTCCTGGACGCGACGGGCGCCGGGGACGTCTTCGGCGCGAGTTTCGTCGCGGCCTCGCTCGGCGGCTGGCCGCTGGCGGAGCGGCTGCGGTTCGCCGTGCTCGCCGCCGGGCTGTCCGTCCGGCACCACGGCGGGGCCCTCGCGGCCCCCGGCTGGTACGGCGTCGACCGCTGGTGGCGCTCGCTGACGGACCCCGGCCTCCGGCAGGCGTACGGCTTCCTGGCCGACCGCATCCCGGCCAACGTCGGCCCTCCGGTGCGCCACGCGCCGGTCACCCCGCCGGCCCCCCTCATGCCCGTAGGTCCGGGCGCCTCCGAACGGCGGCACTGACCCCCGATTCCCTCAGCACGTCGAACAGCAACAACAGGAGTGACCCGTGGACCTTTCCCGTAGAGGCTTCCTCCAGGCCGCCGCGCTCACGGCGGCAGCCTCCGGCCTGACCGTCGCATGCGGCAGCGGATCGGGCTCGGCCGGCAGCAAGAACGGCAAGAACCTCACCATGTGGTACTGGGGCGGCGCGCTCAGCGACAAGGTGGTCGCCGAGGCGAAGACGCACTTCAGCAAGGACGTGAAGCTGACCGTCGCCTCCATCGGCGGCGACTTCAAGTCGAAGCTCACCACCACCCTCGCGGCCGGCACCTCCGTGCCCGACATCACCGGCATCAAGGGCGAGGACATGGCGGCCTTCCTGCCCAACGCGAACCGCTTCCTCGACCTGAACGACCTGGGCTTCAAGGAGGTCTCGTCCCAGTACCTGGACTGGAAGACCAAGCTCGCCCGGACCGAGGACGGCAAGCAGATCGGCTTCCCGATCGACATCGGCCCCACCGCGCTCTTCTACCGCGCGGACCTGTTCGACAAGGCCGGGCTGCCCACCGACCCCGACAAGGTCGCCGCCCGGGCCGGGACCTGGGAGGAGTACTTCGCGCTCGGCACCGAGCTGAGGAAGAAGCTGCCCGGCACCTACCTGGTCAACAACATCAGCTCGGTGTTCAACATGGCGGTCGGGCAGGGCACCGAGCGGTTCATCGACCGGGACAACCGCTTCATCGGCGACCAGGACCACATCCGCGCCGCGTGGAACACGGCGATCCGCCCCTACACCCTCGGCCTCGACGCGAAGATCAACGACAACAGCTGGAACGCCGCCATCGGCAAGAGCCTGACCACCGAACTCGGTGCGGCCTGGCACGCGCTGGACATCGAGCAGGCGGCCCCGACCACCAAGGGCAAGTGGCGGGTCTGCGCGATGCCCGGCGGACCGGCCAACCAGGGCGGCTCCTACCTGGCCCTGCCCAAGCAGTGCCGGAACCCCGAAGAGGCATTCAAGATCATCAGCTGGATCCTCAGCCCGGAGAACGACGCCCGCGGCTTCGCCGACGCCGCGATCTTCCCCGCCGCGCCGGCCGCGTACTCCATGCCGGCCATGACGGGCGGCGACCCCTTCTTCGGCGGTCAGAAGGTCATCGAGGTCTTCGGCCCGGCCGCCAAGGCCATCCCGGCCGCCTACGAGGCACCCGCCGACGCCGCCGTCATGGCCCCCTTCATGACCGGGCTGACCAGCATCGAGGCCAAGGGCGTGAAGCCCGACGACGCCTGGAAGGACGCGGTCGCCCAGGCCAGGCAGATCGCCCGGCGACAGGGGGTGAAGTAGGTGTCGTCCCCTCCGGTCACCGGCCCCGCCGCGGTGCCACGGCACCTGGGCGGGCCGGGCCCGGCCCGCTTCCGCCCGCGGCGCACACCACCCGCGGGCGCCGTGCGGCCGACGCGTCGCCGGGTGCTGTCCTACTGGCGGCAGTACCTGGCGATCTCGCCCTTCTTCCTGATCTTCCTCACCTTCTCGTTCTTCCCGGTCTTCTACTCGCTGTACCTGGCC
Source organism: Streptomyces sp. Go-475 (assembly GCF_003330845.1). Lineage (GTDB taxonomy): Bacteria > Actinomycetota > Actinomycetes > Streptomycetales > Streptomycetaceae > Streptomyces. The sequence goes on along the minus strand of NZ_CP026121.1, from coordinate 7,528,385 downwards.
TTCCAGCGCTGGGACGGCATGGGCACCATGCAGTTCGTGGGGCTGGACCAGTTCCGGTTCCTGTGGGACGACCCGGTCTTCTGGATGTCGATCCGCAACACCCTGGTGATCTGGGTGCTGTCCACCGTTCCCACGCTGTTCGGCGCCCTGGTGCTGGCGACGCTGCTGCATTCGGTGCGCCGCTTCAAGGGCTTCTACCGCATCGCCCTCTACGTCCCGAACGTCACCTCGATCGTCGCCGTGTCGATCTTCTTCGGCGCGGTGTTCAGCAACAACTTCGGCCTGGTCAACGCGATCCTGGGCATGGTCGGCATCTCGCCGGTCCCGTGGCTGAGCAACCCGTGGCTGATCAAACTGGTCATCGCGCTGCTGATGACCTGGATGTGGACCGGCTACAACATGATCATCTACCTGGCCGGTCTCCAGGCCATCCCGACCCAGATCTACGAGGCGGCCAAGCTGGACGGCGCCGGGCCGGTCCGGACGTTCTTCCAGATCACCATGCCGATCATGCGGCCCATCATCCTGTTCACGGTCGTCATCTCGACCATCAACGGCCTGCAGAGCTTCAGCGAACCCCAGGTCCTGTTCGGCAGCAACGCCGCCAACCCCAACCTCGGCGGCCCCGGACAGGCGGGCCTGACCACGCTGCTGTACTTCTACCAGTCCGCTTTCGTCAACAACGACTACGGCTACGGCGCGGCCATCGTGTGGGCCTTCTTCGTCCTGATCCTGGTCATGGTCGTCATCAACTGGCGCGTAGTGCAGCGCGGGAGGAAGTCATGACCGCGGCGGTCACCAGGCGGTCCCGGCGCCCCAAGGGCCTGACCGCGCACATCGTCCTCGCCCTGGCCGTCCTGATCTCGGTCTTCCCGTTCGTGTGGACGATCGTCATGGCGACGAACACCACCGAGGACATCTACAAGAGCCCGCCGAAGCTGACCTTCGGATCCCACCTCCTGGAGAACGTCCGGCACGTGCTCGACACCATCGACTTCTTCGGGTCGATGCTGAACACGATCGTCGTCGCGTCGGTCACCACCGTCCTGGTGCTGTTCGTCGACTCGCTGGCGGCCTTCGCCTTCGCCAAGTTCGACTTCCCCGGGCGCCGGGTGCTGTTCGCGACGCTGCTGGGCTTCATGATGCTGCCGCTCCAGCTGGCCGTCCTGCCGCAGTTCATCCTCATGTCCGACATCGGCTGGGTCGGCACCCTCAAGGCACTCGTCCCGCCCGCCCTCGCCAACGCCTTCGGCATCTTCTGGCTGCGCCAGTACATCGAGAACGGCGTGCCGGACGAACTGCTCGACGCCGCGCGCATCGACGGCGCCGGGTTCTTCCGCCAGTACTGGAACATCGTGCTGCCGATGATCAAGCCGGCGCTGTCCTTCCTGGCCATCTACGCCTTCGTCGGCGCCTGGAACGACTACATCTGGCCGCTGGTCGTGCTCACCGACCCCAGCCACCTCACCCTCCAGGTGGCGCTCGCCCAGCTCCACGTCGGCCACACCACCGACTACAGCATGGTCATGGCCGGCGTCCTCATGGCGTCCGTCCCCCTGGTCGTGGTCTTCACGATCTTCGCCCGGGGCTTCATCGCGGGCGCGACGGAGGGAGCGGTGCAAGGAAGCTGAGGGGACGCGCCCCGAAAGGGGCGCGGGGAACTGCGCGATCAACCACAGCGGACGCGCACCCGAGAACCGACAGTCGGTCCCGAGCTCTTGGACGAGAGGGGTAGGCAGTGCCAGACGCCGAGGCCACCGCGCACGGCAAGGTCCTCGTCGTCGGCATGGACGGCCTGCGCCACGACCGGCTGACCCGCGAGCCGGCCAACGCCCCTGTTCTCCACGCCCTGATGGCCGCGGGAGCGCACGGCACGAGCCTGCTGCCCTACGGCCGGCCCGAGGACGGACCGCCGGCCGGCCCGGCCTACACCGACTCCGGGCCCGGCTGGTCGAGCGTGCTCACCGGCGTGTGGCCCGACCGCCACGGCGTGACCGGCAACGACTTCCTCGGCGCCGACTACACCCGCTACCCCGACTTCCTGAGCCGCGCCGCAGCCGCCCGGCCCGGTCTGCGCACGGCGGCGGTGGTGTCCTGGCCGGAGCTGGTCGACCGGGGCGTCCTCGGCGCCGCCATCGGCAGGCGGGTGCGTCACGACGGCGAGTCCGACGGCTACGCGAGCGCGGACCGCCGCGTCGCCGACACCGCCGTCCGCTGGCTCACCGAGGACGACCCGGACCTCGTGTTCGTGTACTTCGGCGCCACCGACGAGGCCGGCCACGCCACCGGCCCCCTCTCCCCCGCCTACGACGAGGCCCTCCTCGCCCAGGACGCCCACCTGGGACGGCTGCTGGCGGCGATCGCCGCACGGCCCGCCCACGAGCACTGGACCGTGCTGGTCACCACGGACCACGGCCACCTCGACACCGGCGGCCACGGCGGCCACGGCGGCGACACGCGTGCCGAGCGGGAGGTCTTCGTCATCCTCGCCGAGCCGCGCGGCGCGGGCGTGCCCGGAGGCATCCGGCTCGACACCCCCCGCCTCATCGACATCGCCCCCACCGTCCTGGACCGCCTCGGCATCCCCGCCGACCCCGCCTGGGAGTTGCAGGGGCGCGTTCTGTCCCGGCCCACCGCCCCGACTTCGGATTGGTCATGACCGACGCACTCCCCGATCCCCTGATCGCCCTGCGCCCCTGGGCGGCACCCGAGCTGACCTCCTGGGGGCGGCTGCCGACGAACGCCGTGGACCGGCGCTCCGGGGCCGTCTGCCTCGACGGCGACTGGCGCTTCCAGTTGCTCCCCGCCCCGGAAGCCCCGCCCGGGGAGGTCTGGTCGTCGTCGTACGTGCCCGGGGTCTGGACCATGCAGGGCACGGACGATCTGCCGCGGTACCTCAACGTCCGCATGCCGTTCGCCGCGTTCCCGCCGGACGTGCCGGCCGCGAACCCGACGGGGGTGTACGAGCGCGCGGTGGACGTGCCGGCCGAGTGGGCCGGGCGGCGGATCGTGCTCCAGGTCGGTGCCGCCGAGAGCGTGCTGCTGGTGCACGTGGACGGGCGGCCCGTCGGCCTCTCCAAGGACTCGCACCTGGCCGCCGAGTTCGACCTGACGGGCGTGGTGCGCCCCGGCGAGCGGGCCGTCCTGCGCCTGACCGTCGTCAAGTGGTCGGACGCCTCGCACATCGAGGACCAGGACCAGTGGTGGCACGGCGGGATCACCCGCTCGGTGCTGCTGTACGCCACCGACCCGCTGCACCTCGCGGACGTGAGCGTGCGCGCCCGGCGGAACGGGGACCTGCGGGTGGACTGCCGGGTGCGGGACGCGGGCGGGGCGCTGCCCGAGGGCTGGTACGTCAGCGGGGAGCTGGACGGGCACCTGCTCACGCAGGACGCGGAGTTCGACCGGGCCAACGCCGAGGACGAGCGCGTCTCCGCTTTCCTCGGCGAGGCCCGGCTGCGGGCCGCCGTCCCCGGCGTGCGCACTTGGAGCGCCGAGACGCCCGAGCTGTACGGCCTGACCGTGCGCCTCCACCGCGCCGACGGCACCGTCGCCGACACCTCGCGCCACCGGATCGGCTTCCGGGACGTCGAGATCGACGGCCGGGACCTGCTGGTCAACGGCGAGCGCGTGTTCATCCGGGGCGTCAACCGGCACGACTTCCATCCGCTGACCGGCCGGACGGTGTCGTACGACGACATGCGCGCCGACCTCGTCCTGCTCAAGCGGTTCGGCTTCAACGCGATCCGCACCGCGCACTACCCGAACGACCCGGCCCTGTACGACCTGGCCGACGAGCTCGGCTTCTACGTCGTCGACGAGGCCGACATCGAGTCCCACGACCACGCGCACGAGATCGCCGACGACCCCCGCTATCTGAACGCCTTCGTCGACCGTGTCGCGCGGATGGTGCTGCGCGACAAGAACCACCCGTCCGTGATCGTCTGGTCGCTGGGCAACGAGTCCGACTACGGCGCGAACCACGACGCGGCCGCCGGCTGGGTCCGCCGGCACGACCCGACCCGGCCGCTCCAGTACGAGGGCGCGGCCAAGCGCGGCTGGGCCGACCCGGACCTGGCCTCCGACATCGCCTGCCCGATGTACGCCCCGCTGGAGGAGTGCATCGCGCACGCCATGTCGGGGACGCAGACCAAGCCGCTCATCCAGTGCGAGTACGCGCACGCCATGGGCAACAGCAACGGCACGCTGGCGGACCATTGGGCGGCCATCGAGGCCACCCCGGGTCTTCAGGGCGGGTTCATCTGGGAGTTCTGGGACCACGGCATCCTCCAGCGTGTGAACGACGGCAGACCGGCCGGGCGTGGGGGCGCCGGGCTCTACGACAACGGTGTCGCCGCGCCCGGGCACCGCTGGGCGTACGGCGGCGACTTCGGGGAGACGGACCACGACGGCGCCTTCATCGCCGACGGGGTCGTCTTCCCCGACCGCACCCCCAAGCCGGTGATGTTCGAGCACCGGGAGATCGCCGCGCCCCTGCGGATCGAGGCCTTCCGGCACGAGGGCGTCGTCCTGGGCAACCACCAGCACTTCCGCGGCCTGGACTGGCTGTCCGGCGAGTGGCAGCTGTCCCTCGCCGACGGCGGCACCCTGACGGCCCCCGCCGAGCTGCCCGATCTGCGCCCGGGTGAGACGGCCGCGGTGCCGCTGCCGTTCGCGCTGCCGGAGGACGGCGGCGAGGCGTGGCTGACGTTGCGGGTCACCACGGCCGGTGACGAGCCGTGGGCGCCGCGCGGCACGGTCGTGTGCCTGCCCCAGGTGCGGCTGCGGGCGGCGTCCCCGGTGGCGCACACGCCGGTCGCGGGCCGCACGGTCGAGGTCGACGAGGACGGGCTGCTGGTCCATCCGCTGCTGACGGCCGCGCCCACGCTGTCCCTGTGGCGCGCCCCGACCGACAACGACGAACTGGGCGGCATGGCGGGCCGCTGGCGGGACTGGGGGCTGGACGCGCCCACCCGCGAGGTCGTCGCCGTGCGGCGCGATTCTGGCCGGGTGACGGTGGTCGCCGACCACGTCTGCGCGGGCGGGACCGTCCGGCACGAGCAGGTGTTCACGGCCGTCGAGGGCGGGCTGCTGGTCGAGGAGTGCGCCGAGCTGCCCGAGGCGCTGTACGACGTGGCCCGGGTCGGGTCGGTGTTCGAGACGGTCGCCGGGCTGAACCTGCTGGAGTGGTTCGGGCAGGGTCCCTGGGAGTCGTACCCGGACCGGGCCGCGGGCGCGCCCGTCGGTCATCACGCGCTGCCGGTGGACGAGCTGTTCACCCCTTATCTGCGTCCCCAGGAGAGCGGCGGGCGGCACGGCGTTCGGCGGTTCACGCTGTCCGCGCCGGACGCCACCGGCCTGGCGGTGCGGCTGGACCGGCCCCGCCAGGTCTCCGTGACGCGGCATCGCGCGGCCGACCTCGCCGCCGTCGCGCACCACGACGAACTGGTGCCGCGCGCCGGGTGCGTGGTGCACATCGACGCGGCGCACCGCGGGCTGGGCACGGCCTCGTGCGGGCCCGACACCTTCGCCGCCTATCTCGTCGCGGCCGGTGTCCATCGCTGGAGCTGGACGCTGCGCGTTCTCTGAGTCCCTCCCCTCCCCGTCACCTCATGGAGCACCCGTGTGTACTTCGCATGATCACGACCTGGGCGAGGCGCCCCAGGCCGGTGCCGGCAGACGCAGTTTCCTGCGCGCGACCGCGCTGCTCGGCGCGACGGCCGCCGCGGTGAGCGCGCTGCCGGCCGTCACCGCCGAGGCGGCGACGTCGAGTTGGCGCCCCGACCCGGACAGCCGCCGCTTCACGCTCGCCGTGATGCCCGACACCCAGTACCTCTTCGACGGGCCGAGCATCGACAAGGCGCCGGTCGAGGCCTCACTGCGCTACCTGCTGGAGCACGGCCGGGAGGAGAACATCGTCTTCCTGTCCCACCTCGGGGACCTCACGCAGAACGGCGCGAAGGAGGAGTTCGCGGCGATCGGGGAGGCGTTCCGCCTGCTGGACCGGCGGGGCGTCGGCTACAGCGTCCTGGCCGGCAACCACGACGTGAAGTCGTCGACCACCGACCAGCGCGGCGCGACCCCGTACCTGGACGCCTTCGGGCCGCGGCGGTTCGACAAGCAGCGGACGTTCGGCGGGGCCTCCCCGGACGGCTACAACACCTTCCACCTGTTCACGGCGGGCGGCCGGCAGTGGCTCGTCCTCGCGCTGGACTGGCGGCTGTCGCCGCGGGGGTACGCGTGGGCGAAGGAGGTCATGGCGAAGCATCCGAAGACGCCGGTGATCCTCACGACACATGAACTGGTCGTCGAGAACGACACGTTGTCCGACTACGGGCAGCAGCTGTGGGACCAGCTGATCGTGGACCACGACCAGATCTTCCTCACCCTCAACGGGCACTACTGGCCGGCCGCCCGCGCGGTACGCGAGAACGCGGCCGGGCACGACGTCCACCTGCACCTGACGAACTACCAGAACCGCTACTTCGGCGGCGCGGCGATGATCCGCCTCTACCGGTTCGACCTGGACCGGAACGTCATCGACGTGGAGACGGTCTCGCCGTGGATCCTGGGCCGGGCGAAGAAGGGGCTCAACGAGCTGGAGCGGCAGGAGATGGAGCTGAGCGGCGACGCCGACCGGTTCTCCGTCGAGATCGACTTCCAGGAGCGCTTCTCCGGCTTCGCGCCGGTGCCCGCGCGGCCGGCGCGGCCCGTGTCCAAGACGCTGGTGCCGGGCACGGTCGCCTACTGGCGTTTCGAGCAGCCCGTGGACGGCACGGTCCGCGACCTGTCCGGACGCGGCAACGACCTCTCCCTGGTCACCGTGGGCGGCGGGGCGCTGGGCTGGTCGGCCGACCACCACCCCGATCAGCCGGGCCACGGCAGCCTGGAGTTCCAGGGCTTCAAGTCGCCGTTGAAGGGCGCCTATCTGCGCACGGTCGACGGCGCACCGCTCAACCGGGCCACCTTCGAGGACGGTTACACCATCGAGGCGTTCTACCGGCTGCCCGCCGACTGGGACCCGGACCACAACGCCTGGTCGGGCCTGGTGAGCCGGACGGGCACGGGCGGCGCCGCCGGCAGGACCGCCGACGACCCCGACGAGCCGCTCGCCACGCTGTCGCTCTCCAACGACCGCGAACCGCAGTGGGCCATGCGCCCGCTCAACCAGCAGGGCATCGCCACCAACTGGGGTCAGGAGACCCCGCTGGAGACCTGGTGGCATCTGGCCGTCGTCAACGACGGCAGGCACACCACGCTGTACGTCGAGGGCTGCCCGGTGGTGCGCAACCCCAAGGCGCCCGCGGTCGGCATCAGCTCCGTCGGGCTGCCCTGGCTGCTCGGCGGCTACGAGTACGGCGGGAAGATCGACCAGATCCTCCACGGACGGCTCGGCGACGTCCGGATCGTCGCCCGGGCGCTGCCCGTCACCTCCTTCATGAACCACTGACCCTTGCGGAGGTACGTATGACCGAGCAGCGGCTGCCCGCCTGGGCCGACCCGTCCGTCTCCCCCGCCGCCCTCGATCCGCAGGGCGTCTCCCGCCGCGGGCTCCTGCGCCGCGCGGGCCTGTTCGGCGCCGCCTTCGCCCTGGGCTCGGCGGCCACCCCGGCCCTGGCGGCCGGTGACGGCAGGCACCTGGGCGGCGAGGACCCGCGCCTCGCCTACCTCGTCGGCGACCACCACATCCACACCGTCTACAGCCACGACGCCAAGTACACGTTCTCCCAACTGGCCGCCGCGGGCGCGAAGTACGGCCTGGACTGGATGGTGTTCACCGAGCACTCCAACGTCGGGCACGCCGACTTCGGCGCGGCGCTGGAGCACCAGGAGATCCTGAAGGCGCGGGCGGAGAACCCACGCCAGCTGATCTTCCAGGGCCTGGAGTGGTACATCCCCGCGGCCGAGCACTGCACGGTGTTCACCGCGCCCGGCCCGCACGAGGTGGACGTGCTCACCCGCTTCGAGCGCGCCTACGACGGCAAGCTCCTCGCCTACGACAAGGGCGGCCCCGCCGACGCGGACACCGCCCGCAACGAGGCGCACGCCGTGAAGGCCCTCAAGTGGCTGGCCGAGCAGCGCCGTTGCGGCTATGTCGACGACGTCCTGGTCCTCGCCAACCACCCCATGCGTCTCGGCATCGACTCCCCGCACGAGATGCGCAACTGGCGGGACGCGGCGCCCGGCATCATGATCGGCATGGAGGGCGCGCCCGGCGCCCAGGGCGCGGCCATCCCCGGCTGGCGCGGGGCGAACTCGATCCGCGGCGAGTACGAGAACAAGCCGTCCGCGCAGTCCTGGCCCGGCTACCCGGCGGACGCCTACCTGACCTACGGCGGCTTCGACTGGGCGACCGCGACCGTCGGCGGGCTGTGGGACTCGATGCTCGCCGAGGGCCGGCTGTTCTCCGTCACCACCAACTCCGACGCCCACCGGATCGTCTTCGACACCTGGAAGAACGGCGACTGGCAGCCCGGCCAGACCTTCGACAACACCGGAAAGCTGCCCGACCCGGTGAACACGGACACCCCGCAGCCGGGCAGCGACTTCTGGCCCGGCCAGTTCAGCCGCACGCACGTGGGCGTGACCCGCTACGGCTACCGGGCGGTCATGGCGGGTCTGCGCGCGGGCCGCGTCTGGCTCGACCACGGACACCTGCTCGACGGGCTCGACGTCCGGCTGAAGCGGGAGCGGGACCGGGGCCGGGGCGTGACGCTCGGCGGCCGGCTGCGGGTCCGCGCGGGCGAGAGGCTGACGCTGGAGGTCACGGTGACGACCGCCTCCCGCCCCAACCCCCAAGGCATCCTGCCCGAGTTGGCGCACGTGGACGTCATCCGCGGCGCGGTGCGCGGCCCCGTCACCGACCGGGACTCCTGGAAGGCCCCCGACACGCGGGTCGTCCGGTCGCAGGACGTCTCCGGCCGCACGGGCACCTACACCCTGCGCATCCCGCTCACCGCGGGCGAGGAGTCCTTCTACGTCCGGCTGCGCGGCAGCGACGGCAACCGGCACGGCACCGGCTACCTCGGCGCCTCGGTCGACCCGCACGGGCCGGTGCCGCACGCGCCCGGGGACGGTGACCCGTGGGCCGATACGTGGTTCTACGCGAACCCCGTGTTCGTCGACGTGGAAGGCTCCTGAAACGGCGGCCGGGGTGGTGACCGCGGACCTCTTGGAGGGGGCGTCGTCCCGGCCCTGGCAGGCGTCGCGGACATGGCCGCGCGTCCCCGCGTACCAGCAGGTCACGGACTGATCGGGCGGAGGTACGGTGGGCCGCGTGACCGGTGAAGAGTCGCTGCGGCCCCAGTCCCTCATGCTGACGTTCCTGGGCGACCAGGTGCTCGGCCGTGACGTGTGCGTGTACTCGGGCAGCGTCATCGACGTGTTCGCCCGGGCCGGGATCGGCGAGCAGGCCACCCGCTCCACGCTGACCCGCATGGTGGGCCGCGGCCTGCTGCGCCGCCAGCGCGAGGGCCGCCGCATGTACTTCGGGCTGACCGAACGCTCGGAGGCGGTGCTGCGCGACGGCGAGCGGCGCATCTGGCAGACCGGTGCCGTCAACCGGCACTGGGACGGCACCTGGACCCTGCTCGGTTTCTCCCTGCCCGAGTCCTGGCAGCGCCAGCGCCACGACCTGCGCTCCCAGCTGACCTGGAGCGGCTTCGGCCCGCTGTTCAACGGCCTGTGGATCGCCCCGGGCGAGGTCGACGTGTCGGCCCTGGTGGCCGAGCTGGGCCTGTCCGCGCACGTGAAGGTGTTCCGGGCGCACGCCGACGCCGGGATGGACATCGGGCAGATGATCGAGGAGACCTGGGAGCTGTCCGACCTGGCCGCCGGCTACGAGGGGTTCGTGCGGCGCTGGCAGCCCTGGCAGGAGGGTCTCCCGGAGGCCGACGAGGCGCTCGCGCTGCGGCTGCGGCTCCAGACGGAGTGGCTGCGGATCGTCAGGCGGGACCCGCGGCTGCCCGTCAAGCACCTGCCGGACGACTGGCCGGCGGAACGGGCCGAGAAGACGTTCCGGGCCGTGCACGAGCGGCTCTCACCGCTCGCCCGGGACGCCTCGGAACGCCTTCTGGACCTGGTGCCCGCGCGGCCTCAGGCGTAGAACCGCGACAGGCTCTGCAGCACCGCCGCCGGCTTGCCGCCGCCCTCGATCTCGATGGCGCCGTCGACGGTGATCTGCACCCCGCCCGGCACGTCCTCGACCTCGGCGAGCTTCGCCGTGAGCCGGATGCGGGAGCCGGCCTTCACCGGGGCGGGGAAGCGCACCTTGTTCAGGCCGTAGTTGACCTTCGTCGTCACGCCCTGGACGTCCAGCAGCTCGGTGAAGAGCGGGATGAAGAGGGAGAGCGTGAGGTAGCCGTGCGCGATGGGGGCGCCGAAGGGGCCCTCCTTGGCGCGCTCGGGGTCGACGTGGATCCACTGGTGGTCGCCGGTCGCGTCGGCGAAGGTGTTGATCCGCTCCTGGGTGACCTCGATCCACTCGCTGGTGCCGAGGTCGCTCCCGGCGAGCTTCTTCAGTTCGTCGAGGCCGTTGACGGTGATGCTCATGCGGTTCCTTACTGGTGGCCGTAGCGCTTGCGCACACGGGACTTGAGGAGCTTTCCGGAGGCGGTGCGGGGCAGTTCGTCCGCCAGCACCACCGATTTCGGGATCTTGTACTTGGCGAGGTGTCCCGCGAGCCCGGCGAGCACCTCGTCGGGGTCGAGCGCGGCGCCCTCGCGGGGCACGACGACCGCGCGCGGCACCTCGCCCCACTTGTCGTCCGGCACCCCGATCACCGCGCACTCGACGATGTCCGGGTGGGCGAGGAGCCGGTCCTCGATCTCGGCGGGGTAGATGTTCTCGCCGCCCGAGATGATCATGTCCTTGATGCGGTCGACGATGTGGACGTAGCCGTCCTCGTCGACCTGGGCGGCGTCGCCGCTGCGGAACCAGCCGTCCGCGAAGGACGCGGCCGTCTCCTCGGGCAGCCCCCAGTAGCCGGGCATGACGTGCGGGCCGCGCACCACGACCTCGCCGACCTCGCCGACGTCGACCGGCGTCAGGTCGGGCCGTACCACGCGTACGTCGCTGAAGAAGTGCGGCACGCCCGCCGACCCCGCCTTGCTCACGGCGTGCTCGGCGTCCAGGAAGAGCGTGCCGGGAGCGGCCTCGGTCATCCCGTAGCCCTGGAGGAAGGTCAGACCGCGCTCCTGGTAGGCGGCGATCAGCGGGGTGGGGACCGGGGAGCCGCCGCAGGTGAGGATCCGCAGCGAGGACAGGTCGGCGTCCGGCCAGCGCGGGTGCCGGGCCACCTGGTCGAACATGGTCGGCACGCCGAACATGAAGGTGATCCCGTGCCGTTCGATCAGGTCGAAGGTGGCGTCCGGGTCGAACCCCTCGACCAGGACGCAGGCGCCGCCCTTCAGCAGGACCGGCAGGGTCAGCATGTTCAGCCCTGCGGTGTGGAACAGCGGGGCCGAGACCAGGGCGCGCTCGTCGGCGATCAGGTCGGTGTCGACGAGGACGTTGACCGCGTTCCAGGTGAGGTTGCCGTGGGTGAGCATGGCGCCCTTGGGGCGGCCGGTCGTACCCGAGGTGTACATGATGATGCAGGTGTCGTCGGCGCCGACGGGTTCGTCGATCGGCTCCTGCGGCGCCTGGGCGAGGGCCGCCTCGTACTCGGGCCCCACCTCGACGTAGGTGCGTACGTCGGTGCTGCCCGGCAGGCCCGCGACCAGGCCGGCGTGGGACGGGCCGTAGACCAGGGCCTTCGCGCCGGAGTCGGCGAGCTGGTAGGCGATCTCCGGCCCGGCGAGGCGGATGTTGAGGGGGACGAAGACCGCGCCGAGGGCGCCGGCCGCGAACAGGGTCTCCAGGTAGGAGGGGTGGTTCGGGCCGAGGTAGGCGATCCGGTCGCCGCGGCGCACGCCCCGGGCGCGCAGGGCGTGGGCCAGGCGCGTGGTCCGGGTGTGGAGCGTGCGGTAGTCGGTGACGTTCCCGCCGTGGATCAGGGCGGTGCGGTGCGGGGTCTTGCGGGCCCGGCGTGCGGGCCACGACCCCAGTCCCTCGTTGCGCATGTCACGCCCCTTACGTCTTGGTCAGCCCGAGCAGGCGGGCGGCGTTCTCCTTGAGGATCTTCGGGCGCACCTCGTCCTTGATCGACAGCTTCTCGAAGTCGGCGAGCCAGCGGTCGGGGGTGAGGACGGGGAAGTCGGAGCCGAAGAGGACCTTGTCCTTCAGCAGCGTGTTCGCGTACTGCACGAGCTGCGGCGGGAAGTACTTCGGCGACCAGCCGGACAGGTCGATGTGCACGCCCGGCTTGTGCGTGGCGACGGCGAGGGCCTCGTCCTGCCAGGGGAAGGACGGGTGCGCCAGGATGATCTTCAGGTGCGGGAAGTCGGCCGCCACGTCGTCCACGTGGAGCGGGTTGGAGTACTTCAGCGTGATCCCGCCCCCGCCGGGGACGCCGGCGCCGATGCCCGTCTGGCCCGTGTGGAAGAGGGCGATCGTGCCGGTCTCCTCGATCACCTCGTACAGGTCGTACGCCACCGCCCGGTCGTTGGGGAAGAAGCCCTGGATGCTGGGGTGGAACTTGAAGCCCCGCACCCCGTACTCCTCGACCAGGCGGCGGGCCTGCTTGACGCCCGCCTTTCCCCGGAAGGGGTCGATGGAGGCGAAGGGGATGAGGACGTCCGCGTTGGCGGCGGCCGCCTCGGCGACCTCCTCGTTCGGGACGGGCGGGGTGCCGGTGGCGGACTCGGCGTCGACCGTGAAGATCACGGCGGCCATGTTCCGCTCGCGGTAGTAGGCGGCCGTCTCCTCGATCGTGGGCTTCCGCTTCCCCTCGACCTTGAAGTAGGCGGAGGAGGCGTCGTGCAGGTCGTCGTCCAGGGAGGAGTGGCCCTTGGAGGAGACCTCCGCGTGGGTGTGGACGTCGATCGCGACCAGTGACTCCGGGTCCATCACGGGGTCCATCACGCCTCCGGGAACTTCGGCGCCGGGATGCCGACCGACTGGAGCTCGGCGCCGACCGAGGTGGGCCAGGCGTCCGCGAGGGCCTCGGGGGTCCAGCCGCCGTCGGCGTAGGCCGCCCTGATCTCCTGCGGATGCGACCAGAGTGCCACCTTGTCGCCGCCGATGCCGATGCACTGACCGGTCACACCGCGCGCGGCCTCGGAGGCGAGGAACGGGACGAGGGCGGCGCAGTCCTCGGGGGTGCCGAAGCCCTCGCCCTTGCGCAGGAAGTCCGGCAGCGGCTCGCCGCCGCGCATGGCCTCGATGTACGGGGCGAAGGCCGGGATGGTCTCGGTCATCGCGGTCGCGGCGACCGGCACGATCGCGTTGACGGTGATGTCGGCGCGGCGCAGCTCCATGGACCAGGTGCGGGCCATCGCCGCGATACCGGCCTTGGCGGCGGCGTAGTTCGTCTGGCCGAAGTTGCCGCGCTGTCCGGCCGGGGAGCCGACCAGGATCAGCGAGCCGCCCTCGCCCTGCTCGCGCATCCGGACGGCGGCGGCCCGGGCGCAGGTGAAGGTGCCCTTCAGATGCGTGGTGATCACCGCGTCGAAGTCGTCGTCGGACATCTTCCACAGCACCTTGTCGCGCAGGATGCCGGCGTTGGTGACCAGGACGTCCAGGCGCCCGAACTCCGCCACCGCCCGGTTCACGAGCCGTTCGGCGGCCTGAGTCGTGCCGACCGGGACGACCTCGGCGACGGCGGTGCCGCCCGCCTCGGTGATGGACTTCACGGCCGCCTCGGCCACCGCCTCGTCGACGTCGTTGACGACCACGGACGCGCCGTGGGCGGCCAGGGCATGGGCGTAGGCGAGGCCGAGGCCCCGGCCGCTGCCGGTGACGACGGCGGCCTTGCCGGAGAGATCGATGCTGGGCACGGGGGATCCCTTCACACGGGGTTCGGTACGAGCGCACGGATCGGGGCGCGAGATCGAAGCTAAGAGCAATAATTGTTGACGTCAATAGTTGTTGATGCCCGCACAGGTGCGAGATGCTGATGCCATCGAGACGCACCGAGCACAGGGAGCCCGCCATCACACGCCAGAACGCCACCCCGAAGTCCATCGACGCGGACGAGCCGTGGATGCGAGGGCTGCACGCCGACACGGGCTACCTGCTGTACCGCCTGGGCCTGCGCTCGGGGCAGCTGTTCAACGCCTGCCTCCAGGAGTCGGGCCTGCGCCTGCGCCACTACGCGGTGCTGCGCTTCCTCGCCACGTCCGACGGCACCCTCCAGCGCGAGCTGAGCGCACGGCTCGGCTACGACCCGAGCGCGATCGTCGGCCTGGTCGACGACCTGGAGAAGCTGGGCTTCGCCGAGCGCCGCCCCTCCCCCGACGACCGCCGCAGCCGGATCGTCGTGCTGACCGGGAACGGCCGCGCGTTCCTCCGCGACACCGACGAGGCCGGGCAGCGGGTGACCGGCGAACTGCTGGGCCCCCTGGACCCGGCCGAGCGGGAGACGCTGCACGCGCTGCTGCTGCGGATCGCGGAGGACGGCCTGAACTGATGTTGTGCAAATGATTGACGGCTGCACGTCTGGTGCCTAACTTCACGGGGCAACCGAGACCCGTCCCCAGGGAGCTCCCGTGCAGCCATCCGTCCCCGCCGCTCAAGTCGCCCCCGATCCCCGGCAGTTGCGCCGCGTCGCCGTCTCCGGCCTGCTCGGCACGGCGGTCGAGTTCTACGACTTCCTCGTGTACGGAACCGTCGCCGCGCTCGTCTTCGGCGAGCTGTTCTTCCCGCGGGCCGACCCGGCGGTCGGCACCATCGCGGCGTTCGGCACCTTCGCCGCGGGCTACCTGGCCCGCCCGCTGGGCGGCATCGTCTTCGGCCACTTCGGCGACCGGATCGGCCGCAAGTCGATGATGCTGCTGACCATGGTCCTGATGGGCTGCGGCAGCTTCCTCATCGGCCTGCTGCCCACCTACGACGCCATCGGCGTCTGGGCGCCGGTCCTGCTCGTCGCCCTGCGTGTCGTGCAGGGCATCGCGATCGGCGGCGAGTGGGGCGGCGCGATGCTGATGGTCGTCGAGCACGCCGAGCACGCGCAGGGGTCCCGGCGCGGCTTCTGGTCCAGCTTCACCCAGCTCGGCGCCCCGCTCGGTTCCGTGCTGTCGGCCGGCGTGGTCACCCTGGTCGCCGCGCTGCCCGACGACGAGTTCCGCTCCTGGGGCTGGCGGGTGCCGTTCCTGCTGAGCATCGTGCTGCTGGCAGTGGGGCTGTTCGTGCGCCTGAAGGTCGCCGAGAGCCCGCTGTTCGCGCAGGTCAAGCGGGAGCCCGTGGACAAGCCGCCGATCGTGGAGGTGCTGCGCCGCCCGAAGCCGGTGCTGCTGGCCGCGTGCGTCGGCATCGGCGCGTTCACCACCCAGTCGCTGCTGACCAGCTTCATGATCTCCTACGCCGTCGACCAGGGGTACACCCGCCCGCAGGTGCTGACCGCGGTGACCGTCGCCTCCTGCGTGGCCCTCGCCGTGCTGCCCGCCGCGTCCGCGCTGTCGGACCGGGTCGGCCGCCGGCCCGTCGTGCTCGCCGGTGCCCTCGCCTCGGCGGCGCTCGCCTTCCCCGTGCTGGCCCTGGTCGACTCCGGCTCGCCCGGCCTGCTGATCCTCGCTCTGTCCCTCGGCCACGGCGTCGCCCAGTCCACGATGTACGGGCCGCTCGGCGCCCTGCTCACCGAGATGTTCGGCACCCGTGTCCGCTACACCGGCGCCTCCCTCGGCTACCAGGGGGCGACCCTGATCGGCGCCGGGTTCTCCCCGCTGATCGCCGGCAGCCTCCTCGCCTCCTTCGGCGGCGGCAGCACGCCGGTGTCGCTGCTGCTGTGCACGGGCGCGGCGATCACCGCCGTCACCGTCTGGCGGCTGCGCGAGACCCACACGGACGCCCTGGACTCCCCCACCGCCGCCCCCACCCTGGAAGGGACCCCCCGTTGAGGATCCGCCTCGCCTTACTGACCGCCTGCCTGTCCCTGGCGGCGACCGCGCTGACCTCCCCGTCGGCCGCGGCCACCGGCACCCACCTGGAGGGCCGGCTCCCCTCCGGCGCCGCGTACGTGATGGACGTTCCCGCCTCCTGGAACGGCACGGTGCTGCTGTACAGCCACGGCTACAGCCCGGCCGGATCCCCCAACCCGGCTCAGAACACGTCCGGTCCGGCCGCCCGGGACAAGCTGCTGGCCGAGGGGTACGCCCTCATCGGCTCCTCGTACGCGACGACCGGCTGGGCGGTCACGGAGGCGGTGCCCGACCAGCTGGCCACCCTGGACCTGTTCACGCAGCGGTTCGGGGCGGCGCGGCGGACCCTCGCCTGGGGCACCTCGTACGGCGGGTTCGTCACCGCGATGCTCGCCGAGCGGCACCCCGGGCGCTTCGACGGCTCGCTGTCGATGTGCGGGCTGGTGCAGGGCGGCGTCGCCAACTGGAACAGCACCCTGGACCCGGTGTTCGCGCTGCGCACGCTGCTCGCCCCGGGCTCCGGCATCCCGCTCGCGGACTTCGCCGACCAGGCGGAGGCGGTCGCCGCCGCGAAGTCGCTCAGCGCCAAGGCCGACGCCGCCCAGCGGACCCCCGAGGGCCGCGCCCGGATCGCCCTGGCCGCCGCCCTGCACAACATCCCCGGCCACAACGACCCCGCGCAGCCGAAGCCGGGCCCCACGGACTGGCAGGCCCGGCAGGCCAACCAGTACTCCGCCGTGCGCGGCCTGCTCCAGCTGCCCGCGTTCAGCTGGCGGCAGGAGGCCGAGAGCCGGGCGGGCGGCAACCCGTCCTGGAACACGGGGGTCGACTACGGGGTGATGCTCGCCCGGTCCCCCCTGTACAAAGAGGTGACCGAGCTCTACAAGGAGGCGGGACTGTCCTTGCGCACCGACCTCACGGCCCTGGACCGGGCACCCCGGATCTCCGCCGACGCGCCGGCCCTGCGGTGGATGCGGAGCACCAGCGTGCTCTCCGGCCGGCTGGCCGACCCCCAGCTGAACATCCACACGACCGGTGACGCGCTCATCCCGGTGCAGGCGCAGAGCGCCTACCGGCGGGCGGCCACCGCGGCGGGCTCGGCGGGGCTCCTGCACCAGGCGTACGTGGACGGCCCCGGTCACTGCACCTTCACCACCGGCGAGACGCTGGCGGCCCTGCGCACCCTGGAACACCGCCTGGACACGGGCCGCTGGGACGCCTCCCCCGAGGCCCTCAACGCCCGTGCGCGGGCGGCGGACCCGGCGGCCGAGCCCCGCTACGCCCCCTACCGCCCGGCCGCCTACCCCCGCCCCTACGACCTCGCCCACCCGGGAGACACCCGGCCATGACCGTGCTGCCCCGGGGTGCCCCCACCGCCGCCGACCGGCTGCTGTCCGTGCTCGCGGCCTTCGACCACGAGCACCCGGCGCTGAGCCTGACGGACATCAGCCGGCGGGCCGGGCTGACCCTGACCACCGCGCACCGGCTGGTCGGCGCGCTCACCGAGTGGGGCGCCCTGGAGCGGGACGAGTCCGGCGTCTACCACGTCGGGCTCCGGCTGTGGGAGGTCGCCGCACTGGCGCCCCGGGGCCTCGCCCTGCGGCAGCTCGCGCTGCCGTACCTGGAGGACCTGTACGAGGCGACGCACGAGAACGTGCAGCTGGCCGTGCGGGACGGCCGGGACGTCGTCTACATCGAGTGGCTGTCGGGGCGGTCGGCGGTCGGCGTGCACATCCGTGTCGGCGCGCGCTGGCCGCTGCACGCCACCGGGGTCGGGCTCGCCCTGCTGGCGCACGGCGAGCCGGAGTTCCAGGAGGAGTACTGCGCGGGCGGCCTGGCGTCCTTCACCGCGTACACGATCACCGATCCGGGGCGGCTGCGGCGGGTGCTGGCCGAGGTGCGGCGGTCGGGTGTGGCCGTGAGCGACCGTCAGGTCACGGAGGACGCCCTGTCGGTGGCCGCGCCGGTACGCGGTGCGGACGGCACGGTGACCGCCGCCGTCTCGATCGTGGTGCCTCACGCGGACGCCCAGGTGCCGGTGCTGGCCCCGGCGGTGCGGATGGCAGCGCGCGGGATCTCGCGTGCGCTCGGGTGGCAGCCGGAGCGGGCCTGAACCGCGCCTGCGGCCGCCGGGGCGGCGTCGGTTCTGAGGCTCCTTCCGCGGACATCCCCTAGGCCACGCAGAACTCGTTGCCCTCCGGGTCGCGCAGCACGACCCCGTAGTAGTCCATGTCCGGCTCGTCCATGGTCCGCACCACCGTCGCGCCCGCCGCGACCAGCCGGTCGACCTTCGCCGCGACCCTCCGGGTGCGCTCCGGCAGGGGAACGCCCCGGCCGCCGCCCACCTTGAGGTCGAGGTGCACCCGGTTCTTGACGGTCTTGGCCTCCGGCACCCGCTGGAACCAGATGCGGGGCCCCTGCCCCTCCGGATCGACGATCGACTCGGGTGTCTCCCCCGCGCCCTCCGTCAGTTCCTCCGCCGGCACCCCCATGGCCTCCCAGTAGGCGCGCCAGCTGGGGTGCCCGCCCGGAGGCGGCTCGGGTTCGTAACCGAGGGCCTGTGTCCAGAAGTTCACCAGGGTCGCCGGGTCGGCGCAGTCGATGGTCACCTGCAACGTCACATCCATGCCGAGAGCATCGCAGGAGGGTCTGACAACGGCCTGGTACGCCGTGCCCCCGAACGGACCGTCGCAGGAGCCGCAACCGTTCCCCGCCGCCGGCAGTCGGACTCCGCGGAGGGCTCGACGAGCCCAGCGACGGGGGGAGTCGGCGATGAAGCGGCACGGGGGACGGTGGCCGGCGCGCGTCAGGCGGTGGGGATTGCTGCGGCTGCTCGTGCTGGTCGTGCTCGCGATGCTGACGGGACTCGTCGCGGCCGTGGCCGGGCTGCCTCCATGGACGCCGGGGATCGGGATCCTGCTGCTCCTGTTCATCGACGACCTGCTGAAGTCGCACGGCAAGAGGCGGGCCGCCCAGCGGGACGGTGGACGCCGAGACGGATAAGAGCGCTCTCAACCCCGGTGTCCCCACGTCCCGTTCAGGCTCTGCATCCAGCAGCAGCCCCGTACTTTTCCTGGCTTTACCTCTTGACGCCCCGGGTGAGGTGGAGCACATTGACGGCACTTTGAGAGCGCTCTCAGCGCTCTCGCTCTCCTTCCCCGAGAGGCCCCCACATGAGCGAAACCTCCGGTACCCCCCGCGGACCCCGCCCCTTCCGGCGGGCCTTCGTCGCCGTCACGTGCACGCTCGGACTCGCGGCTGCCGCCGCCACCGTCGCCACCCCGGCCGCGAACGCCTCCGCCCCGCCGCCCCCGTCGGGCTGGACGCAGGTGTTCGTGGACGACTTCAACGGCCCGGCGGGCAGCGGCGTCAACACCTCGAACTGGCAGTACGCCACCGGCAAGGGCTACCCGGGCGGCCCCGCCAACTGGGGCACCGGCGAGGTCGAGACGATGACGAGCAGCACCGACAACGTCTCCCTCGACGGCAACGGCAACCTCCGCATCACGCCCCGCCGGGACGCCGCCGGCAACTGGACCTCCGGCCGCGTCGAGACCAACCGCACCGACTTCCAGCCCCCGGCCGGCGGCAAGCTCCGCGTGGAGTCGCGCATCCAGGTGCCGAACGTCACCGGAGCGGCGGCCAGGGGCTACTGGCCCGCCTTCTGGATGCTGGGCGCCCCCTACCGCGGCAACTACTGGAACTGGCCGGCCGTCGGCGAGCTGGACATCATGGAGAACACCCAGGGCCAGAACACGGTGTTCGCCACGATGCACTGCGGCACCTCCCCGGGCGGCCCCTGCAACGAGACCAGCGGCATCGGCGGTTCGACCACCTGCCAGGGCACCACGTGCCAGGCCGGCTTCCACACGTACCGGATGGAGTGGGACCGCTCGACGAGCGTCGAGCAGATCCGCTTCTACCTCGACGGCGTCAACTTCCACACCGTGCGCGCCGACCAGGTCGACGCGACGACCTGGCGGAACGCCACCGACCACGGTTTCTTCATCATCCTCAACGTGGCGATGGGCGGCGGCTTCCCGGACGCGTTCGGCGGCGGCCCGGACGCGGGCACCCAGCCCGGCCACCCGATGGTCGTCGACTACGTGCAGGTGCTGTCGTCGGGCGGTGGCGGCACCACGCCTCCGCCCACCGGCGACCGCGACGCCTACGGCACCCTCCAGGCCGAGTCCTACGACAGCCAGTCCGGCACCATGACCGAGACGACCACCGACACCGGCGGCGGCCGGAACGTCGGCGCCCTGGCCAACGGCGACTGGCTGCAGTTCAAGGGCGTGAACTTCGGCTCCACGGCGGCCCGGCAGTTCAGCGCCCGGGTCGCGAGCGGCGCGGCGGGCGGTGTCAGCGGGCTGGTCGAGGTGCGGCTGGACAGCCGGAGCAACGCGCCCATCGGGAGCTTCGCGGTGGGCAACACCGGCGGCTGGCAGTCGTGGCGGACGATCCCCGCCGACATCAGCTCCGTGACGGGCACGCACGACGTCTATCTGACCTTCACCAGCGGGCAGCCGGCGGACTTCGTGAACGTCAACTGGTTCACCTTCGGGCGCTGACCGCACCCGGAAGGGGGCTCCACGCGCGCGTGGAGCCCCCTTCCGCTGCCCTCAGCGCAACTCCGCCCGGAACGCCGCGGGGGTCTGGTCCGTGTGCTGGTGGAAGAACTTGGAGAAGTTCGCGGCGTCGGGGAAGCCGACCGCCGCGCCGACCCGGCCGATCGGCAGGTCGGTGTGGGCGAGGAGCCGTTTGGCCTCCAGGACGACGCGCTTGTCGATGAACGCCTTGGGGGTGTCACCGGTCGCGGCCCGGACCGCGCGGACCAGGGTGCGGCGGGAGTAACCGAGCGCGTCGGCGTAGGCGCTGACGCTGTGGTTGGTGGCGAAGTCCTTCTCCACGGCGTCCCGGAAGAGCGTGAAGGTGGAGTCGGATTGCCGGCGCACCGCGTCCGCGGAACTCGTGGCGAGGTGGGCGAGGCGCAGCAGGAACGCCGTCAGGGTGTGGCGCAGGACGGCGGTGTGCAGGCTGAGCGGCAGCGTGGCCGTGTCCTCGTACTCGCGCCGCAACTGGCCGAGCGCGGCGCGCAGGGCGGTGCGCTGGCCCTCGTCGGGGCGCAGCAGCGGCGGCAGGTCGTAGCGGTACAGACCGGTGGCTTCCACGGTGGCGCGGGGCAGGAAGCCCGGCTGCATGGTGAGCACGGTTCCGCGGTACTCGCTGGTGGGCGAGAAGCGGTGGACCTGCCCCGGGCGGATCCACAGCAGGTCCCCGGCGCGGGCCTCGTACTCGGTGAAGTCGACCATGTGCCGGACCGGGCCCTCGCCGAACAGCATCACGACGTGGAACTCGATGCGGTGCACGCGCTCCAGCGGCGCTTCGGCGTGCCAGGTACGGCCGGTGCCCATCGGGCCGACCTGCATGCCGACGCCGCCGACGCTCAGCTCGACCGGGAAGGGGAACGTTCTGATCCCGTCGCCGCCTTGGATGTCGCCGCCTTGGATGCTTCTGTCCGCCATGTCCGCCTCGTACCGCCCCGCTCGCGCCTCGTGCTGCTTCTGGGTGTCCCACTTTCACCACAGGCTGGCACACGGCGACCTTCCGTCGAAAAAGTCAGACTTTTAATTTTGAACGCGTCAGACCAGCCCCTTCGCTCCTATCGAGGACTTCTTGAAGATGAGCACGCAGACAGCGGACAGCTTCGAATGGACCGACCTCGACCGGCGTGCCGTCGACACCGCCCGCCTGCTGGCGGCGGATGCCGTGCAGCGGGTCGGCAACGGCCACCCCGGCACCGCGATGAGCCTGGCGCCGGCCGCCTACACGCTCTTCCAGAAGGTGATGCGGCACGACCCCGCCGACCCGGAGTGGACGGGCCGTGACCGCTTCGTCCTCTCCCCCGGGCACACCTCGCTGACCCTCTACACGCAGCTGTACCTCGCGGGCTACGAGCTGGAGCTGGACGACCTGAAGGCGTTCCGCACGCACGGCTCGAAGACGCCCGGCCACCCCGAGTACGGCCACACGGCGGGCGTGGAGACCACCACCGGCCCGCTGGGCCAGGGCGTCGCCAACGCGGTCGGCATGGCGATGGCCGCCCGCTACGAGCGCGGCCTGTTCGACCCGGACGCCCCCGAGGGCGAGTCGCCCTTCGACCACACCATCTGGGCGATCGTCTCCGACGGCGACCTCCAGGAGGGCGTCTCCGCCGAGGCCTCCTCGCTCGCCGGCCACCAGAAGCTCGGCAACCTGGTCTTCCTCTACGACGACAACCACATCTCCATCGAGGGCGACACGGCGACCGCGTTCTCCGAGGACGTGCTGAAGCGGTACGAGGCCTACGGCTGGCACGTGCAGCGGATCGAGCCGCGGGAGGACGGCGACATCGACGTCCACGCGCTGTACGCGGCGCTGAAGGCGGCGCAGGCCGAGACCGGGCGCCCGTCCATCATCGCGATGCGCACGATCATCGCCTGGCCCGCCCCGAACGCCCGGAACACCGAGGCCTCGCACGGCTCGGCGCTCGGCGAGGAGGAGGTCGCCGCCACCAAGCGCGTCCTCGGCTTCGACCCGGAGCAGACCTTCGAGGTCGCCGACGAGGTGCTGGCCCACACCCGCACGGCCCTGGACCGGGGTGCCGAGGCGCACGCGGCCTGGGACAAGCGGATCGCCGCCTGGCGCGGCGAGAACCCCGAGCGGGCCGCGACCTTCGACCGGGTCAGCAAGGGCGAGCTGCCCGAGGGCTGGGAGGACGCCCTGCCCGTGTTCGAGCCGGGCAAGGCGGTCGCCACCCGCGCCGCCTCCGGCAAGGTGCTCCAGGCGCTCGGCGCGGTCCTGCCCGAGCTGTGGGGCGGCTCCGCCGACCTGGCCGGCTCGAACAACACCACCATCGACAAGACGTCGTCCTTCCTGCCGGAGGGCAACCCGCTGCCGGAGGCCGACCCGTACGGCCGCACGGTGCACTTCGGCATCCGCGAGTTCTCCATGGCCGCGGAGATGAACGGCATCGCCCTGCACGGCAACACGCGGATCTACGGCGGCACCTTCCTGGTGTTCTCCGACTACATGCGCAACGCCGTCCGCATGTCGGCCCTGATGCAGCTGCCGGTGACGTACGTGTGGACGCACGACTCGATCGGCCTCGGCGAGGACGGCCCGACCCACCAGCCGGTGGAGCACCTGGCCGCGCTGCGGGCCATCCCGGGCCTGAACGTCGTACGCCCGGCCGACGCCAACGAGACCGCGGTCGTCTGGGCCGAGATCCTGCGGCGGCACAGCACCGACCCGGCCCCGCACGGCCTTGCGCTGACCCGCCAGGGCGTGCCCACCTACGCGCCGAACCCGGACGCGGCGCGCGGCGGTTACGTCCTCGCGGACTCCTCCACGCAGGTGCCCGAGGTGGTGCTGATCGCCACCGGTTCCGAGGTGCAGCTCGCGGTCGCCGCGCGCGAGGCGCTGGAGGCCGAGGGGGTCGGCACGCGGGTGGTGTCGATGCCGTCCGTGGAGTGGTTCGAGCAGCAGCCGCGCGCGTACCGCGACAGCGTGCTCCCGCCGTCCGTGAAGGCCCGGGTCGCGGTCGAGGCCGGGATCGGCCTGACCTGGCACCGGTTCGTCGGCGACGCGGGACGCATCGTCTCCCTGGAGCACTTCGGCGCCTCCGCCGACGCCAAGACCCTGTTCGCCGAGTACGGCTTCACCCCCGAGAACGTCGTCGCCGCGGCCCGGGAATCCCTCACCGCCGCGCGCGGCTGACCGCACCGCCCGAAAGAAGATGATCACTGTGACCGAAGCGACCGCGACCGCGGGAGCACTCAAGCGCCTGTCCGACGAGGGCGTGTCGATCTGGCTGGACGACCTGTCCCGCCGGCGCATCGACTCCGGCAACCTGGCCGAACTCGTGGAGACGAGGAACGTCGTCGGCGTCACCACCAACCCGTCCATCTTCCAGGCCGCCATCGGCTCCGGCGAGGGCTACGAGGAGCAGCTCGCCGACCTGGCCGCGCGGGGCGTGACCGTCGACGAGGCCGTCCGCATGATGACGACCGCCGACGTCCGGGCCGCCGCCGACGTGCTGCGGCCGGTGTACGAGGCGACGGGCGGCCGGGACGGCCGGGTCTCCATCGAGGTCGACCCCCGGCTGGCGCACGACACGGCGGCGACCGTCGCCGAGGCCCGGCAGCTGGCCTGGCTGGTGGACCGCCCCAACGTGATGATCAAGATCCCGGCGACGAAGGCGGGCCTGCCGGCGATCACCGAGGTGATCGGCGCGGGTATCAGTGTCAACGTGACGCTGATCTTCTCGCTGGAGCGCTACCGCGAGGTGATGGACGCCTACCTGGCGGGCCTGGAGCGGGCGCAGGCGGCCGGCCTGGACCTGTCCGGCATCCACTCGGTCGCGTCCTTCTTCGTCTCCCGCGTCGACGCCGAGATCGACAAGCGGCTGACGCTGCTGGGCACGGACGAGGCGCTCGCCCTGAAGGGCCGGGCGGCCCTGGCCAACGCGCGGCTCGCCTACCAGGCGTACGAGCAGGTCTTCGCCGGGCCGCGCTGGCAGGCCCTGGGAGGCGCCCGAGCGAACCGGCAGCGCCCCCTTTGGGCCTCCACCGGTGTGAAGGACCCCGCCTACAAGGACACCCTGTACGTGGACGAGCTGGTCGCCCCCGGCACGGTCAACACCATGCCGGAGGCCACGCTGAACGCCGTCGCGGACCACGGCGACGTCCAGGGTGACACCGTCACCGGCGGCTACGCCCAGGCCCGAGCGGACCTGGCGGCCGTCGAGCGGCTCGGGATCTCGTACGACGAGGTGGTGCGGCAGCTGGAGAACGAAGGTGTGGCGAAGTTCGAGGTGGCCTGGCAGGACCTGCTGGACGCGGTCACCAAGTCCTTGAACGACAAGGGAGTTGACGCGGAATGAGCGAGGGGATTCCCCAGACCGCCGAACAGGAGACCAAGGGGACCAAGGAGGACAAGGAGGCCCGGGCCGCCCAGGAGGCGGCCGGGGTCGAGCAGACCGGGGTGAGCGGCACGACCGAGCCGGCCGGGGACGAGCGGGCCGGCGCCGACGGGCAGTCGCAGGCCGCCCCGCGCACGCACCACGCCGACGCCGACTTCGCCAACCCGCTGCGCGACGCGCGCGACCGCCGTCTGCCCCGGATCGCGGGCCCGTCCGGGCTCGTCATCTTCGGCGTGACCGGCGACCTGTCCCGCAAGAAGCTGATGCCGGCCGTGTACGACCTGGCCAACCGCGGCCTGCTGCCGCCGGGCTTCTCGCTGGTGGGCTTCGCCCGCCGGGACTGGGAGGACCAGGACTTCGCGCAGGTCGTGCACGACGCCGTCCGCGAGCACGCCCGGACCCCGTTCCGCGAGGAGGTCTGGCAGCAGCTCGCCGAGGGCATGCGGTTCATCCCCGGTGACTTCGACGACGACACGGCGTTCAAGCAGCTGCGCTCCGCCGTCGAGGAGCTGGACGCCTCCCGCGGCACCAGCGGCAACTACGCCTTCTACCTCTCGGTGCCGCCGAAGTTCTTCCCCAAGGTCGTCCAGCAGCTGAAGAAGCACAAGCTGGCCGACGCCCCGGAGGGCTCCTGGCGCCGCGCGGTCATCGAAAAGCCGTTCGGGCACGATCTCGACAGCGCCTGCGAGCTGAACGCGATCGTGCACGACGTGTTCGACCCGGAGCAGGTCTTCCGCATCGACCACTACCTCGGCAAGGAGACCGTCCAGAACCTCCTGGCGCTGCGCTTCGCCAACCAGATGTTCGAGCCGATCTGGAACCGGTCGTACGTCGACCACGTGCAGATCACCATGGCCGAGGACATCGGCATCGGCGGCCGGGCCGGCTACTACGACGGCATCGGCGCCGCCCGTGACGTCATCCAGAACCACCTGCTCCAGCTGATGGCGCTCACCGCGATGGAGGAACCGGCCGCCTTCGACGCCGCCTCGCTGCTGACCGAGAAGCTGAAGGTCCTGCGCGCCGTGAAGCTGCCGGAGGACCTGGGGCTGCACACCGTGCGCGGGCAGTACGCGGCCGCCTGGCAGGGCGGTGCGAAAGTGCGCGGCTATCTGGAGGAGGAGGGCATCGACCCGGGCTCCACGACCGACACCTACGCCGCGGTCAAGCTCCAGGTGGACAACCGCCGCTGGGCGGGCGTCCCCTTCTACCTGCGCACCGGCAAGCGGCTCGGACGGCGGGTCACGGAGATCGCGGTGGTGTTCCAGCGGGCCCCGCACTCCCCCTTCGACTCGACCGCGACGGAGGAACTGGGCGCCAACGCGATCGTCATCCGCGTGCAGCCGGACGAGGGCATGACGGTCCGGTTCGGCTCCAAGGTGCCGGGCACGTCGATGGAGATCCGGGACGTGACGATGGACTTCGCCTACGGCGAGTCGTTCACCGAATCGAGCCCGGAGGCGTACGAACGGCTGATCCTGGACGTGCTCCTGGGCGACGCCAACCTGTTCCCCCGTCACCAGGAAGTGGAAGAGTCCTGGAAGATCCTCGACCCGATCGAGCAGTACTGGGCCACGCACGGCCGGCCCGCGCAGTACGCCTCCGGCAGCTGGGGACCCGAGGAAGCCGACGAGATGCTCGCACGAGACGGACGGAGCTGGCGCAGGCCATGAAGATCGACCTGACCGACACCACGGCAAGCAAGATCAACAAGGCGCTGGTGCAGGGTCGCCGCGCCATCGGCACGCCGGCCGTGGGCATGGTCCTGACGATGGTGATCGTCACGGACGAGGAGAACGCCTACGACGCGATCAAGGCGGCCGAGGAGGCCTCGCACGAGCACCCCTCGCGCACCCTGGTCGTCATCAAGCGGCACGCCCGCACCCCCCGCGACCGCCAGTCCTCCCGGCTGGACGCGGAGGTCCGGGTGGGCGCGGACGCGGGCACCGGCGAGACGGTGATCCTGCGGACCTACGGCGAGGTGTCCGACCACGCCGACTCGGTGGTGCTGCCGCTGCTGCTGCCGGACGCGCCGGTGGTGGTCTGGTGGCCGGTGGACGCCCCCGAGGTGCCCTCGAAGGACCCGCTCGGGGCCCTGGCCCAGCGGCGGATCACCGACCTGTACGCCGTGGAGAACCCCCTGCAGACCCTGGAGACCCGGGTCCGCTCCTACGCGCCCGGCGACACGGACCTCGCCTGGACCCGGCTGACGCCCTGGCGTTCGATGCTGGCGGCGGCGCTGGACCAGGCCCGGGCGAAGGTGATCTCGGCGGCCGTGGAGGCCGAGGCCGAGAACCCGGCCGCCGAGCTGCTGGCCCGCTGGCTGGAGGCGCGGCTGCACGTCCGGGTCGACCGCGTGGTCACCGCCGGGCCGGTCGTGACCGCCGTACGCCTGGGCACGGAGAACGGCGAGATCGTCATCGACCGCCCCGAGGGGCCGCTGGCCACGCTGACCCTGCCGGGCCAGCCGTCCCGGACCCTCGCGCTGAAGGTCCGTGCCACCTCCGAACTCATCGCCGAGGAGCTGCGGCGCCTCGACGCGGACGAGATGTACGCCATCGCCCTGAACGGCGAGGCAACCGAGGAGACCCCCGCCCATGTCTGACTCCCCCCTGCTCACGCGGCGGCCCGAGTGGACCGCCCTGGAGGACCACCGCAAGGACGCCCTGCCGCAGCCGAACCTGCGGGAGCTGTTCGCGGCGGACCCCGGGCGCGCCGAGCGCTACGTCGTGCACGTGGGCGACCTGCGCATCGACTACTCCAAGCACCTGGTCACCGACGAGACACTGGCCCTGCTCCAGGAGCTGGCGACCGCCACCGACGTGTTCGGGCTCAGGGACGCCATGTTCCGCGGCGAGAAGATCAACACCACCGAGAACCGGGGCGTGCTGCACACCGCGCTGCGCGCCGCCCGGGACGCGGTGATCGAGGTCGACGGCGAGAACGTCGTCCCGGGCGTGCACGCCGTGCTCGACAAGATGTCCGACTTCGCGAACCGGGTGCGCTCGGGCGAGTGGACCGGCCACACCGGCAAGCGCATCCGCAACGTCGTCAACATCGGCATCGGCGGCTCGGACCTCGGCCCGGCGATGGCCTACGAGGCGCTGCGGCCGTTCACGGACCGTTCGCTGACCTTCCGCTTCGTGTCCAACGTGGACGGCTCCGACCTGCACGAGGCCACGCGCGACCTGGACCCGGCGGAGACGCTGTTCATCGTCGCGTCCAAGACGTTCACCACCATCGAGACGATCACCAACGCGACCTCGGCGCGCTCCTGGCTGCTCGACGGGCTCGGCGGCGACGAGAAGGCGGTGGCGAAGCACTTCGTCGCCCTGTCGACGAACGCCGGGAAGGTCGCCGACTTCGGCATCGACGTCGACAACATGTTCGAGTTCTGGGACTGGGTCGGCGGCCGCTACTCCTACGACTCCGCGATCGGCCTGTCCCTGATGATCGCGATCGGCCCGGACCGCTTCCGGGAGATGCTCGACGGCTTCCGCATCGTCGACGAGCACTTCCGCAACGCCCCCGCCGAGGCCAACGCCCCGCTGATCATGGGCCTGCTCGGCATCTGGTACGGCAACTTCCACGACGCCCAGTCGCACGCGGTCCTGCCGTACAGCCACTACCTGTCCCAGTTCACCGCCTACCTCCAGCAGCTCGACATGGAGTCCAACGGCAAGTCGGTGGACCGCGACGGGCGTCCCGTGCAGTGGCAGACCGGGCCGGTGGTGTGGGGCACACCCGGCACCAACGGGCAGCACGCCTACTACCAGCTGATCCACCAGGGCACCAAGCTCATCCCGGCCGACCTGATCGGCTTCGCCCGGCCGGTCGCCGAGCTGAGCGACGAACTGAAGGGCCAGCACGACCTGTTGATGGCCAACCTGTTCGCGCAGGGCCAGGCCCTCGCCTTCGGCAAGACCGCCGAGGAGGTACGCGCCGAGGGCGTGCCCGAGGAGCAGGTGCCGCACCGCACCTTCCAGGGCAACCACCCGACCACGACGATCCTGGCCACCGAGCTGTCCCCCTCGGTCCTGGGGCAGCTGGTCGCCCTCTACGAGCACAAGGTGTTCGTGCAGGGCGCCGTCTGGAACATCGACTCCTTCGACCAGTGGGGCGTGGAGCTGGGCAAGGTCCTCGCCAAGCGCGTCGAGCCCGCCCTGACCGAGGGCGCTGACGTCCCCGGTCTCGACCCGTCCACGGCCGCGCTGGTGGCCGCCTACCGCAATCTTCGGGAAGTGAACTGACATGCAGATCGGACTTGTGGGTCTCGGCAAGATGGGCGGCAACATGCGCGAGCGCCTGCGCAACGCCGGCCACACCGTCGTCGGCTACGACACCGACCCCGGGAAGTCGGACGTCGCCAGCCTCGCCGACCTCGTCAACCAGCTGGAGGCGCCCCGCACGGTCTGGGTCATGGTCCCGGCCGGCGCCCCCACGCAGCACGTCATCGACCAGCTGGCGGGCCTGCTCAAGCCGTACGACACGGTCGTCGACGGCGGCAACTCCCGCTGGACGGACGACGAGAAGCACGCCGAGGAGCTGAGCAAGCGCGGCATCGGCTTCGTCGACGCCGGCGTCTCCGGCGGCGTGTGGGGCCTGAAGAACGGCTACGCGCTGATGGTGGGCGGCGAGAAGGAGACCGTCGACCGGCTGCGCCCGATCTTCGACGCGCTCAAGCCGGAGGGCCCGTACGGCTACGTCCACGCGGGCAAGGTCGGCGCCGGGCACTTCGCCAAGATGGTCCACAACGGCATCGAGTACGCCATGATGCAGGCCTACGCCGAGGGCTGGGAGCTGCTGGAGGCCGTGGACTCCGTGGACAACGTCCGCGAGGTGTTCCGCTCCTGGCAGGAGGGCACCGTCATCCGCTCCTGGCTGCTGGACCTCGCGGTGAACGCGCTCGACGAGGACGAGCACCTGGAGGGCCTGCGGGGCTACGCCCAGGACTCCGGCGAGGGGCGCTGGACCGTGGAGGCGGCGATCGACAACTCCGTGCCGCTGCCCGCGATCACGGCCTCCCTGTTCTCCCGGTTCGCCTCCCGGCAGGACGACTCGCCGCAGATGAAGATGATCGCGGCGCTGCGCAACCAGTTCGGCGGCCACGCCGTCGAGTCCGCGAAGAAGGCGTAGGACGTGGGAGATCTGCTGCTGGTCCGCCACGGCGAGACGGAGTGGAGCCGGAGCGGACAGCACACCAGCTTCACCGACCTGCCCCTCACCCGGCGCGGTGAGGAACAGGCGAAGTCGCTGGCCCCGCTCCTGGCGGGCCGTCCCTTCGCGCTGGTCCTCACCAGCCCGCTCGGCCGCGCGGTGCGCACCGCCGAACTGGCGGGCCTGACCGGGGCCGTGGCGGACCCGAACCTGCACGAGTGGTACTACGGCGCCTACGAGGGCATCACCACCGACGAGATACACCGAGGCCACCCCGGCTGGGACCTGTGGACCGACGGGGGCCCGGCCGGTCCCGGCGGCGAGCCGGGCGAGTCCCCCGAGCAGGTCGGCGAGCGTGCCGATCGGGTGCTGTCCCGGGTGGCCGAGGCGCTGCCCGACGGCGATGTGGTGCTGGTGGCGCACGGCCACTTCCTCCGCGTCCTGACGGCCCGCCGGCTGGGCCTGCCGCCGTCGGAGGGGCGGTTGTTCCGGCTGGAGACGGGCACGGTCTCCCGGTTGTCGACCGAGCACGGCCGGCCGGTGATCCAGGAGTGGAACATCAGGGCGTGACGGAGCCGGGCCGGAGGTGAGTTGACACCTCCGGCCCGGCGCGTCAGAGTCCCCGTCGATGCAGACCGACGACATGACGCCCGCCGAGGAGCGGGTGTGGCGCGCCTTTCCGCGTGGGGACGACGTGGACTTCCGGGGGCCGTCCGGTGACCACCCGGCGCGGGGCGCGGACTGGGGACCCGAACGGACCGTACGGGCGGCCGTGTTGCGGTCCCTGCTGCTGAGCGCCCCGCAGGAGGACGGGGAGACGGCCGCACTCCGGCTGGCGGGAGCGCGGATCACCGGCGTGCTGGACCTCAAGTACAGCGAGGTCGACCACGCCGTGCGCCTCAGCGAGTGCTGCTTCGAGGAGGTCCCCGTCCTGTACGGGGCGCGGCTGCGGCAGCTGAACCTGCGCGAGTCCGTCCTGCCCGGGCTGGACGCCGCCACCCTGCGCGTGGACGGCGTGCTGCGTGTGTCGGACTGCCTGTTCGGCGGGCCGGTGCGGCTGGGCGGGGCGCAGATCTCCGGGGCGCTGTTCCTGGACGGGGCCGGCATCGACGCACCGTCCGGCGGACCGGCCGCGCTGCAGCTCAACCATGTGACCATCGGCGACGGCCTGTCGGCACCGGGGCTGCGCACCCGCGGCGAGGTGCGCCTGACGGGTGCCTCGATCGCCGGGACGATCGACCTCAACGCGGCACGGCTGGGCGCCGGGGCCGGTAAGGCCGCCCTCGACGCGGTCACCCTCACCGTGGAGGGCGATGTCCTGCTGCGCGGCGCGGACGTGAGCGGCTGGATCGGCCTGCGCGGCGCCCGCGTCGCGGGTCGTCTGGACTTCTCCCGCGCCCGCCTGGAGAACCCCGGTGGCACGGCGCTGCGGGCGAGCAGTTGCACGATCGGGGAGCTCTGGCTGCGCAACGGCCCGCCCGTGTCGGGCGCGCTCAACCTGCGCCGCGCCCAGCTGGACGTCCTGTTCCTGGAACCGGACGTGGTCCCCGGGGAGGTCCTGCTCGACAGCCTCGTCTACACCTCCCTCACCCCGCACGAAGCCGCCGAACGGCGCCTGGCGATGCTGGAACGGGACCGCGAGGGGTATGTCCCGCACGCCTACGAGCAGTTGACCGCGGCCTACCGCCGGATCGGGGACGACGACGCCGCCCGCGTCGTCCAGCTCGCCAAGCAGCGCCGCCGGCGCGCCACCCTGCCGTGGTACGGCCGGCTGTGGGGCCGGGTCCAGGACGCCACCGTCGGCTACGGCTTCCGGCCCCTGCGCGCCGCCGGCTGGCTGGTGTCGCTGCTGCTGATCGGCTCCCTCGCCTACGCGCTGCACCACCCGCGGCCGCTGAAGCCGGACGAGTCCCCGGAGTTCAACCCGGTCTTCTACACCCTCGACCTGCTGCTGCCGGTGATCTCCTTCGGGCAGGAGGGCGCGTTCGCACCCACCGGCTGGTACCAGTGGCTCTCCTACGCCCTCGTCCTCACCGGCTGGATCCTCGCCACCACGGTCGTCACCGGCGTCACCCGGACCGTCAGCCGCCAGTGAGCGCCCGCACCGCGTGCTGCGCGGCCAGCCGCACCGGGGCGTTCGCGGCGCCGTAGCCGCGGTAGCCGTCGTCGCGCTGGGCCAGTTCGAAGAAGACGCGGCCGATCGTGCGCGTGTAGCAGTGGCGGAACACGCCGTGGGCGTCCCGGTCGTAGAGGATGCCGAGTTCGCGGTAGGTCTCCAGCTCGCCGTCGGCGAACTCGAAGCGGGCGGCGAGGTCGTCGTAGTAGTTCGCGGGGACCGGCAGCAGGCTGCCGCCGGCCTCGCGGAAGCGGCGGGCCGCGGCGACCACGTCGTCGGTGGCGAGGGCGATGTGCTGGGCGTGGACGGTGTCGTCGGTGGGCGCGGCGCCGACCGTGAGGGCGATCCGGACCCGGCCGTCGGCGTCGGTGACGGCGCGGCTGCGCAGCAGGCCGTAGGGGTCGGCGACGTCCACGCTCTCCTGGGCGTGCAGGCCGAGCACGCCGCGGTGGAACAGGGCCGCCTCGTCGAAGTGGTGCCAGGGCTGGGTGAGGGCGAGGTGGTCGATGCCCCGGATGCCCGCGCCGCCGGTGGCGGGCCGGCCGGTGTCCTCGAAGTCGGCGCGCCAGTCGGGCAGTTCCGGACGGCCGGTGGCGCAGAAGAACAGCTCCGTGCGGTCGGGGGCGGCGACCGCGTCGAGCGGGGCGTCCCCGGGGGCCCGGCGGCGGGGCAGCAGGGGCGCGAGCAGGGCCTCGGCGCGCCGGGCCGCTCCGGCCGGGTCCGGTGACTCCAGGCCGATCGCGGCGAGCTGAGCGCCGTCCCGGCGGACGGCCGGGCCGGTGTTGACGAGGATCCGGGCGTCCCCCTGCTCCCACAGGGCGACGGGCTTGCCGCGGTGCCGTGCGGTGCGGGCGAAGCCCAGGGCCCCGAGCAGCGCGGTGAGGGGTTCGGCGTCGGGCGTGACCAGCTCGGCGAAGGCGACGCCGGTGGGGACGACGGGCTCGGGCAGGGCGGCCCGGCCGACCGCCTCCTGGAGGACCAGCAGGGAGCGCCGGGCGTCGACGGCGGTCGGACCGGCCTCGGCCTGCCGGAAGACGTCGTTGAAGACCTCCAGGGAGAGCGGACCGTCGTAGCCGGTGCGCAGGACGTGCCGCAGCAGGCCGGTGACGTCGAAGCCGCCCTGGCCGGGGAAGCAGCGGTGGTGGCGGCTCCACCGCAGGACGTCCATGGCGAGCAGCGGGGCGTCCGCGAGCTGGAGGAAGAAGATCTTCTCGCCGGGGATGTCCTCGATGCCCCGGGGGTCCGAGCCGCGCGAGAGGATGTGGAAGCTGTCCAGGCAGGTGCCGAGGGCGGGATGCCCGGCCGTCTCGACGATGCGCCAGGCGTGGTCGTAGGTGCTGACGTGCCGCCCCCACGCGAGCGCCTCGTAGGCCACCCGGACGCCGGACTCCCGTGCCGCGTCCGCGAGCCGGCTCAACTGCTCGGCGGCGAGGGCGTCGTCGTCCACCGCCAGCGGGGAGACGCTGGAGCAGACGAGGACCGTGTCGGCGCCGAGCCTGCGCATCAGCTCGAACTTGTGCCGGGCGCGCCGCAGGTTCCGGGCGAACTCGGCCTCGGGGACGGCCTCGATGTCCCGCATCGGCTGGTAGAGCTCGATGCCGAGACCGAGGTCGGCGCAGCGGGCGCGGATGTCCTCGGGGGTGAGGGGGCTGGCCAGCAGGTCGTTCTCGAAGATCTCCACCCCGTCGAAACCGGCCCGTGCGGCGGCGTCGAGCTTCTCGGTGAGGGATCCACTGAGGGAGACGGTGGCGATGGACGTTCGCAACGTCGGTGTCCCTTCCTAGTTCGGTGCGCCTACGGCCCCGGCCAGCTCGGTCAGGTCCGTCAGCATCCGCGGGGCGTCGGGTTCCCGGCCGGTGAACAGGCGGAACGCGTCGGCGGCCTGGAAGGCGGCCATGCCGCCGCCGTCGAGGGTGGCGCAGCCCAGGGCGCGGGCGGTGCGCAGCAGTTCGGTCTCCAGCGGGCGGTAGACCACCTCGGCGACCCACAGGCCGGGGTGGAGCAGTCCGGCGGGCAGGGGCAGGCCGGGGTGGGCCGCCATGCCGGTGGGCGTGGCGTGGACGATGCCGTCGGCGTGCGCGAGCAGTCCGGCCTGCCGGTCGGGGGGCGCGGCGGCCGCACGGCCCTGGCCGAAGGCGCGGTTCAGGGAGTCGGCGAGCGCGGCGGCCCGCTCGGGCAGGGCGTCGACGACGGTGACCCGCCCGGCGCCGAGGGTGAGCAGGGCGTGCGCGACGGCCGCGCCCGCGCCGCCGGCGCCCAGCTGCACGACCCGCTCCAGCGGCGCGTCCGGCAGCCCGCGCGCGAAGGACGCGGCGAAGCCGGTGGCGTCCGTGTTGTGGCCGACGGCCCGGCCGTCCTCGAAGACGATCGTGTTGACCGCGCCCAGCGCCTCCGCCTGCGGGGCGAGCGCGTCCAGGTGCTCCAGGACGAGCTGCTTGCACGGGTGCGTGATGTTCAGCCCGTCGAAGCCCAGGTCGCGGGCGGCCCGCACCAGATCGCCCACCCCCTCGGGCGGCACGCCGAGCGGGTCGATGTCGATGAGCCGGTACAGCAGGCGCAGGCCCTGGCGGTCGGCCTCTCTCTCGTGCAGCGCCGGGCTGAGCGACGGACCGATGCCGGAACCGATCAGTCCGACGAGATACGAGTCCTTGGGCACGCGCGCCTCCAGCAGCTCACCAATGTACGAACTAGTACGTTAGCTATACCAGCCGCGTACGGCCTCGGGAAGACCCCGCGGGCGGACGGGCCCCTGCTTCTACAATCACCGGCACCGGACCCTCCGCCCGAAGGAACCTGATGACCAGCGTCGAAGAACCGGCACGTCCTGGCGAGCGCATCCGTGACGCCGCCCGCACCCGGGCCGAGATCCTCGACGTCGCCACGCAGGAGTTCGCCCGGGCCGGGTACGACGGGGCCCGGGTCGACGAGATCGCCGCCCGCACCCGCACCACCAAGCGGATGATCTACTACTACTTCGGCGGCAAGGAGCAGCTCTTCACGGCCGTGCTGGAGCGGGCCTACGGCGTGATCCGGGAGGCCGAGCAGCAGCTCGACGTCGACCACCTCGACCCCGTGGCCGCCATCCGGCGCCTGGCCGAGCTGACCTTCGACCACCACGAGCAGCACCCGGACTTCATCCGCCTGGTCAGCATCGAGAACATCCACGAGGCGCAGCACATCGCCGGCTCCGAGAAGCTCGGGAAGATCGGCTCCCCGGCCCTGGACGTGATCCGCCGGATCCTGGCGTCGGGCCGCGAGTCGGGCCTGTTCACGGCCGACGTGGACGCCGTCGACCTGCACGCGATGATCTCCTCGTTCTGCTTCTTCCGGGTCTCCAACCGGCACACCTTCGGCGCCCTGTTCGGCCGCGACCTGCTCGACCCGGCGCAGCGCGCGCACTACCGCGCCATGCTCGGCGACATGGTGATCGCGTACCTGACGGCGGAGCGCGCGGCGGACTGACGCCCGGCGCGCGACCCCTTGACACCGGCGACCCACGGGCGCAGCATCACTGGCCATCCCCTACTAACTACCCAGTGGGTTAATTAGCCGCGATCCGGCACGTCCCCCTCTGCTCGCCTTGTGTCCCGCTCCGCCTAGGGTGGAGCCCCCGAAGGAGCCGCCGTGTCCGTCCCCGCCCTGCCCGAAGGGGCCGCCGCCCCGCCCGGCCAGCCCAGGAAAGCCGCCACCGCCGCGTGGATCGGCAGCGCCCTGGAGTACTACGACTTCTTCATCTACGGCAGTGCCGCCGCGCTGATCTTCCCCGAGGTGTTCTTCGACGAGTCCGACCCGGCCACGGCGACCCTGCTGTCGCTGGCCACGTTCGGCGTCGCGTACGCCGCCCGCCCGGTCGGCGCGCTGGTCCTCGGTCACTTCGGGGACCGGCTCGGCCGCAAGAAGATCATGGTCTTCACGCTGATGCTGATGGGGCTGTCGACGTTCCTCATCGGCTGTCTGCCGACCCGGGAGCAGGTCGGCACGCTCGCCCCGGTGCTGCTGGTGCTCTGCCGGGTGCTGCAGGGCATCTCGGCGGCGGGCGAGCAGGCCAGCGCCAACTCCATGACGCTGGAACACGCGCCGCCGGACCGGCGCGGCTTCTTCACCAGCTTCACGCTCAGCGGCACGCAGGGCGGGCAGCTGCTGGCCACGCTGGTCTTCATCCCGGTCGCCGCGCTGCCCGAGGAGCAGTTGCTGTCGTGGGGCTGGCGGGTGCCGTTCTGGCTGAGCGTCGCGGTCGCCGTGGCCGGTTACGTCATCCGGCGCAAGCTGGACGAGACCCCGGCCTTCGCCCGGCAGGCCGCCGCGGAGGGTGTCGTGAAAATGCCGCTCCTGGTGCTGCTGCGCGAGCACTGGGCGGACGTGCTGCGGGTGATCGCGGGCGCGCTCATCGCCTCGGTCAGCACGATCTTCACGGTGTGGGCGCTGGCGTACGGCACGAGCGACGCGGTCGGCATGTCGCGTACGGCCATGCTGTGGGTCGGTGCCCTGGCCAATGTCGTCGCGCTCGCGGCGATCCCGCTGTGGGCGACGCTGTCCGACCGGATCGGCCGCCGGCCGGTGTTCCTGGTCGGCGCGGCCGGCAGCGCGGTGACGATGTTCCTGTACCTGTGGGCGGTCTCCACGGGTTCCTACCCGCTGACCTTCCTGACCGGCGTCCTCTGCTTCGGCGTCGTCTACAGCGCGGCGAACGGGGTGTGGCCGGCCTTCTACGGCGAGATGTTCGCGACCCGGGTGCGGCTGTCCGGCGTGGCCATCGGCACGCAGATCGGGTTCGCGGCGGCCGGGTTCGCGGTGACGTTCGCGGCGCGGATCGCCGGGCCGGGCGGGGACGACTGGTCGGCGGTGGCGCTGTTCACGGCGGCGCTGTGCGTGCCGCCGGTGGTGGCGGCGCTGTCGGCGCGGGAGACGCACCGGGTGCCGACGGAACTCCTGGGGGAACGTGCCGCCCGGGAAGCCGTGCGGCGGGAGAAGGTGACGGCCTGAGACCATCGCGTCCTGCCGCCGGGTTCCTGCCGGGGCCCGGCGGCAGGGGCTTGTGGGCTCCTCCGCCTCAGCTGTTGGACCACGCCCGGCGGCACAGCACGAGGCGGTAGCCGTCAGGGTCCTCGATCGTGACTCCCCACTCGTTCCAGTAGGGGTTGGGGGACGCCACCCGCTTGCCGCCGTGCTGCTCCAGGCGGGCTGTCAGGTCGTCCGGGACCGGACCGTCCGCGTAGATGACGAGCAGGTCCTCGTCCGTGGGGCGGGGCTCGACCGGGCGGCCGGGCTCGTGCACCAGCTCCAGGTGCCAGTCGCCGTCGGGCCAGCCGAGCATCAGCAGGTCGTGGTGGCCCGGTCCGGATCCGCTCTCGGACCGCCACACCACGTCCAGCCCGAGCCCCTCGCGCCAGAAGCGCTCGGCCGCGGCGAGGTCCCGGGAGGGGCGGGCGATCCGGATGTGGCTGCGACCGTTCACGGGCATGGTGACCTCTTCTCGTGGCGTCCTGGCGCGGCGGCGCCCCGCCCCGCAGCCTAGGAGGCCGGCCGGTGCCCGGGCATCGGCCGTCGGTCCTGCTCCCCCGGGACTAGGCCTTGGTGTGGACGATCTGGATCAGGTTGCCGCAGGTGTCGTCCAGCACCGCGGCCGTGACCGGGCCCATCTCCAGCGGCTCCTGGGTGAACGTCACGCCCAGGTCGCGCAGGCGCTCGAACTCCGCCCGGACGTCGTCGACGGCGAAGGACGCGGCGGGGATGCCGTCCTCGACCAGGGCCGTCTTGTAGGGCGGGACCGCGGGGTGGCCGGAGGGTTCGAGCAGGAGTTCCGTGCCGTCCGGGTCCTCCGGGGAGACCACCGTCAGCCACCGGTCCGTGCCCATGGGGACGTCGTGCTTCTTCACGAAGCCGAGTACGTCCGTGTAGAAGCGCAGGGCCTTCTCCTGGTCGTCGACGAAGACGCTGGTGATGTGGATCCTCATGGGGTGTCCTCCGGTGGGTCGGGCCTGAGCCATCGGGTCATGATGCGCTCGAGGGGTTCGGTGTTCAGGTCGTGGAACTTGTAGCGGCCCTCGCGCCGGGTCACGACGAGACCCGCCGACTCCAGGACCGCCAGGTGCTGGCTGATCGCCTGGCGGGACAGCCCCAGACCGTGCTTGGTCACCAGCCGGGTGCAGATCTCGAACAGGCTCTGCCCGTCCCGTTCCACCAGCTCGTCCAGGATGCGCCGCCGCGTGGGGTCGGCCAGGGCCTTGAAGACATCCTCCGCCATGACCCCCACGATAGGCAAGTGGAGACTTGCCTATCAAGCGGGGCTCCGAGCTGATGACACCCGCTCACCTGTTCCTGCGCGATCATGAAGGGTTCCTGGACGAGGATGGGATCGGAGGCGGTCCGGGCGGGGTATGCCGGATCTCACCTCGACGAGCGCGATGGAGGAAGAGCGATGGCACAGCTGCGACAAGAGGCGGACCCGGCTGAGGCGGGGCTGGATCCGAAGGCGCTGGGCCGCCTGGACCGGCACTTCGCCGGTCTGGTCGAGGCGGGGCGTCTGCCGGGCTTCCTCGTCTCCGTCGCCCGCGGCGGACGCGTCGCCCACCTCACCACGCACGGCCTGCGCGACATGGCGGCCGGGCTTCCCGTCGAGCCCGACACGCTGTGGCGGATCTACTCCATGACGAAGCCCGTCACCGCGGTCGCCGCGCTGCTGCTGGTGGAGGAGGGCCGGCTGTCACTGGACGACCCCGTCGCCGACCACCTGCCGGCCTTCGCCGACCCGCGGGTGTACGTGAGCGGATCCGGGTCCGACGTGAAGACCCGCCCGGCCGCCGGGCCGATACTCGTCCGGCACCTGCTCACCCACACCTCGGGCCTGACCTTCGGCTTCTACCACTCCCACCCCGTCGACGCCCTGTACCGCGCGGCCGGCCTGGAGTCGTCGGTGCCACCGGGCGCGGACCTGGCCGAGACCATCGAGGTCTACGCGAGCCTGCCCCTGCAGTTCGAGCCGGGCACGGAGTGGAACTACTCGGTCGCCAGCAACGTCCTGGGCCGGGTCATCGAGGTGGTGTCCGGACAGCCGCTCGACGCGTTCTTCGCCGAGCGGATCTTCACGCCGCTCGGCATGACCGACGCGGGGTTCCACGTCACGGACGAGCAGGCGCCCCGGCTGTCCGAGATGTACGGGGAGAAGGACGGCGGCGGCATCGAGCCGATCCCGGGACTGCCGCTGCGGGGCCGGCCTCGGTTCCTGTCGGGCAGCGGCGGCATGGTCTGCTCCGCCCGCGACTACCACCGCTTCATGGAACTGCTGCGCCGCCGGGGCGAGTTGGACGGCGTCCGGCTGCTCGCCCCGGAGACGGTGGAGCTGATGACCCGCAACCACCTGCCCGGCGGCGCCGATCTGCGGGCCTTCGGCAGCCGGCCCGCCCACGACGAGCCCGGCAACGAAGGGGTCGGCTTCGGCCTCAACTGCTCCGTGGTGATCGACCCTTCCCGCACGCAGGCGCCGTCCGGGCTCGGCGCCTTCGGCTGGAGCGGGGTGGCCACGACGACGTTCTGGGTGGACCCGGGCCGCGACCTGACGGTTCAGTTCATGACGCAGGTGCGGCCCCGGACCTCGCACACGGTCTTCAAGGACCTCAAGCGGCTGGTCCACGAGGCCCTGACCGGCTGAACGCCGCTCACTGATCGACGCGGAGCGTGAACTCGATCCCGTCCCGGGCGAGTTCACGCAGCCACCGCTCGGACCGGTCGGCCGTCTCGGCGGCGCGGTTCAGGCCCGGCGGCAGGGAGCCGTCCAGGACGTGCCGGACGCCCAGCGCGAGGGTGCGCGAGACGCAGCGGGCCATCGCGCTCTCCCCGGCGTCGCCCACCAGGTCGAGGAGGTAGCCGCCCGTCCAGGTCCGTCCCGCCTCGGCCCGCACCTCCAGGGACACGGCGAGCACGACCCGGTCGCGGTCGTCGTCCGTGGTGGGGTAAGCGGCGGCCAGTTCCCGGGCCACGGCGGCGATCCGGGCGTCGTCGCCGGTCTTCAGCTCCTCGAAGACGGCGTCCCAGGCGCGCAGCCAGCCCTCCAGGCGCAGGGTGCCGCGTACGAAGGTCCGCGGTGTCCAGGCGTCCGGCAGACCGTACTGGGCGACGAACGGGAGGCTGTCGCGGTTGGGGTAGACCTCGAACGTCTCCCCGTCGACGACGTGCCGTCGGGTCGCCTCCCACGGGCGTTCGGCGACGGTCTCGGCGCCGTCGTCGAGGTAACGGGCCGGGGAGCGCAGGGCGTTGAGGACCCCCGCGGGTGCCCAGCTGAAGCGGTAGGTGAAGTCGTTCGGGACGGCGGGGACGCCGCCGCAGTACGAGGTGAGCGTGTACGAGGCGGGCGTCCCGTCACCGACGGCCCGGCGGGCC
The DNA here is from genome assembly GCF_003330845.1 of Streptomyces sp. Go-475. GTDB lineage: Bacteria > Actinomycetota > Actinomycetes > Streptomycetales > Streptomycetaceae > Streptomyces. The sequence goes on along the minus strand of NZ_CP026121.1, from coordinate 7,487,818 downwards.
CGGGCGACGAGGTCGTGCGCGAAGAGGTGGTCGATGCCCGGGTCGAGCCCGGCCTCGGTGAGGACGACGACCCCGGCCTTCTCGGCGGCGGGCACCTGCTCCAGCACCGCCTCCGACACATAGCTGGAGCACGCGAAGTGCGCGCCCAGCCGGACGCACTCGGCGAGCAGCGGGGCGTGTTCCGGCGCGGGCAGCATCGACACGACGACGTCGCCGGGCGCCAGTTCGGCGGTGAGGGCGGACAGCGTGCAGGCGCGGGGCTCGGCCCGCCCGGCCAGGCCCAGCCGCCCGAGGGCGTCGGCGGCGCGGCTCTCGGTGCGGTGCCAGAGCCGGACCCGCTCGGCGGTGTCGCACAGCGCGGCCAGGCCGCTGCCGGTGGACAGTCCGGCGCCGATCCAGTGGACCGTGCCGCTCGCGGGTACCGGGTCAGCGGTCATGGGACTCCCCGTCGCCGAAACCGTGCTCGCGGGACGCCCGGCGGAACCGGTCCAGGCAGCGCGCCCACGCCCCGGAGACGCCGAAGTCGAGCAGGTGGGGCAGCAGCGCGGCCGAGAAGTCGGCGCTGGACTCCAGCGGCAGCAGGGAGGGCAGGTTGTCGATGGCGATCAGGTCGAGCGGCGGCTGTGCGCGCAGCCGCCGTACCGGCTCGTCCCAGCTGGTGGTCTCGTCGTACACCGGCAGGACGTTGAGCGGTGAGCCGACGTCGCACGTCACGTCGCACAGGGTGCGCAGCCGGCGGTCCGGGGCGTCGAGGTCCTGCTCGCGCAGGAAGGGCGGGACGGGGCTGGTGGCGAGCACCGCGTTCACCATCACGTCGTGCCGCAGCAGGGCGGCGCGGTCCAGGTCGCGGGTCTCGGCGAGGTCCCAGCAGGTCGGGTCCACTCCGGCGGTGGCGAAGGCCACCCGGGCGCCGCGGCCGCTGCGTCCCAGGGCACCGACGACCAGGCCGGTGAAGTCGGCGTCGCCGTCGGCGGGCTTGAGGGTCTCGTCCAGTTCGCCCTTGGTGGTGGGCACGAGCGGCGCCCGCAGCCGGCCCCGGTGCTGCAGCACCGCCAGGGCCGCGCCCAGGTAGCCGGCCCAGAAGCCGAAGGCGGCGAGGCGCCGCCCGGAGTCGTCCACCAGGTACTCCAGGTCGAACAGCGCCCCGCCGCCGGCGGCGAACCGGCGCAGCAGGCCGGCCGCCCCCGGCTGACCCTTGTAGGCGTGGCCGAAGAAGATGTGCCGGTGCGTCAGTTCGGCCGGTTCGTCGGGCAGTTCCTTCAGGCCGAGCACGACGGCGTCCCGGGGCGCCGTCACCCAGGAGCCCGCGGGGGCGACACGGCAGCCGGCCGCCTGGTACTCCTCGATCGGGAAGACCCGCTGCGGGGACTCCTCGACCGTCAGTTCCACTCCGTTCTCGACGAGGCGCCGGGCGTCGTCGGGCACGACGGGTGTGCGTCGCTCGGTCGTGCGGGCCTCGTGGCGCAGCCACAGATGGAGCTCGGTCATACCGGGTGGGCCTCCGGACGTGAGGCGTCGGCCGCTGCGGGGCCGACGCTCAAGGGGCGGACGTCCACGAAGCGTACGCGGCCCGGCTACGGGTCGCGCACGGATTCGCCCAGGTCACGTCGGGGAGGACCGGAACCGGCCGATGGGGGTCCGGTGCCTCAGGAGGAGCTGACCACCGCGTCCAGGTGGGGCAGGTGGTGGTCGAGGCGCTCCCGCTTGGTGCGCAGGTAGGTGATGTTGTTCTCGCACGGCGGGATCAGCAGCGGCACCTGCTCGGCGACGCGGATGCCGTGGTTCACCAGCGCCTCGCGCTTGCGCGGGTTGTTGGACATCAGGCGGACGGAGTTCACGCCCAGGTCGTCCAGGATCCGCGCGGCGACGCCGTAGTCGCGGGCGTCGACCGGCAGGCCGAGGGCGAGGTTCGCCTCGACGGTGTCCAGGCCCTCCGCCTGCAGGGCCATCGCGCGCAGCTTGGCCAGCAGGCCGATGCCGCGGCCCTCATGCCCTCTGAGGTAGACGACGACACCGGCGCCCTCGGCGACGACCGCGCGCAGGGCGGCGTCGAGCTGGTCGCCGCACTCGCAGTGCTGGGAGCCGAAGGCGTCGCCGGTCAGGCACTCCGAGTGCAGCCGGATGAGGACGTCTTCCGTGCCGATCTCGCCGTAGACCAGCGCCACCTGTTCGTCACCGCGGTCGTGGTCCAGGTAGCCGACCGCCTGGAATTTCCCGTACACGGTGGGCAAGGGGGCATTGACGACGCGTTCCACGCCGGTCCGCTGCGGGGACTTCTTGCCGAGTACGCCAATGTTTTCTGTCATGATTCTCGAGTTCCTAAGCAGAGACGAAAGGCCGTGGAGTTATGAGTGATCTGGTACCGGCGGACACCACGGAAGACATACGGACGCGAGGCGCCGGTGTCTCACGGCAGGTCGCGGTGCTTCCCGTGGGGAGCTTCGAGCAGCACGGTCCGTTCCTTCCGCTGGCGACCGACACGCTGGTGGCCTGTGCCGTCGCGCGGGAGATAGCCGGCGCGTACCCGGTGCACCTCCTTCCTCCGGTGACGATCTCGTGCTCGCACGAGCACGCGGCCTGGCCGGGGACCGTCAGCATCTCCTCGGTGACCCTTCATGCGGTGGTACGGGACATAGCGGATTCGCTCCGCCGGTCCGGGGTAGACGCCCTGGTGGTGGTCAACGGGCACGGCGGGAACTACGTGCTGGGCAATGTCGTTCAGGAGTCCTCCGCCCGCGGTGAGCGGATGGCGCTCTTCCCGGCCCCGGAGGACTGGGAGGCGGCGCGGGAGCGGGCGGGTGTGGTCACCTCGCTGCTCACCGACATGCACGCGGGGGAAATTGAGACCTCCATCCTTCTGCACGCTCATCCCGAAATGCTCCGTCCCGGTTATGAGACCTCCGATTTCGTCGCCGACGACCGGCGTCATCTGCTGACCCTCGGCATGTCCGGCTATACCGATTCCGGTGTCATCGGCCGTGCTTCGCTGGGTTCGGCGGAAAAAGGGAAGGAACTCCTGGCGAGCCTGGCGGATTCCTTCGGGGCGTATTTCTCGTTGCTGACCTCCGACGGGTAGTCACCGTCCGGTGCGGGACCGGGTCCAGGGGCCGGTGCGGCGGCCCGGGGCCCGGCGCGCAGTCCGGCGTACCAGCGGGCGACGAGCACGATCAGGCCGGGCAGGCTGGCCACGAGGCTGAGCACCCCGTAGACGACCGCGACGGCGAGTCCCCGGCCGGCGCCGAGACCGGCGGCGCCGAACGCCCAGGCGGTGACGCCCTCCCGGGGCCCCCAGCCGCCGACGTTCAGCGGCAGCCCCATGGCCAGCAGCGCCAGCACCGCGAGCGGCACCAGGACGGCCACGGAGGCGGCGGCTCCGGCGACCCGGGCGGCGAGGACGAACATGGCGACGTAACCTGCCAGGACCACCACGGAGGAGACAACCACCCCGGGCCCGTTGCGCCGGGACAGCAGCCCTGCGCGCGCCTCGGCGAGGGTCGCGCGCAGCTTCCGGCCCCGGCGGGAGGGTGCCGCCCGGTTCATGCGCAGGGCGAGGACGACGGCGAGTGCGCCGAGTGCGGCCAGGGCCGCGAGCGGGGCGACGTGCCGGGCCTCGTCGAGCACCGGGGACGGCATGGTCAGCAGGACCACGGCCCCGACGGCGAACAGCGCGAGCTGCCCGGCGGCCCGTTCGAGGACGACGGCCTTCACGGCCCGCCGCAGATCCCCCTCGCTCTGCCCGTGCCGCACGGCCCGGTGCACGTCGCCGAGGACCCCGCCGGGCAGGGCCGCGTTGAGGAACAGCGCGCGGTAGTAGTCGGCCACGGCCGGCCCGAACGGCAGCCGGATGCGCAGCCCCCGGGCCACCAGCGCCCAGCGCCACGCGCTGAACACCGTGGTGACGAGCCCGATCCCGAGCGCGAGCAGCAGGGTCACCGCGTCGATCCGGCGCAGCCCGTCCAGGAAGACGCCGGTACCGAGCCGCCAGAACAGCACACCGATGATGGCGACACCGGCGAGGGTCCCGAGGTGCGTACGGACCTGGCGCGAACCGAGCCGGGCGAGGACGGCACGGAGGGGGCCGGGCGACGGGGAGCCGACCGGGGCGCGGCCGGACTCCGGGGCGGTCGCGGGGGCTTCGACGGCGGTGACGTGGGCGGGCGATCCCGAGCCGGTGCGGGTGCCGCTGCCGGTCCCACTGCCGGTGCCGACGCCGGTGGCCGAAGCCCGATCGGCGCTCCGGCGCGACGGCTCGGGGGCCGAGGCCGGCGCCAGGACCGAGGCCGGCACCGGGACCGAGGCCGGCACCGGGACCGAGGCCGGCACCGGGACCGCGGCGGCCGAAGCCGACGTCAGTGCCGGGACCGAGGCCGGTGCCGATTCGGCGGCCGAAGCCGACGTCGGTGCACCGCCCGGCGTCGGCCGCTCGCGCACCGGAGTCAGCACGACCCCTGGGGCCGCCCGTGTCCCCGTCGCCTGCGGACTCATGACGCTCCGCCCACCGGGCGGCACAGGGCCAGGAGGTCGGTGTGGTGGACGGTGACGCGCAACTCGCCCGCGGCGCAGGCGGCCAGACGGTCGGCCAGGTAGGCCTCGGCGGGGACGCGCAGGTCGGGGCGCTGCTCGACGGCGGCGCCGACCCAGCCGCGCAGCCACTGCTCGGTCAGCGCGGCCTGCTCCGGGCCGAGCCGCCACGGACTCGGGTGCAGCCGCACCGTGGCGCCCTGTTCGGAGAACGCCTCGGCCGCCGCCGTGACCGCGTCGGGGCCGAGCAGTCCGTCGCGGCGCTGGTGGTCGTTGAACGCCTGGGCGATCTCCGCGTCCAGCGGGTGGGACGGGGTCAGCTCCACGCGCCCGGCGACGGACAGCGTCAGCAGGGCGGGGCAGCCGGCTCCGGCGCAGGCGGCGGCGAGGGTGTCGACTTCCTCGCGGGTGAGGACGTCCAGCAGGGCGGACGCCGTCACCAGGGACGCGCCCTGCAGGGCGTCCGGGGTGAGACGGGCCACGTCACCGCGCCGCGTCTCCGTGCTGACCCGGCTGCCGTCGGCGGCGGAGCGCGGGGAGGCGACGGCGGCGAAGTGCAGCAGATAGGGGTCGCGGTCGTGCAGGATCCAGTGCTGGGCGCCGTCCAGGCGGGGGGCGAGCCAGCGGCCCATCGAGCCGGTGCCGCAGCCCAGGTCGTGGATGACGACGCCGCCCGACTTGCCCGGCAGGTTGGCGAGCCGGATGCGCAGCGGGTCGAGCAGGTCGTGCGCCCGCGCGGCGGCGTCGGCGGGCTCCCGCAGCTCCAGCCACTCGGGCGCGTAGCGGGGCGGGTCGTCGGGCCCGGCCTCACGCAGCTTCACGGTGGGCCGCGATCCGGCTGCCGGGACACTGGGCCCGGCACCCGGGATGACAGCGCCGGCTGCCTGTCCCAGCGCGGAACCACCGCCGGAACCCGCGCCCTCGGCCATCACACCGACAGCCTGCCCCACCACGGACGTGCCGCCGGGACCCGCGCCCGGCATCACGCCGTCCACCGACTCGGCGGTCTGCCGCGGCCCGGGCTGGGCCGGGATCCCGCTCTGCTGGGTCGTCACCGGGTTCGTCATGCGGCCCTCCGGGGTTCGGTCGGGAGCCGGCGCAGGACCGCCGCCAGGCTCTGTGCGGTCGTCGCCCAGCCGTCGAGGGCGGCGCGGCGGCCGCGGGCGGCGGCCTTGAGGCGGCGCCGTACGTCCGCCTCGCCGAACCAGCCGCGCAGTTCGGCGGCGATGGCGGCGGGGTTCTCCGGCGGGACGAGGATGCCGGGCACCCCGCCGTCGGGGGCGCGCCCGACCGCCTCGGGGACGCCGCCGACGTCCGTGGCCAGCACGGGGATGCCGCGGGCCAGCGCCTCGGTCACCGCCATGCCGTACGTCTCGGCGTACGAGGTGAGGACCATCAGGTCGGCGGTGGCGTAACTGGCGTCGAGCGCCGGGCCGGAGCGCGGGCCCGCCAGCTCCAGCCGGTCCTCCAGGCCGTGCGTGCGGATGAGGGACCGCAGGTGGGCGACGTACTCCGGGTCCTGGGTGAGGCTGCCGACGCAGACGCAGCTCCACGGCAGGTCGGTCACCGCGGCCAGTGCCTTCACCAGCCGGTGCTGGCCCTTGCGCGGGGTCACGGCGGCCACGCACAGCAGCCGCGACACACCGTCGGTGCCGGGCGCGAGGGGCGCGATGTCGGCGCCGGGGGCGGCGACGTGGACGCGCTCCGGGGGCAGGCCGTGGTGGGAGACCAGGCGGCGGACGGCCCAGTCGCTGGTGGCGATCACCGCGGGCACGGCCCGCAGCACCGCCCGTTCCCTGGCGTCGAGTTCGGCGGCGACCGCGGCGTCGAGCCCGGTCTCGTCGCCGAGCGGGAGGTGGACGAGCACGGCCATGCGCAGCCGTTCCGCCTCCGGCACCACGATCTCCGGCACGCCGCAGGCCACCAGCCCGTCGAGCAGGACGGCGGCGCCGTCCGGCAACTCGGCCAGGGCGCGGGCGAGTTCGGTGCGGGCCGCCGCCGAGGGCCGGGGCCAGTCACCGGCGACTGCGTGCTTGGTCACCTGCCAGCCGAAGCCGGGCAGGTCCAGGCAGACGCGCCGGTCGTAGGCGTTGCCGCCGCTCGGTGTCGCCGGGTCGTCGACGCCGCCGGGCAGCACGAAGTGCACGGTGCGCAGGGACATGGGGATGATCTCGGCGTTCTTCAGGGCGGCGTGCTGCACGGGCACGTAGTTGAGCCGCGCCGGTGCCTCTCCGGCCGGCCCGGGCCGCTCGATGGTCGTGTCGGTCACAGCGCACGCTCGTAACTCGCCCAGGCGATGTGCGACTCGTGCAGGGTGACGGTGAGGCCCGCGATGCCCTTGGCGCCCTCGCCCAGCGCTCCCTTGTGGATGCGCTCGGCGAGCCGGTCGGCGATGACCTTGGCGAGGAACTCCGTGGAGGTGTTGACCCCGGCGAAGTCGGGCTCGTTGTCGAGGTTGCGGTAGTTCAGCTCGCTGACGACCGCCCCGAGTTCCTGGGTGGCCAGCCCGATGTCGACGACGATGTTGTCCTCGTCCAGCTGTTCGCGCCGGAAGGTGGCGTCCACGAGGAACGTGGCCCCGTGCAGGCGCTGGGCCGGTCCGAAGACTTCGCCACGGAAGCTGTGGGCGATCATGATGTGATCGCGGACGGTGATGCTGAACAACGGACGACCCTCCAGGTGCGGCGCGTCTGCTTCCCCGGTGATGGCCGCCGGGGATGCCGTGTAGTACGGCTGTCTGCCTTCCCTTGTTCAGCCTCGGGTACGTCTTTTCTCAGGTCAGGCGCTCTTGTCGTGGCCGATGTCGTACCGGATGGAACGAATCGTCAGCCGATGTGTCAATCGCTCTCGTCGTAGCGGACGCGGTGGCACAGGGCGGGGATCTCGCCCGAGGCGAGCTTCGGCAGCACGTCGGGCAGGTCCCCGAAGGCGGATTCGCCGGTGACGAGGGCGTCGAGCGCGGGGTCGGCGAGCAGGTCGAGGGCGAGGGCGAGGCGGTCGGCGTAGCTGCGGCCGGGGCGGGCCGGGGAGACGGTGCCGACCTGGCTGCTGCGGATGACCAGGCGCCGGGAGTGGAAGGCCTCGCCGAGCGGCAGGCTCACCTGCCGGTCGCCGTACCAGCTGAGTTCGACGACGGTGCCCTCGGCGCTGAGGAGTTCCAGGGACCGGGCGAGGCCCTGCTCGGTGGCGCTGGCGTGGACGACCAGGTCGCATTCACCGAGGGCGTCCCGCGGGGAGGCGAAGCCGACGCCCAGGGCCTTGGCGACGTCCGCCCGGCCCGGGTCGGCGTCGACCAACTGGACGCGGACGCCGGGGAACCGGGCGAGCAGGGCGGCGACCGAGCAGCCGACCATGCCGCCGCCGACCACGGCGATCCGGTCGCCGAGCAGGGGCGCGGCGTCCCACAGGGCGTTGACGGCGGTCTCCACGGTCCCGGCGAGCACGGCCCGTTCGGCCGGCACGGTGTCGGGCACGGGCGTGACGGCGCTCGCCGGGACGACGTACCGGGTCTGGTGCGGGTAGAGGCAGAACACCGTACGGCCGGCGAGCGCCTCGGGCCCCTCCTCCACCACTCCGACGTTGAGGTAGCCGTATTTCACCGGGCCCGGGAAGTCGCCCTCCTGGAACGGCGCCCGCATGGCGGTGTGCTGGCTGACGGGTACGCCGCCGCGGAAGACGAGCGTCTCGGTGCCGCGGCTCACGCCGGAGAACAGCGTGCGGACCAGCACCTCGCCCTCGCCGGGCGCGGGCAGGGCGACGTCCCGGATCGCGCCTCGCCCAGGCGAGTCGATCCAGAACGCACGTCCGGTGTGCTTCATCGAAGTCCTCCTGAACGATCGGGAAGCTGCTTGCGTACCGAGGGGTGCACAGGCCGCGCACAAGGTAGCGGCGTTGATCGACTCTGTCACACGGCCGGAGGGTGTTCGGTGGCCCTGAACAACACGTACGACGCGAGGCTCGTCCAGCAGGAGACCGCCCTGGGGGCGGGTGCGCAGGTCCTGCTGCTGGCCCTGATCGGCACGGCGATCGGCATGGGCCCGGCGGGCTGGCTGACCGGCCTCGCGTTCGCGTTCGCCACCTGGGCCGTGCTCTCCCGGGCCCTGCACCGCTCGCGGCTGCGCTCCTTCGGCGCGGCGAACCGGGTCACCCTCGGCCGGGCCACCCTCGTCGGCGGGGTCACCGCGCTGGTCGCGGACTCCTTCCAGAGCTCGCCGCCCGTGTCGTTGTTCGTCGGTCTGACGGCGGTGGCGCTGATCCTCGACGGGGTCGACGGCAAGGTGGCCCGTCGCACCGGCACCTCGACGCCGCTGGGCGCGCGCTTCGACATGGAGGTCGACGCGTTCCTGATCCTGGTGCTCAGCGTGTACGTGTCCATGCAACTGGGCCCGTGGGTGCTGCTGATCGGCGGTATGCGGTACGTCTTCGTCGCCGCCGCCCGTGTCTGGCCATGGCTGACCGCCGTGCTGCCGCCGAGCACCGCCCGCAAGACGGTCGCGGCGCTCCAGGGCGTGCTGTTGCTGCTGGCGGGTGCCGATCTGCTGCCGTACGCGGCCAACTTCGGGGTCGCGGCCCTGGCGCTGGCCCTGCTGGTGTGGTCGTTCGGGCGGGACGTGCTGTGGCTGTACCGGACCTCGCGGGTCGAGAAGGCCCCGGCTCCCCGGCAGGTGCGCGAACTGGTCGCGGGCTGACGCCCGGGCCGGTCAGGAGTCGAACCGGCCGCGCGCCGACTCGATGTGCCCGAGGTACTGGTGGGTCCAGCCGCAGATCGCGTCGACCGTGGCGCGCAGGGCCCGGCCCGGCTCGGTCAGCGTGTACTCGACCTTGGGCGGCACGGTGGGGTGCACCTCGCGGTCGACCAGGCCGTTGCGCTCCAGCATCCGCAGGTTCTGGGTCAGCATCTTGTGGCTGACGCCCTCCACCTCGTTCCGCAACTCGCTGAAGCGCAGGGTGCGGTCGCCGAGGGCCTCGATGATCAGAAGCGCCCATTTGTTGGCCACGTCGGAGAAGATCTCCCGGGCCAGGGAGTCCGCCCGCCGGAGGTCCGCGTTCTCGGGCAGGTCCCTCAACTGCTTGGTCACCATCGGGTTCCCCAGTCACTGAAAAGTGCGTTCTTCCAGGTCGGCCGTCACTCTCCTACGGTTTCCGAGTAACCGCAAGAGAGCGCGGATACGCGCTCGACGGAAGGACGGGAACCATGAGCACCCTCGACGTCTACGACCACGGCATACCGGCGGAGCGCCACTTCGGCTACGCGCAGGCGATCCGGTCCGGCGAGCTGATCCATGTCTCCGGCCAGCTCTCGTTCGACGAGGCGGGCGCCTTCGACCCCGCGGACGACCTCGCCGCCCAGCTCGAGCGGACGTATGTGAACATGGACCGGGTCCTGGCCCACTACGGCGTGACGCGCCGCCAGATCGTGTCCCAGACGCTGTACGTGGTGGACCTGGTGCGCAACGCCGAGGTGGTGGCGGAGGGCAACCGGGCGTACTTCGGCACCCACCGCCCGGTCAGCACGGCCCTGGGCGTCACCGAACTGACCTTCCCGGGGCAGCTCGTCGAGATCAGCTGCGTGGCCGACACGCGGCTGCCCGCCTGAACCGGCCGGTCAGCGTCGCGTTCCGGTGCCCACGAGGGTCCGCTCGTAGGGGTCGAGGAGGACGCCCCGGACCTTGGTGGAGACGCCGGCGATGATCCGCTGGTGCGCCAGCGGCACCACCGCGTCCGTGCCGAGGACGGCCGCTTCCGCGGCCATGGCGGCGTCCTGCCGCTCGCCGGTGCCGTCGGTCCGGTCGGCCGCGGCGACGGCCCGGTCGACCTTCTTGTCGCAGAGCAGGGCGAGGTTGTAGCCGCCGTCGCAGGTGTAGTCACTGGCGAGGATGCCGACGGGGTCGCCGGTGTCCAGGAGGCTGTTGCGGGCGCCGATGAACGCGTCGAACTTCCCGGCGAGCGCGTCGCTCTCCAGGCGCGAGTACTCGCGCACCTCCAGCTTCACCGCGAAGCCGGCCTTCTGGAGCTGCTGTTGCACGACCTGGGCGACCTCGGGGAGTTCGGGCCGGTTGTCGTAGGTGGCGAGGGTGATCGACGTACCGTCGGGCCGGGCGGGCTTCGCGCGTCCGGCCGGCTTCACCCGCTTGCTCTCGGCCCAGGTGACGGCGGGGCCGTAGATCCCGGCGCCCGGGTCGGCGTACCCCTCGAAGACGCCCTTGACGAGGGCGGCGGAGTCGATCGCGCCGCGGGCGGCGGCGCGCAGCCCCGGGTCCTTGAAGGGGCCGGTCCTGGTGTTGAGCTGCAGGCTGGTGGTCCGGGTGGTGCCGGCTTCCTTGAGGGTGGCCTTGTCGAGGGTGGCGGCCTGGGCCACGGGGATCGCCTCGGCGATGTCGACGTCGCCGGTGCGTACGGCGTTGGCGCGCGCGGTGCCGTCCTTGACGAAGCGCGCGTCGATGCCGGCGGCCTGGGCGCGGCCACCCCAGTAGTCGTCGTAGCGGTCGAGGGTGGCGGAGCCGCCGCCGTCGACCTTGGTGATCTCGAACGGTCCGGTGGCGTGGCCGACCGGGTCGGGGCGGTCCGTCCTGCCGTACGCCTTCGGGGAGAGGATCGCCAGGCTCGGGCTGGACAGCCGCATGGGCAGCACGGGGTCGGGGGCTGCGGTGGTGATGCGCAGGCCGCGGTCGCCGTCGGCCCGCGCGCTGAGCGTGACGCCGGCGAGCGCGGCGGGCGCGGGCTTCGCCCGCGTGGCGTGGGTGAGGGCGGCGGCCACGGCGGACGGGGTGACGTCCGTGCCGTCCTGGAAGGTGGCCTCGCGCAGGGTGAAGCGCCAGGTGCGGTCGTTCTCACGACGCCAGGAGGACGCGAGCGCGGGGGCCGCGGCGCCGTTGGCGTCCAGGGCGGTCAGGCCCTCGGTGACGCCGAGACGACTGAGCAGCGTGGCGTCGGCGCCGTACGGCGAGAAGTTCTCGGCGGGCGGGAAGGCGAGGGCGACACGCAGCCGGGAGCCCGGCCGGCCGTCGTCCGACGGCGACTCCCCTCCGGGGGAGGCGAAGCAGCCGGCCAGGCACGGGACGAGCGCGAGGGCGGCGAGGATCCGGGAACGGGGCTTGATGCTGAGGACACGCACTTGCACAGCATATGCATCAAGGGGAAACCGCCGATCAACCGGGGGACGGACGAGGGAAAACTCCCGCCAAATCCCATACGGCCGAAGCGATTTGACAGCCCTGCGCGCACTCCTCGAACCTAACCACATGACATCCATTTTCAAAAAGGCGGGTGGGTTGTGAGGGTCGCGTTCGTCGGCAAGGGAGGCAGCGGCAAGACGACGCTGTCGGCGCTGTTCTCCCGCCACCTGGCGCGCTCCGGCGCCCCGGTCCTCGCCATCGACGGCGACATCAACCAGCACCTGGCCGAGGCGCTCGGCGGCGAGGAGAAGCCCGCCCCGCCCCTGGGCGCCCACCTGCCCCGCATCAAGGACTACCTGCGGGGCACCAACCCGCGCATCCCCTCCCCCGAGGCGATGATCAAGACGACCCCGCCGGGCCGCGGCTCCCGCCTGCTGCGCCCGCTCGGCGACGACGAACTGCACACGCGGCACCTCGGCCGCGCCGGCGGCGTCCCCCTCATGGTCACGGGCGAGTTCGACGAGTCCGACCTCGGCGTGGCCTGCTACCACTCCAAGCTCGGCGCGGTCGAGCTGTACCTGGGCCACCTGGTGGACGGGCCCGGCGAGTACGTCGTGGTCGACATGACGGCGGGCGCGGACGCCTTCGCCTCGGGCCTCTTCACCCGCTTCGACATCACCTTCCTGGTGGCGGAACCCACCCGCAAGGGCGTCTCGGTCTACCGCCAGTACCGCGACCACGCGGAGCAGTTCGGCATCCGCGTCGCTGTCATCGGCAACAAGGTGACCTGCGAGGACGACCTCCTGTTCCTCAAGGAGGAGGTGGGGGACGACCTCCTGACGCACCTGGAGCAGTCGCCCTGGGTCCGCGCGGCGGAACAGGGCCGGGAGCGTGGCGAGCTGGAACCCCACAACCGGCACGCCCTGAACATCCTGCGCGAGGCGGTCGACTCCCACGTCCGCGACTGGACCCGGCTCCACCGCCACGCGGTCGAGTTCCACCTGCGCAACGCCCGCGCCTGGGCGGACGCCCGCACGGGCGAGGACCTGGCGGCACAGGTGGACCCGGACTACGTCCCCGGCGCCCCGGCCACCGCCTGACCCCGCCCATCCCCCCGTCCCACTCCCCCCATCCCCCCTCTCCGCGACAACCAGACAGGACACTCCCCTCATGTCTCTCGACGTATCCGACCGGCTCCTCGCCGAAGCCGAACGCGGCGACGTCCGCGAGGAGGACTTCGTGGACACGGTCCGCACGTCCCTCCCCTACGCCTACGACCTGATCGCCTCCCTCGCCGCCGACCTGAACGCCGGTCAGGCGGAGTTCACGGACAACCAGACCCCTCCCCCGTCCGAACAGGAACGCGGCCAGCTCCTGCGCGCCCTCGCCAGCGACGCGATCCGCTCCAGCCTGGAGCGCCACTTCGGCATCGCCCTGGCCTTCCAGAACTGCCACCGCGTGGCGGCGTTCCGCCCGGAGTCCCGGAACGGCGAGACGTACACCCGCTTCACGTCCGTCCGCTCCCAGATCCTGAACCAGTCACCGGAGTTCAGGGACTGCTGACGCCGTCCAGGAAGGCGACCAAGGCTGCCACGAACGGCCCCGGATCGTCCCGCCAGGGGAAGTGCCCGACCCCGCTCTGCACCACCGCCTCACTCCTCGGGAAGAGCCCCGCGTACTCCTTCATCACGCGCGCGGGCGCGGCCACGTCGTACTCCCCGGCGAGGACGAGCACCGGTGAGGGGAACGCGGAGAGGGCGGTCCGGGTGGCTCCGGGGTCGAAGGCGCCGTCGGAGGCGTAGCGGGCGGCGGCATCGCCGTTGCGCTGCTGTTCCTCCGCCGCGCGAAAGGCGCGTGCCTCGTCGTCCCACCTCCCGTACCAGAACGGCGCGACGGCCGCCCAGTCCCCGTCCGCCGCGCGGCCGGCCGTGATCGCCTCCAGGGACGCGTACGCCGGGGCGAACCACGGTTCGTCCCGGCGCAGGCGAGCGGTCTCCAACCGGTCCTCGGCGGTGATGTCGAGCCCGACGGCGAAGACGCTGGGCGTCACGAGGGCGAGACGCCCCACACGGGCCGGATGCCGGGCCGCGTACAGGACCGCCAGGTTCGCACCGGCGGAGTGCCCGAGCAGGTCCAGCCGCTCCAGGCCCAGCTCCTCCCGAAGCGCCTCGACGTCCTCGACCTGCCGGTCACAGCGGTACGACGCCGCGTCCTCCGACACCGCCGACCGGCCCGTACCCCGGAGGTCCAGCCGGATCAGGGTCCGGTGGGCGGTCAGACCACCGAGTTCCCCCAGGTAGACGGAGTCCTGCATGGGACCGCCCGGGAGACAGACCAGGGGCGGGCCGTCTCCCGCCACGTGGTAGGCGAGGGTGGTGCCGTCGGGGGCGGTGAAGGCGGGCATGGGCGGGAGACTGGCAGTTGGTGGCGTGTGGGGCAACCGGATATCGGAAGGCTCCTGCAACACCGTTGCTGGGTCTGCCGGTTGGCATGATCCAGCGCTCATCACTAGGCTCACACTCGCTGCGCACCTTCCCGGAGGGTACGAGGCGGTGTCCACGATCCAGTCCGCTGGTCGTGAGTGACGAACGGTGAATCCACCACCTGGACCTCACTTCGGTGAGGGCGGATGCCCGGTAGGGCGATCCCTGCCATTCCGAACTCACACCCTGGAGTGGCTCTACATGGAACCGGTCGAGTACAAGCCCGCGCGTCGTTCCTGGATTCGCGAGATCCTGGTCGGCGCCGCCGCAGGAGTTGCCTCCAACCTTGTGTGGGAGCTGCTGACGGCGGCAGCGCGCCTCCTCGTCTGAGGCAGGCATGTGGCGGGTCCGGTGAACCCGCCACTCTCCTCTCTGCCTTCACCCGTCGGCCGGCTCGCCGGAAGTGCGCTCAGAAGAGGGGCCGCTGCCCCTTGTCGGGCTTGTTCCGCTTCTTCCTGTTGCGCGAGCGGTTGCGCCCCCGCTTGGGCCGGGGCAGATGCGCCGCCCGCGCCACGGGCGGAAGGTTCTCCCAGGTGGGACGCAGGCCGTCGATCCGCACGTCCCCGACGATCTGCTTCAGATATGCCTGGGTCTCCTCGTCGGGCGAGTAGAGGACGGTCGCCCGGCTCGCCCGGGTCATGAGCACGTGATACGCGTGCCGAATGCACCGGGCGAAGTCCTCGTCGTCCGGCTTCTTGCCTCGCAGACTCGGGTCGAAGGAGCCCGGGGCCGCCACTCGCTTGACCCCGGTTTCCGGGTCCTTGCGCGCCTTGCCCTTCTGGAAGACCCAGCGACCGTCGCGGCGCACCATGTCCTCGCCGATGATCACACCGCACCAGTCCCATTCGAGTCCCTGAGCGGTGTAGACGCAGCCGATCTGGTTGATCCCGGCAGGGTGCACGGACCAGATCTTGGAGGGCGGCACGGTTCCGTCCTCGCAGAAGCTCTCGCTGTAGGCGTTCCACGGCTTGTGCCAGCCACCGATGCGGACATCGGCTTCCAGCCACCTCCCCGCGCCCTTGCCCCGCGGCTTGGTCCAGGGCCAGCAGAATCCGGCGACCATACGGGCGGAAGCCCCTGCCTCCGCCTCAGCCCTGATGATCCGCTCCATGTCCGCAGCGCTGTCGGCGACCTCGACGTGCATGAGTCCGTCAGGGGTCCACGGCTCCGGCTCGTTCCCGGTGAGTCCCAGGACATCCCGCACCCAGTGCACGTACCCGTCGCTTCCTCCGCACCGGTACTGGGCCGACAGCTCGTAGCGAGCCGGAGTGATGCCACGGGCCTTGGCGGCGTTCGTGATGAGGTCAGCCGTGCCCACTTCGTTCGGCCGTACCGACTGGCTTCCGTCCAGGAAGAACACCGTGAGGCGGGAGGCGTCGAGCAACTCGTCCACCTGAGGCTTCGTCCCCTGCGCCTCGGCCGGCAGATAGCGGTTGGTGGTCCTGTCCCGCAGCCGGTGCGCCTCGTCGCAGATGAGGACGTCGAGCGGCGGGTCGGGCGGCGTGACGAAGCTGCTGAAGTAGGTGAAGCTCTCCTTGAACTCCCTGTCGCCGTACCCCACGTGCTCCCGCAGCGCCCCGTTGAAGGCCCTGCTGCCGCTGGCGTACCGGACCGTCCGTCCTGCGGCTTCCAACCGGGCTTTGAGCTGCAGTCCGACAGCGCTCTTCCCCGTGCCCGCGCCGCCGGTCACGACGAAGACGGCCCTCCGGTCGTCCGGGACGAGGGTCGGCTGATCGGGGTCTCCGAGTATCAGGGACGCCTTCTCCATGACGTCGTCGGCGATCTCCTTCTGCTTCCTCCGCAGGGTGAAAACGGTGTCCTCGCCCCGGGACCTGATCATCGCGTCGAGCAGGGGCGTGTTGCGGAGGTTCATCTTCTTCAGCAGCAGCTCGGCGGCGTGGTCGCCGCCGTTCTCCGCGAAGTGTCCACGAAGGTCGGCGAGCAGTTTCGCGCGGCGGTCCTTGGTGTACGTGCGCGCGTAGATCCCCGTGGGCGCGTCGGCGTCGAGCAGGGGCTTCGCGGATTCCTCCGTGGCGTTGTGGAGATAGGCGAATCCGCCGCACTCGACCTCGAGGCCGTCCAGCGGACCCTTGTCACCGGTGAACAGGTCGAAGCATTCGCGCAGTTGCAAGGCGGGGTGCCGTTTCGGCTCGATGATTCCCGGCACGTGAACCAGTTCGGCCGTCGCGGCCTCGACCCGGGTGACCGTCGACCAGCGCTTCAGCTCGACGAGCTGGAACGAAGGGTGGTGGGTTTCCGGGTGGCGGCCGGCCAGAACGACGTCGATCAGGCGCTGGTCGTTGCGGTTCTCCGGTTCCTCGACCGTCGCCGCGCACTCGACGATCATCTCCACACCGCCGCGGTCCGCCGCCACGAGGTCCTTCGCCAACTCGACCAGGCTCTCCGCCCACGCGGTTCGTTCGGAGAGGGAGGCTTCCGTGCCCCGGAAGTGCTTCCATCTGGCTGCGAGATGGGGCACCATCCGGCGCCGGGAGTTCAGGGCGAGCAGGTCCTGCGCCGACAATCTCAGCAGGAGCATGGACACGAGGAGGTTCCCCCAGGGCACGAGTGACTCGTGCGGGTGGGGGCATGTCCTCGTGCGGAGGAAGCCCGTCGGGCCGCGACCGGTACCGGTGATCTTAGGTGCGTGGCCTCCCCGGCAGCCGTTTCCAAGCCACCGTGCCCACGTCACGAACGGATCGTCGCGAGGCCACGCAAACGGACAGCCCGCTCACGCCCCCACGGTTGTGAGGCGAGGCCGGCCCGTCAGCTCCCGTAGCTTGTGCTGGGTCTCCGCGTCCGTGGAGTAGACGACCGTGCCCACCATGCCTCGGGTGAGGAGAACCTTGTAGGTGTTGCGGATCAGGCGGTCGACGTCCGCGTCGGGGGTCGACCGCTTGAAGACGGGGTCCTTGGATGCCGTACGGTCGGTGATCCAGCGGTCACCGCGCCACACCAGGTCGGGTCCGATGATGACGCCGGACCAGTCGTACTCGAAGCCCTGGGCCGTGTAGACACAACCGATCTGGCCGAAACCCGCCGGGTCCGTCGCCCACAGGGCGGAGGGCGGAGCCCCGGACACGGAGCGGTCGCCCCGCAGGTTCCACGGACGGGCCCAGTCGCCGATGCGCACGTCGGCCGGAAGGGGCTCTCCCGGCTTGGGTTCGGGAGACCAGGGCCAGCAGTAGCCCGCGGACATCCGGGCGCCATAGCCCTGGCCGCGCCGCCCGTCCAGGAAGGATTCCATCTCCTGCGGGCTCTCGGCCACCACCAGTTGCATGCGGTCGTCGGGGTCCCACACCACCGGCCCGCCAGGCTCCAGTCCCAGCAGGCGTACGACCCAGCGCAGGTAGGCGTCGCTCCCGCCGCAGCGGAACTGGCTGTCGAGCGGTACGACGTGACAGGTCAGTCCCCTGCGCGCGGCTGCCGCCTTGATGTCGTCGACCCGGCCCATCTCCCCGGGGCGGACGACCTGGTGTTCGTCGAGGAGGAAGACGGGCACCTTGGCTACGTCCAGCAACTCGTCGATCTGCCGTTTCCCGGTCCGGTGCGCGGCCGGCGTGTACCGGTTGGCGGACGTCTCACGGATGCGGTGTGCCTCGTCGCAGATCACGACGTCCAGGCTGTTCTTCTCGGCCGTCATGAAGCTGTTGAAGTACTTGAACAGCTCCTGTACCTCCCGCTTGCGGGAGCCGGCCACCTTCCGCATGGTCTTGGTGAACGACTGGGACCCGGTGGCGTGCAGGGCCGGGACGCCCTGCCGGTACAGCTCGCCGAGCAGGGAGAGAGCGATGACGCTCTTGCCGGTGCCGGGGCCGCCGGTGACGACCACGACCTCCTTGTGGTCCGACCTCTTGGCCCTGCGCACGGCGTTCAGCACCATGCGGTACGCGACCTGCTGTTCGTCGAGGAGGACGAACTGCTCACGCTCGCGGACCTCCTGCGCCGCCACCGACATGAGTTGCTTGGACGGTACGGTCTTCCCGGCCAGCAGTTCGTCGGCGGCCCGGGCGCCGGGCCGCTTGTCACTGAGCCTCGTACGAAGATGGTCGAGGAACTCGCCGCGCCGGTCCCCGGTGAACAGCAGGCCGTGCTCGTCGGACTCGATGGCGCGCAGGCCACCCACCCCGAACTCGGTCGCGTTGTGCAGGAACGCGGCTCCGCTGACCCGACGTGGATGCTCGGCCACCGCGCCATTGAAGTTGACCAGGTACTCGCAGTAGCGGCGTACCTGCTCGATGGGGTTGAGAACCGGGTGAGGGTAGGCGTCCACGTGACACAGTGCCGGGTCCTCCTCGTCCGGCTCGGCCTGGCTCCACTGCTTCAGCTCCACCACGACGTACGACGGCTCGCCCGTCACCGGGTGGACACCGGCGAGGACGGCATCGGCGCGCTTGCTGTTCAGCGGGAGCGCGTACTCCAGCATGATCTCCACGTCACCGAGCCCCGCGTCGTTGAGCGCGGCCGACAGGGCGGGGATGCTCCGCTCCCAGGAGCGCGCCTCCGAGGGGCCGGGCCGGTAGCCGTGCACGTGGGTGAACTGCTCGGTGAGATGGAGGTAGAGCGAATGGTCGAGCGCCATGGCGGCGACCGATGCGGCAGACGCGCGGAACAGCAAGGACTTCCCCCGGGCAGCACGAACTGACTCGTGCGGGTGGGGGCATGTCCTTCGAGACTCCACCGAGGTGGAGCGGAAGCCCGTCGGGCCGCGATGACTACGCTTCCGAGGTTACCTGGGAGGCGGAGGCCGCCCGTACCGCCCCTGCCCTCTACCCCGCCGTTCATGGATCGGGGTGATCTCCCAGCCCGTGCCGGCGCGTGGGACGCCTTCGCGGCGGATGGCTCGGGCGTAGGTGGCCGGTCCGACGGGTCGTCGGCACACGGGGCGCCGCGTCGGGGACGTCCACAGTGCCGTCGGCGGTGGTTGCGTACCCGTAGAGCGGCGGGCCGGCCCCTCCCCCACGCGAAGGGAAGGGGCCGGCCGTCGTCCTACCGGACCGCGGTGGCGGTCGGCGTCGGTGCGTAGCCCGTGGGCCGGGCCGTGAAGGTGCCGCGGCCCTGGGTGCGGCTGCGCAACCGGGTCGCGTAGCCGAACAGTTCGGCCAGCGGCACGGTGGCGGTGACGACCGCCGCGCCCGCACGGGTGACCGAGCCGGTCACCCGCCCGCGCCGGGCGGCGAGGTCGCCGAGCACGCCGCCGACCGCGTCCTCGGGCACCGTGACGGTGACCTCGGCGACCGGCTCCAGCAGGACCATCGCGCAGGCGCGCAGGGCCTCGCGGAGACCGAGCCGGCCGGCCGTGCGGAACGCCGTGTCCGAGGAGTCCTTCACATGGGTCGCCCCGTCGGTGAGCGTCACGCGCAGCCCGGTCACCGGGTGCCCGCCGAGTGGCCCCTCGCCGAGGGCGTCCCGGCAGCCGGCCTCGACCGCCCGGACGTACTCCTGCGGCACGCGCCCGCCGACGACGGCCGAGCGGAAGTCGAAGCCTCCCTCCGCGTACGGCTCCACGTCGAGGACGACATGGGCGAACTGTCCCGCGCCGCCGTCCTGTTTGACGTGCCGGTACACCAGCCCGGACACACCCCGGCCGACGGTCTCCCGGTAACTGACCCTCGGTCGGCCCACGGCGACCTCCAGCCCGAGGTCGCGCCGGAGTTTCTCCACGGCCACCTCCAGGTGCAGTTCGCCCATGCCCGACAGCAGCGTCTGCCCGGTCTCCGGGTCGGTCCGCACGTCCAGCGACGGATCCTCCTCGGACAGCCGTGCCAGTCCCGACGCCAGACGGTCGGTGTCGCCGGCCCGGCGGGACTCGACCGCGACCGACACCACCGGCTCGGGCACCCCGGGGGGTTCCAGCACGAGCGGGGCGTCCGGCGCGCACAGCGTCGAGCCGGCCCGGGCCGACTTCAGCCCGACGACGGCGACGATGTCACCGGCGACCGCACGGTCGAGGGGCGCGTGCCGGTCGGCCTGGACGCGCAGGATCCGGCCGATCCGCTCGGTGCGCCCCGCACTCGCGTCCCACAGCGTGTCTCCCTTCTCGATCGTCCCCGAGTAGATCCGCAGGTACGTCAGCCGCCCGGTGGGGGTGGCGTGCACCTTGAACGCGAGCGCGGCCGGCGGCGCCGCCGGGTCGGCGGGCCGTTCCCGCACCTCGCCGCCGTGCGTGCCCCGGACCGGCGGCACGTCCAGCGGCGAGGGCAGGTAGGCCACCACGGCGTCCAGCAGCGGCTCGACTCCGCGATCGCGGTAGGCGGAGCCGCACAGCACGACCACGCCCTCGCCGCTCCGGGTCAGGTCCCGCAGCGCCGCGGAGAGGGTCCGCTCGCCGAGCGTGCCCGTGGCGCAGAACTCCTCCAACGCGCCGGGGTGGAGTTCCGCCACGGCCTCCTCCAGCGCCCGGCGGCGGGCGCCGGCCTCCTCCCGCAGGTCGTCGGGCACCGGCCCCTCCTCCAGGGTGTCGCCGCCGGGCCACCGCAGCGCGCGCATGCGCACCAGGTCGACGACGCCGGTGAAGGCGTCCTCCGCGCCGATCGGCAGCTGCACCACCAGCGGGGCCGGGTGCAGCCGCTCCCGGATCGACGCCACGGCCGCGTCGAGGCCGGCACCGGCGCGGTCCATCTTGTTGACGAACGCGATCCTCGGCACGCCGTGCCGGTCGGCCTGCCGCCACACCGACTCGCTCTGCGGCTCCACCCCGGCCACCGCGTCGAACACGGCCACCGCCCCGTCGAGCACCCGGAGGGCACGCTCCACCTCGTCGGCGAAGTCGACGTGCCCCGGGGTGTCGATCAGGTTGATCCGGTGGCCGTCCCAGGCGCAGCTCACCGCCGCGGAGAAGATGGTGATGCCCCGGTCCCGCTCCTGCGGGTCAAAGTCGGTGACGGTGGTGCCGTCATGGACCTCGCCGCGCTTGTGCGTGGTTCCGGTGGCGAACAGGATCCGTTCGGTGACGGTGGTCTTGCCGGCGTCGACGTGGGCGAGGATGCCGAGGTTGCGGACGGCGGCGAGCGGGTTGTGGTGGGTGCGCACGGCCCAGGGCCTTTCGAGGCGATCGGGAAAGGGGCAGCGCGATTCCGGGCGAAGGAGATCCGACGGCACACACGCCTCGGTCTGCTGACGGCATGTCAGCAGACCCAGGCGCTGTTCAGGCGTTCGTCCCGGTCATCCGGCGCCGGCCGCGCAGCGGGCACCGGAGCGACGAGGACACGAGGATCACCTCGTAGCGCGGCAGGGAGACGGCGGCAACGGTGTGGTCACGCATGGCCGTCTCCCTTCGTCGTCACGGTGGCGCGTTCGCTCGGTCGTGGGCGGCGCCGGGTCTGTGCCGAGTGTAGGAAGGGCGGAAGGGGCGGGGCCAGGGAATTTATTCCGGCGGGGTCGGGGTGTCGTGGGTGCGGTACATCGCCTGGACGTCCAGCTCCAGTTGCACCGTCGGGCCGACCACCGCGATGCCCCGGGCCAGCATGGAACGCCAGTTGAGCGTGTAGTCCTCGCGGTGCAGCTCCGCCGTCGCCAGGGCCGCGCAGCGCAGTTCCTGTCCGTAGCCGCCGTTCACCGTGCCCAGGTACGTCGTGTCGAGCGCGACCGAGCGGCTCACGCCGTGCATCGTGAGCGAGCCCTGCAGCGTCCACTTGCTGCCGCCCCGGTAGGCGAAGCGGGCGCTCGTGAAGTCGATGTACGGGAAGCGTTCGACGTCCAGGAAGTCGGCGGACCGCAGGTGGTTGTCGCGGGTGGTGTTGCCGGTGGTGATGCTGGAGGCGTCGATGCGGACGTGGACGCGGGAGTGCGCCATGTCCTGGGCGATCTGGATGCCGCCCTCGAAGCGTTCGAAACGGCCGTGGACGTTCGCCATGCCGACGTGCTTGGCGATGAACCGGATCGCGGTGTGCGGCGGGTCGAAGAGCCAGGTCCCGGGGGTCGGTAGCTGGAGGGCCTCGGCCGGTGCCAGCCAGACGCGCTCGGTGGGCGTCGACGCGTCCGCCACGGCCTCGATGGTCTCGCGGTGCGGCCGCAGGCCCTCCGCCGAGATGAGCAGGCTGTAGCGGCCCGGCGGCAGCGCCGCGAGGAAGTAGCCGTACGGGTCGGTCGTCCCGCGGGCGGCGACACGGTGGGTGTCCAGGGCGGTGACGGTGACGTCCGCGGCCGGCAGGGGCGAGCCCATCGGGTCGACGACCTCGCGGGCCACGGCACCGGCACCGGACGGAAGGGGGAGGGCGAGGCCCGCCGCTGCGGCGGAGGTGCTCTTGAGCCACCGGCGCCGGAGCAGTGCGAGGGCCATGTGGTTCACCTTTCTTCGGGTGTGCGCCCGTACGGCGGCGGTTCAGCGCACGCCGCACGGCCGCACCTTGCTGCGGTCACACCCCCTCGTCGATCCTGACGGACCGGGCTCCGGCACGGGTGTCTCATTACGAGACAGTCAGGACCGCTCCCGGAAGACGTCCGCGTGCTCGGCGGCCCACTGGGCGAAGGTCCGCGCCGGGCGGCCGGTGACCTTCTCGACGGTGCCCGCGACGGTACGGCCCGCCTCGGGGGTGTTGCCGTACACCTCCAGCAGGAAGCCGATGACGTCCTCCGGGAGGTACGCCGCCCGCCACTTCGCGACGGCCTCCTCCTCGGTCAGCTCGACCAGGGTGATCTCCCGGCCGGCGGCGGCCGCGATCGTCTTCACCTTGTCGCCGACGGTGAGCACCTCGGGGCCGGTGATCACGTACTCCTGGCCTCCGTGCCCCTCCTCGGTGAGCGCGACCGCGGCGACGGCGCCGATGTCGGCCTCGTGGACCATGGCGCTGAGCCGGTCGACGAACGGCTCGCGCACCTCGCCCGCGGCGACGATCCCGTCCGCCCACTCCAGGGCGTTGGCCATGAACTCGACCGGCATGAGCACGGTCCAGCTCACCCGGTCGTCGGCGCGCACCGCGTCCTCCAGCGGGGTGGGCCCGCCGCCGTGCAGCACGGTGATCCGGCGGACGCCGGCCGCGTGGGCCAGGTCCAGGACGCGCGGGCCGGTCTCCAGCGGGGCGAAGGCGGCCCCGCCGAAGGTGATCAGGTGGAGGCCGGTGATCCCCTCCAGGGCCGGGACCAGGCTGTCCGGTGCGGTCAGGTCGCCCTCGGCGATCTCGACACCGGCGGGGAGGTCGGCCTTCGCGGCGTCGCGGGTGAGGGCGCGGACCTCGTGGCCCCGGGCGAGCAGTTCGGCGACGACCTGGCGGCCGACGGTTCCGGTGGCACCGGCGACGAGGATCTTCTGCGTCTGAGTCATGCCACGACCGTAGGAGGCCTTGCGGTCATCTTCTGTCCGCAAGGGGCTGTTCAGCGATACCGTCGGCGGGCTACGGGGGGCCTCCCCGGTACGCCGCCCGCAGTACGGACCGCACCCCGTCCGCGGTCACCGGGCGCGGGTTGGCGTACGGCTCGCCGGCGATCCGGTCCGCCGCCGGGGCCACGTCGCCCTCCGCGAGGCCGAGTTCGGCGAGGGACCGCGGTGCGCCGAGGCGGCCGGTCAGCTCCCACAGGGCGCGGGGCACGTCGTCGGCGCCTACCGCGCGGCGCAGTACGGTCAGCGCTGGCGGGGCGGCTGGGGCGTTGAAGGCGACGGCGTACGGCAGGACCACGGTGTGCGTCTCGGCGTGCGGCAGCCCGTAGCCGCCGCCCAGCACATGGCAGACCTTGTGGTGCAGCCCCATCGTGGTGGCGCCCAGGCACGCGCCGCACAGCCACGCCGCGTACAGCGCCCTGCCGCGCGCGTCGAGGTCGTCGGGGGCGGCGGCCAGCCGCGGCAGCGCCTCGGTCATCGCCCGCACGCCCTCCTCGGCCATGACCGAGACCAGCGGCGAGGCGTCCGGGGCGTACAGCGCCTCGACGGCGTGCGCGAGCGCGTTGACGCCGCTGGTCACGGTCAGCGACAGGGGCAGGGAGAGGGTGAGCCGCGGGTCGTAGACGACGCTGCGGGGCTGGACGACCGGGTCGCGGCCGGTGCGCTTGGTGCCGTGCTCGGTCAGGCCCCAGACCGGGGTCATCTCGGAGCCGGAGTAGGTCGACGGCACGGCGATCAGCGGCAGTCCGGTGCGCAGGGCGATGGCCTTGCCGAGCCCGATCGCGGAGCCGCCGCCGACGGCGACGCAGCCGTCCGCCCCGGCCGCCCGGACCGCCGCGACGGCCCGTTCCGCGTCCTCGACGGGTACGTGCATCCGGGCCTCGGCGTGCACTCCCACGCAGCTGTCGCCGAGCGCGTCCGCGACGCTCCGGGCGACGGGCTCGCCCCGGCGGCCGCACACCACGAGCAGCCGCCGCAGCCCGAGGCGCGCGGCCTCGCCCGGGGTCGCGGTGACGGCCGCGCCGGGCCGGAACACGACCCGCGCGGGCCGGGTCTCGTAGGTGAACTCCTCCTGGAACGTCATGCCGTGCGCTCCAGTACGAGGTCGAAGTCGGCGTGCCGGAAGGGGTTCGGCACGCCGAACTCCCGGGCGAGGGCCGGGTCGTCGGTCTCCGCGAAGTCCTGGACCAGGCTCTGCTTCACCGCGAACACGGCGTCGGAGTCGAGGTAGTCGCCGCCGGCGACGAAGATGTGCGTGGTGACGGGCGTGTGTCCGTCGGCCGTGGCGATGAAGTGGATGTGCGCGGGGCGGTAGGGGTGCCGTCCGGTCGCGCGCAGCAGGCCGCCCACGGGTCCGTCGGTGGGGATGGGGTAGGCCGCCGGGACGCAGGTGCGGAACCAGAAGCGGCCCTCGGCGTCGGCGGTGAACAGGCCGCGTCCGTTGCCGGAGGGCTGCACGCCGGGCTGCTGGACGTCGTAGTAGCCCTTGTCGTCGGCCTGCCAGACGTCGACGCGGGCGCCGGGCAGGGGTGTGCCGTCCGCGGAGCGCACCCGGCCGCTGACCACACAGGGTTCGCCGCCGCCGACCAGGTCGATGTCGGCGCCGAGTTCGCGGACCGGCGACTCGGTCAGGTGGAAGGGGCCGAGCACGGTCGACTCGGTGGCGCCGGGCGCGTGGTGGCCGTGGAGGGTCTCCACGAGCATGGAGAGGCCGAGCACGTCCGACAGCAGGATGAACTCCTGCCGGGTGTCGGTGCAGGCCTGCCCGGTCGCGGTGAGGAAGCCGATCGCCTGCTCCCATTCCTCCTGGGTGAGGCGCGTCTCGCGGGCGAAGTCGTGCAGATGGCGGACGAGCGCGGTGAGCAGCTCGCGCAGCCGTGGGTCGTCGGTCGTGCGGAGGCTGGCCAGGGCCTGCTCGGTGACGTCGGTCCCGGTCGCGTCGGTGGTCATCCCCGCTCCTCGTCGTCGACGTGCGCTTCTTCCATGATGGCGCGCGCTCAGGCGTGCCCGAGGATCCGCCGCAGCGCGTCGGCGAGCCGTTGTGCGGCGTCCGGGGCGGCGGTCGCGTGGCGGAAGGCGACGAAGCCGTCCGGGCGTACGAGCAGGGCGCCCGCGTCGGAGGTCTCGCGCAGGCGTGCCCAGTCGCCGTAGGGGTCCTCGTACTCCTGCCCCGGGCCGATCACCACGGTGGCGATCTCGATGTCCTGGGCCTCGGCCGCCCGTACCCAGTCCTCTCCCCCGATGCCGGTCAGCAGGGTGAAGCGGCCGCGGCCGACCGTGTCGAGGGTGGAGAGGGTGCGGGTGCCGGAGGTGATCCAGGCGTGCGGGAGCCGGGCGCCGGGGCGGGAGGACGGCTGGTGGTGCAGCTCCTGGTCGCGGGTGAAGCCGGGGTCGGGCGTGCCGTCCGGGACGATCGCGTCGGAGGCGTAGCGCTGGTTGAGGTCGACGCCGTGCGCGTTGAACTCGTACACCTTGAAGGCGATCGCCTCCCGCAGCCGGGTGCGCTGCTTCTCGGCGGCCTCGGTGGCGTCCTTGCGGGCGGCGATGTTGGCCCACAGCTGCTCGGGGGTCTGCGGGGAGAGCCCGTCGAGGGCCTCGAAGACCGGGGCGGTCTCGCGGATCGACCGGTTGGCGCGGCTGACGATCTGCCGGCCGACCGGGGCGCGTTCGGCGGTGTAGCTGTCGAGCAGCCGGGGGTGGGCGGTGCCGTCGAGGACGAGCTTGAGTTTCCAGGCCAGGTTGTAGGCGTCCTGGATGGAGGTGTTGGAGCCGAGGCCGTTGGACGGCGGGTGCCGGTGCACGGCGTCGCCGGCGCAGAAGACCCGGCCGTTCGCGTACCGCTCGGCGTACATCTCGTTGACGGTCCACGCCGAGGACGACTTGATCGTCACCGGGATGTCGTCGTCGCCGACGAGCTTGCGGACGATCGACTCGGCGTACTCGGTGGTCAGGTCGGGCGCGCCCGCGCCGACGTCGTACCCCCAGACGATCAGCCACTCGTTCCAGGGGCGGACGCAGCGGACCAGGCCCGCGCCGATGCCGCCGACCGTCGCGCCGGGGGCGAGGACCCAGTAGAGGGTCGAGGGGCGGTGGGCGGTGTACTGCGCCAGGTCCGCCTCGAAGACGATGTTGATGCTGCCGGCCACGCCCATCTGGCCGCCCATCGGCAGCCCGGCGTCCGCGGCGACCTTCGAGCGTCCGCCGTCGGCGCCGATCAGGTACTTGGCGCGGATCTCGTACGTGTCCCCGCGCAGCCGGTCGCGGACGGTGGCCGTGACGCCGTCGGCGTCCTGGGTGTGGGAGAGGTACTCGGTCTCGAAGCGCAGGCGGGTGCCGCGGGCGACGGCCGCGTGGACGAGGACCGGCTCCATGAGGTGCTGCGGCAGGTCGCACATGCGGGTGGGGCTGGCCAGTTCGTGCTCGGCCTGCACGAGCGGGTCGTTGCCCCAGGAGCGGACGCGGCCCAGTTCCTCGCCCGCCAGGCTGGTGCAGAAGGTGGTGTTGCCCATGAGGTGCTGCGGGGTCGCCTGGGCGACGACCTCCTGCTCCACGCCGAGGTCGCGCAGCACCTCCATGGTGCGCTGGTTGGTGATGTGCGCGCGGGGGGTGTCGGCGAGGCTCGCGTAGCGGGTGACGACGATGTTGGGCACGCCGTAGGTGCTCAGGGCGAGCGCGGCGGAGGCACCGGCCGGGCCGCTGCCCACGATCAGGACGTCGGTGTCGACGACGGGGGACACGGGGCGCTCCTGCGGGGGGCATGGGGGCGGACAAGGGGACAGACATCGAGCGCTCATGATCATGGAGTGGCCGGGCGGGCGGTGGGTGTCTCATTACGAGACACCTCGGAGCGGCCGACCCGGGGTTGTTGCCTGTTCAACCGAACCGGCTACGGTGTGTATGCCGTGACCACGACAGAGCCCTCCGCCCCAGCCGCCCCCGCGGCCGCCGCCCGACCCTCGCTGCGTCTCGCCCGCGAACGGTTCCTGGCGGGGGAGCAACTGCCGGGGGGCGTACCGGAGGAGGTCGTCGCGGCGTGGCGACGGGCCCGGTTCTTCGGCGTGCCGCACGACTTGGCGGAGCCGACCGGGGATCCGGGACGGCCGGAGGAACTGGCCGCGGATGCGGGACGGCCGGTGGAGTCGGACGGGGATCCGGTGCGGCCGGTGGAGTCCGCGCTGCTCGTCGCCGCCCGGCCGGTGCTGGAGCGGATCGTGCCCGCCCTGGGCGCGGGCCGCTCACTGCTCGTTCTCACCGATGAGCGGCTGCGCGTGCTGTGGTCGGCGGGGAGCGTGCCCGGGCTCGGTCGGTGCCCCGTGCTGGCGGAGCAGGAGGTCGGCAACAACAGCGCGGCGCTCGCCCTGCGCACCCGGCGGCGGGCCGAGGTGCACGGACCCGAGCACTTCCTGGACCGCTGGCAGGACGTGTCCGCCGTGAGCGTCCCGGTGCTCGCCCCGGAGAACGGCCAGGTGCTCGGCACGCTGACCGTCGCGTCACGGCCGTGCACCGCGCGTCCGCCGCACCCGCAGGCGGCACTCGCCGAGGCCGCCGCCGCGGCGGTCGAGACGGAACTGCGGGCGCGGGCGGGGCGGGCCGAGCGGGCGCTGCTGGACGCGTATCTGCGGGCGGCGCGGGGCAAGGACCGCGCCGTGGCCGCCCTCGACGGCCGCAACCGGCTGATCAGCGACGCGGCGCAGGGACTGCTGACGCCCGAGGTGCTCGGGGCGCTGGAGCGGGCGGCGGTCGCGGCGCGTCATGCGGAGGTCCCGGTCCGGATCGAGGCGGAGGAGACAGTGCCGTCCGGCGGCTTCGCGGCGTTGCCCGACAGCGCCGGATGCAGCGCGCGGATCACCCCCGTGCGTCTGGACGGCAGCGTCATCGGGGTCGTGGCCGTCCTGGCACCGCTCGGCGATCCGGAGCCCTCGACGTCGGGCTCGCCGTTCCCGCCGGTCGCCCTGGCCGGTTCCTCGGTGCCGTGGCGGCACGCCGTCGGGCGGGCGGTCGAGCTGGCGCGTTCACGGGAGCCGCTGCTGCTGACCGGTGAGCGCGGGACGGGCAAGTCCGCGCTGGCACGGGAGTTGCTCGGGCCGGGCGACGTCCAGGTCGTCGATGCCGCGCGGGACGCCGGGCTCGACCGGATCCTGCCCGCGTGGCAGGCGGACCGGCCGCTCCTGCTCCGGCACGCCGAGCGCCTCGCGCAGCCCGGCGTGGCGGCGCTCAACTCCCTGCTCGACACGCACCCGGACGCCCCGCTGCTGGTCACCTACACGCCCGGCGCACCGGCCGGCCCCTGCCTCCAGCGCCTGCTGGACAAGCTGTCCGCCCGCTCGGTGCCCCTGCCCCCGCTGCGGGAACGCGTCGAGGACGTACGGGAGTTGCTGTCGGCCCTGGCGCCCCGCCCGGCGCCCGGGCAGCCGCCGCTGACCTGGACCCTGGACGCCCTGCGCGCGTTGGAGCGCTACCCGTGGCCCGGGAACGTCACCGAGCTGGCCCACGTCGTCCGGGCCCTGGCGGAGCACCGGCGCGCGTCCGGTCCGGTCCGCCGCGCGGAACTGCCGGATCCCGTACGGGACGGACCGGCCGCGCGGCCCCTCAGCCCGATGGAGCACGCCGAGCGCGCCGCGATCCTGGAGGCACTGCGCCGCCACGGCGGCAACAAGGCCCGCACGGCGGCGGCGCTGGGCATCGGCCGGGCGACGCTCTACCGCAAGCTGCGGGGATACCGGAGCTGAGGGGCCCGCCGGCGCCCCGTCACGAACCGTCCCGCTCCTGCCTGCTGGTACCTCGGTCCTCCTCGGAGCCCCCGTGCCGACCGCTGGTTCCGGGCGCGGTCTCGGCCAGTCGCACCATCAGGCCGGCGGCGAGTTCGAGCACGCCGCGCTCTGTCGGGGTCAGGGTCGTCAGGGCCGACGCGAGCCAGCGGTTCCCCTCCTGCACGTGTCCGTCGAGCGCCTCGATGCCGAGGTCCGTGATGGCGATGTCCTGGCTCCGGCGGTCGTTGCGGTTGGTGGACCGGACGATGCGGCCGCGTTCCTCCAGTTCGTTCAGGACGCGGGTCAGGGACTGCGGCTGGAGCCCTTCGATCGCGGCAAGGGCCGTGGGGGTCAGCGGCCCGTCATGGCGCAGGTTGGCCAGCACCGAGGCGGACATGCGGGTGAGCGCCTGGCCGCGGCCCGGGTGTCGCGCGCGCAGGCGCGAGGCCAGCCGCGACACGCCGAGCCGCAGCGTCTCGGCCGTACGCAGGTCGTCTTCAGCTTCCACGTTACCAAGCTAACACTTCCCATCCTCTCGTGAAGTGGCTTGATTCGATGGATCAGGGCGCGCATTTAGGATGCATTCACTTGCCATTTGGGAAGGGGAGAGCCAGGGTGGAGACACCGGCTCCGCCCGGCGTGGTCGCCGTTCTCGGGAGGACCTCTTGCTCATGCACGTCAGCCGCCCCCCGCGGTTCCGCCTCGGTCTGGTGGCGCTGCTGCAGACCGGGCAGGTGCTGGCGACGCTCCGGCTCCCCGCGCTGAACGCGGACGTCATCGACGACGGCGTGCTCGCGGGCGACGGTCACCGGATCGCCGAACTCGGCCTCGTGATGTGGGCGGTGACGTGCGTCCAGGTTCTCTGCGCGGGCTGCGCGGCCTGTCTGAGCGCCTCGGTGGCGCTGACCTGGGGGCGGGAGCTGCGCCAGGCCGTCTTCTCCCGGATCCTGGCCCTCCCGGCCCACGAGGTGAGCCGTATCGGCCGGGCCGGTCTCGTCACCCGCTCCACCCAGGACGTGCAGCAGATCCAGCAACTCGCCCTCAACGCCCTGACGGTGATCGTGGTCGCCCCGCTCACCGCCGTCGGCGGCATCGTCATGGCCCTGCGCCAGGACGCCGTGCTGGGCCTCGTGCTGTCGGTGGTCCTGCCGACGCTCACCGTGGCGCTGTGGCTGGTCCTGCGCCGGACGCTGCCGCTGTCGGCCGCCGTGCAGCGGCGCCTGGACCGCGTCAACCAGGTCATGCGGGAACGCCTCGCGGGCCTGCGCACCATCCGGTCGTTCGACCGCGACAGCCATGAGGAGGCTCGTTTCCGGACCGCCGACCGGGCGATGCTGCGCAGCGGTCTCGCACTCGGCCGGGCCCAGGCCCTGGTCATGCCGGCGTCCACCGTCGTCATCGAACTGTCCTCGGTCGCCGTGCTGTGGTTCGGCGGTGTGCGCGTGGCCGCGGGCGAGGTGCGGATGGGCACCGTCGTCGCCTTCCTGCACTACCTGTCCCTGATGCTCCAGGCGGTCATGATGGCCATGGGCGTGTTCCTCCAGGCCTCGCGCGCCGGGGCGAGTGTCGGGCGGGTGCGGGAGGTGCTGCGGACCCGCGCCACCCTCGACCTGCCGCGGCAGAGCGAGGTCCGGCCGCTCCGCCGGGCGGGAGTGGCGCTCCACTCCGTGGACTTCCGCCACCCTGGCGCCCGGTCGGCCGCGCTGCACGCGGTCTCGCTGACCGTGGCTCCCGGCGAGACGGTCGTCCTGACCGGGCCGGTCGGCAGCGGCAAGACGACCCTGCTGCACCTGGTGGCCCGGCTCGGCGATCCCGACGGGGGCAGGGTCACCGTGGGCGGGCGGGACGTGCGCGCACTGGACCGCGACACGCTCGCCGCGGCCGTCGGCCTCGTCACGCAGCGGCCGTACCTGTTCTCCGGCACCGTCGCCGACCACCTGCGGCGGGGAGCGCCCGACGCCGACGACCGCGCGCTGTGGCGGGCCCTGGAGCTGGCGCAGGCCCGTGACTTCGTCGAGGCCACCGGGCACGGGCTGGACACCCCGGTGAGCGCGGGCGGCGCCAACCTGTCCGGCGGCCAGCGCCAGCGGCTGGCCATCGCCCAACTGCTCCTCAAACGGCCGCCGGTGTGCCTCCTCGACGAGCCCTTCTCCGCCCTGGACGCCGGCACCACGGCACGGTTGCGCGCCGCCCTGGACGTCGGGACACGCGGGGCCGCGCGCCTCGTCGTCTCCCAGCACCTGGCGACGCTGCGTGCGGCGGACCGCGTGGTCGTGCTGGACCGGGGCCGCGTGGTCGGCCAGGGACCGCACGCCGACCTCCTGGCGGCCAACACCGCCTACCGGCAGCTCGTGCTCGCTCGCGGCGGCCGTACGGAGGCGTCGTGACGCGCGGGGAGGACCGTACCGACGGGCCCGGGGGGAAGGCGCCGTCCGTCCGGCCCGGGCTGCGACTGGTGGCCGCCACGCCCGCTGCGCGCGCCCGGCTGGTCGCCTGCCTCCTGCTGAGCGCGCTCAGCGTGGCCCTGTCCCTGGTCGTCCCCCTGCTGCTGGGGGCGGCCACCGATCTCGTCGTGGCCGGTGTGCGCGAGGCCGGGGGCGTCGACCTCGCGGCGGCGGGCAGGCTCCTGCTACTGGCCGCGGTGCTCGTGCTCGGTTCGGCGGCCGCCGCCTGGGGGCGTGGGCGGCTGGCGCAGTCCGTGGCGCAGGGCACGGCCTACCGGCTGCGGGAGGCGGTCTCGGCCAAGCTGTCCCGGCTGCCGATGGCGTACCTCGACGCCCGACCGCGCGGTGACGTCCTGTCGAGGCTGACGAACGACACCGAGAACACGTCGACGACCCTCCAGCAGGCCCTCACGCAGATCACCGCCGCCCTGCTCACCCTCGTGGGACTGCTCGCCGCCATGCTGTGGCTGTCCCCGGCCCTCACGCTGGTGGCGCTGGGCATGCTGCTGGCGTCCACGCTCGTCACACGGGCCCTCGCACGCCGCTCCCGTCCGCGGTACGCGCAGCAGTGGGACGCCGTCGGCGAGGTGAACGCCTTCGTCGAGGAGACCGTCACGGGGCACACCGAACTGGTGGCCGGGGGGCGGACGGACCGGGCCGAGGAGGCGTTCGGCGAGCGGAACCGCCGGCTGTACCGCGCCGGACTGCGGGCCCAGTTCCTCGCCGGTGTCATGGGGCCCGCGACGACGTTCGCCGGCTCTCTCGGCTATGTGCTCGTCGCGGTCCTGGGCGGCCTGCGGGCGGCGAGTGGCGACCTGTCCGTCGGTGACGTCCAGGCGTTCGTCACCTACACGCTCCAGCTCGGCGGGCCGGCGTCGGCCGTCGCCTCCGCCGTCGGCGTGCTGCAGTCGGGCCTGAGCTCGACCCGGCGCGTCCTGGCGCTGCTGCACGCGCCGGAGACAGCGCCGCCGGTCCCGGCGCCCTCACCCAAGTGCGAACGCGGTGTCACGGCCTCGGGGCAAGTGCGGTTCGACGGCGTCACCT
This sequence comes from Streptomyces sp. Go-475, assembly GCF_003330845.1. GTDB lineage: Bacteria > Actinomycetota > Actinomycetes > Streptomycetales > Streptomycetaceae > Streptomyces. The sequence goes on along the minus strand of NZ_CP026121.1, from coordinate 7,455,145 downwards.
TCGGCTACACGCCCGACCGCGTGCTCTTCGAGGACCTGTCGTTCACCGCGGGGCCCGGGGAGACGGTGGCGATCGTCGGCCCCACCGGCGCCGGCAAGAGCACGGTGGTGAATCTGCTCCTGGGGTTCTACGCGCCCTGGTCCGGGCGCGTCCTGCTCGGGGGCACGGACATCGCGGCGCTGCCCCGCGACGTCCTGCACCGGCGGGTCGGGGTCGTGCTCCAGGACCCGTGGCTGTTCACCGGAACCGTCGCCGAGAACATCGCCTACGGGGTCGGCGAGGCGAGCGAGAACGACATCCGGCGGGCGGCGCGGGCGGCCTGCGTCGACCACTTCATCCAGGCCCTGCCCCACGGCTACGCGACGGTGGTGGGCGAGGACGGCGGCGGACTCAGCACCGGGCAGCTGCAACTCGTCGCCCTGGCCAGGGCCTTCCTCGCCGACCCCGAGGTGCTGGTGCTGGACGAGGCGACGAGTGCGGTGGACGCCCGTACCGAGGCACTGATCCGCGAGGCCTCCGCGCGCCTGCGCCGCGGACGGACCAGCGTCGTGATCGCCCATCGACTGTCCACGGTCAGGGACGCGGACACCCTGCTGGTCATGGAGGAGGGCCGCGTCGTCGAGCGGGGCGGGCACGACGAACTGACGGCGCGCCGCGGCCGGTACGCCACGCTGCACGCCCGGCTCGACGGCGCCGACGACGGCATCGGCGCCGGGCCGCCCGGACTTTCACGGACCCCACCGCCTGAGGTGTGAGTGGCACCATGAGCGAACTCGGGCCGCGCGCCCGGCAGACCGGCGCCGACCCCGCCCGCAATCCCCCCGCCCCCTCCCGAAAGGCCACCCCCGCGCCCATGAGCGACGACCCTTCCATACTCGCGTTGCGGGAGCCCGGCTCCGAGCGGCGGCGGATGCCGAGCGGGCTCGTCGCGCTGGCGCTCGGCGGGTTCGGCATCGGCCTGACCGAGTTTCTGATCGCCGGGCTGCTGCCCCAGGTGGCGTCGAGTTTCGCCGTGTCCGAGGCGGCTGCGGGCTGGCTGATCTCCGGGTACGCGCTGAGTGTCGCGGTCGGGGCCATCGCGCTGACCGCGGCGACCGCACGGCTGCCCCGCAAGCAGGTCCTGATCGGCCTGGTGGCGCTGTTCGTCCTCGGCAACCTGCTGTCCGCGATCGCGCCGAGCTACCCGGTGATGCTGCTCGGGCGGATCGTCGCGGCGCTGTGCCACGGTTCGTTCTTCGGGATCGGCTCGCTGGTCGCGCGCGCTCTGGTCGCGCCGGAGAAGAAGTCCCAGGCCGTGGCGATCATGTTCGCCGGACTGACCCTCGCCAACGTGCTGGGCGTGCCGTTCGGCGCGCTGGTCGGTGAGCGGTGGGGCTGGCGGGCGGCGTTCTGGGCGGTGACCGCGATCGGCGTGCTCGCGCTGGCCGGTATCGCCGCCCTGGTCCCCGCCTGGGCGGGCCAGGCGCCGCCGGGGAAGCCCCAGGACGGTGCCGCTCCGGTACCACCCCTCGGCCTGGCGGCTCAGTTCCGGGCGTTCCGGTCCTGGCAGGTCTGGCTGACCCTCATCGCCACAGCGCTCGGTTACGGCGGGATGTTCGGCGCGTTCAGCTACATCGCCTACACGTTCACCGAGGTCAGCGGCTTCGCACCGGCCGATGTCGCCTGGCTGCTGATGATGTACGGCGTCGGCCTGGTCGTCGGGAACCTGGTCGGGGGGCGCGCGGCCGACCGCGATCGCGACCGGGCCCTGGTCCTCGCCCTGCTGGCGCTCACCCTCACCCTGGTCCTGTTCGGCCTGCTGGCCGAGAGCGCGGTCGCCTCGGTGGTCCTGGTGTTCGTGCTGGGGGTGACGGGGTTCGCCAGTGTGCCCGGCATGATCACTCGCGTCACCGACTACGCCCACGGGGCGGCGCTGGCCGCCAGCGCCAACGTGTCGGCGTCCAACGTCGGCAACGCGCTGGGGGCCTGGCTCGGGGGCCTGGCCATCAGCGCGGGCCTCGGCTACACCGCACCGCTGTACGTGGGCGCCGGCATCGCCCTGGTGGCCACCGTCGTCATGGTGATCGCCGCGCGCCGGGTCGCGGGGCGGGACGGATCGGGTACGTAGCGCGCGGCGACCGCAGGAGGAGTCTCGAGAAGCCGACTGCACGGAAAAGGTGCCGACCATGATCTGGTCGGCACCCTTTGTGTCGCTGGTGTCCGAGGGGGGACTTGAACCCCCACGCCCGATAAAGGGCACTAGCACCTCAAGCTAGCGCGTCTGCCATTCCGCCACCCGGACCAGGTGTCTGCCGCCTTGCCAGGGGTGTTCCCCGCGGCGACAGGGACAACAATACCAAGGTTTCGGAGTGCCTTTCACCTGCGTTTCCGTCCGCCGGGCGGGGGTCCGGGACCTCGGGGTCCGATGCGCCTAGGGTCGCACCATGAGTGACTGGATGGTTACCCAGAGCCCTCCCGCGGGGCGTCGCCCGCGTGCGCTGTCGCCGCTGAGGGAGCATCTGCGGGACACGTTCTGGTTCGCCCCCACCGCGGCGATGGTGAGCGTCTTCGTGGTCTGGGTGGCCGCGCAGGCGCTCGACACGGCCGTCGTCGACGCGCTCAAGGAAGAGGGCGACCACGAGACGCTCGACGAGCTGCTGCGGTTCTCGGAGGACGCGAAGGCCGTGGTGAGCGCGGTCGGCTCGGCGATGATGACCTTCATCGGGGTGGTGTTCAGCATCTCGCTGGTGGCGGTGCAGATGGCGAGCGGACAGTTCACGCCGCGCGTGGTGCGCCTCTTCGTACGGAGCCGGATCACCAAGGCGACCTTCGCGGTCTTCCTGGCGACGTTCGTGCTGACCCTGCTGGTCCTGACCTCCTTCGAGACGGCCGGCGATCCCCGTGCCGTCACGTCTGTGCCGCTGGTGCAGTCCGTCCTCACGCTCTGCATGGTCGCGCTCAGCCTGCTGCTCTTCGTGCTGTACGTGAACACCACCCTGCGGCTGATGCGGATCAGCCATGTGATCGCGCGGATCGCCACGGAGTCCTTCCGGGTGGCCGCCTCGATGCCCGTGCCGGAGGGCGGGCAGGACGCCGCCCCGCTCGGTTCGGCGACCGCGTGGGTGACGCACGAGGGCCGGGCGGGGGTGCTGCGGGACGTGCACATCGCGCGGCTGGTGCGGGTGGCGCGCACGCACGGGGTGGTGCTGCGGCTGATTCCGCGGATCGGGGACTTCGTGGTGCCCGGTACGCCCGTGCTGGCGGTGCACGGCGGGGCCGCGCCACCGCGCAGGGCGCTGCGCTACACGATCGCGGTGGGAGTGGAGCGGACCTACCACCAGGATCTCGGCTTCGGGCTGCGCCAGTTGTCCGACATCGCGCTGCGCGCCCTGTCGCCCGCGATCAACGATCCGACGACGGCCGTCCAGGCCCTGGACCGTGTCGTGCAGTTCCTGGCCGCGCTGAGCCGGCATCCGCTGGAGGCGGTGCCGCACCGGGACCGCGGTGGGACGGTGCGGCTGGTGCAGCCCGTGCCGGGGTGGACGGAGCTGGTGGATCTCGGGTTCGCCGAGGTGCGGGGGTGCGCCGCCGGGAGCCCGCAGGTCTCACGGCGCATGCTGGCCGGACTCGACGACCTGCTCCTGCTCGCGCCCCCGGAGCGGCGCGAGCCGCTGCTACGCCACCGCGAACTGCTCCGCCAGGCGGTCGCCCGCACCGCACCGACCGCGGCGGACCGCGCGTTCGCCCTGCGCCCGGACCGACAGGGCATCGGCTGAGCACCTCCCCGGTGCCGTCCGGCGCCGGGAACCCGCGGGGCGGGCCCGCGCCGGACGCACCGCCCTTGGTCACGGCACGAGCTGGTACTCCGGGAAGTTCCCCGGGAGCCGCTCCCCCGCCGGGCCCCGTGTCACCGCGCGCACCAGCAGTTCGCCGCCGACGAACGCGCCGCGCCAGGACGCGCCCAGCCCGCCGAACAGCTCGTCGCGGTCGCCGCGGGAGCGGGGCCGGCCGTGGCCGACCTTGAACGCGCGGATGTGCGGGGCGAGCCGCTCGTAGGTGGCCCGGTCGTCCGTGGACAGCGTGGCCACCAGCGCGCCGTTCGAGGCGTTCATCGCGGCCAGCAGTTCCGCTTCCGTGTCGACCAGGACGATCGTGTCGACCGGGCCGAACGGCTCCGCGTGGTGCAGCGGAGAGGACGAGGGCGGGTTGAGGAGCGTGACCGGCTGGACGTAGGCCGAGGTGTCCTGGCCGGGCAGGAACCGGGCGTCGGCCTGACTGCCGCGGTGCAGGGGCACGGCGCCGCGCTCGAGCGCCTCGGCGATCTGGTCCTGCAGTTCCTTCGCCTTGGCCGCGTTGATCACCGGACCGAAGTCCAGCTCCGGGTAGGGGTCGTCCCGCTTCTCGACGGCGAGCGGGTGGCCGACCCTGAGCGTGCGGACCGCCGGGAGGTACGCCGCCAGGAACGCGTCGAACAGCTGCCGCTGGACGACGAAGCGCGGGTAGGCCGTGCAGCGCTGCTTGCCGTAGTCGAAGAGCTTCGGGATCACCGCGGTGAGCGTGTCCCAGTCCGAGTAGTTCCAGATGCCCCAGGTGTTGAGTCCTTCCTGTTCGAGTACGTGTCGTTTGCCGAGGTCGGCGACGGCCGTGGCCACCGCGGCGCCGGTGTCGCGGCCGCCGACGAAGGAGACGCAGCCGATCTCGGGCGCCCGCACCAGCGCCTGGGACAGCTCGCCTCCGCTGCCGCTGACGAGGGTCGCGGGGATCCCCTCGCGGGCGGCGAGCGCGCAGGCCAGGGTCAGGCAGGCGACACCGCCGTCGGTCGGGGTCTTGGCGATGACCGCGTTGCCTGCCAGTGCCTGCACCAGCATGGCGTGAACGAGCACGCTCATCGGGTAGTTCCAGCTGGCGATGTTGGACACCGGGCCGTCCAGCGGGGCCCGTTCGGCGAGCATCGGCTCGATGCCGTCGACGTACCAGCGGACCCCGTCGATGGCCCGGTCGACGTCCGCCTGGGCGAGCCGCCAGGGCTTGCCGATCTCCCAGACGAGCAGCAGCGCGAGCAGTCGCCGGTGTTCGGCGAGGGCGTCGAGGGTGGCCGCGACGCGGGCCCGGCGCTCCTCCAGTGGGACGTGCCGCCAGGCCCGGTGCTGGTCGAGGGCCGCGCGCACTGCCTGGCGCGCGGTCGTCCCGTCCAGGCGCGGCGGGCCGGCGATGGGACTGCCGTCGACCGGGCTGACGGCGGGCAGGACCCGGCCGTCCTCCTGCCAGTCGGCGTTCCAGAGGTTGAGGACCCGGTCGTCCCGGAAGGCCTCCGGGGCGACGGCGAGGCAGCGCTGCCACGCCTCGGGCCAGGACGTGCCGGATTTGAGGGTGAGGGTGGGTGCCATGGGGTTGCTCCGCTCTCGGTGCACGGTCGGGGGCGGGGGCGGGAGGTCCTGGCTCGCTACCGCTGCTCCTCGAGACGCGCCAGCACGAGTTTCGCGGTCTCGGTCGGTGTGCTGCCCACGCTCACCCCGACCGCCTCCAGGGCCTCCTTCTTCGCCTGCGCCGTACCGGAGGAGCCGGACACGATCGCGCCCGCGTGCCCCATGGTCCTGCCCTCGGGCGCGGTGAACCCGGCGATGTAGCCGACGACGGGCTTGGTGACGTGCTCGCGGATGTAGGCCGCCGCCCGTTCCTCGGCGTCGCCGCCGATCTCCCCGATGAGGACGATCAGTTCGGTGTCGGGGTCGTCCTGGAAGGCGGCGAGGCAGTCGATGTGCGTGGTGCCGACGACGGGGTCGCCGCCGATGCCGACGCAGGTCGAGAAGCCGATGTCGCGCAGCTCGTACATGAGCTGGTACGTCAGCGTGCCCGACTTGGAGACCAGCCCGATGCGGCCGGGCTTGGTGATGTCGGCCGGGATGATGCCCGCGTTGGACTGGCCCGGGGTGATGAGGCCCGGGCAGTTGGGGCCGACGATGCGGGTGCCCTTCTGCCGGGCGTACGCGGTGAAGGCGACGGAGTCGTGGACGGGGATGCCCTCGGTGATGACGACGGCGAGCCCGATGCCGGCGTCGGCGGCTTCCACGACGGCCGCCCTGGCGAAGGCCGGCGGCACGAAGACGACGGTGACGTCCGCCCCGGTCGCGCGCATGCCGTCGGCGACCGAGCCGAAGACGGGCACGGCACGCTCGTCGAAGTCGGCGGTGCGGCCGGCTTTGCGCGGGTTGACGCCGCCGACGACGTTCGTGCCGGCCGCGAGCATCCGCCGGGTGTGCTTCATGCCCTCGCCGCCGGTCATGCCCTGGACGAGGACCTTGCTCTCCTTGGTGAGGTAGATGGCCATGGCGTTCCCTCTCCTCAGGCGTTGGTGGCGAGTTCGGCGGCACGGGCGGCGGCGCCGTCCATGGTGGTGGCCTGCTCGACGAGCGGATGCGCGTGCTCGTCGAGGACGGCCCGGCCGCGGGCCGCGTTGTTGCCGTCGAGGCGCACGACGAGCGGCTTGGTCAGGCGGACGCTGTCCAGGGCCTGGACGATGCCGTCGGCGACCGCGTCGCAGGCGGTGATGCCGCCGAAGACGTTGACGAAGACGGACTTCACGTCCGGGTCGGAGAGGATGACCGACAGTCCGTCCGCCATGATCTGGGCGCTCGCCCCACCGCCGATGTCGAGGAAGTTGGCGGGCCGCGCGCCGCAGCCCGCGACCACGTCGAGGGTCGACATGACCAGGCCCGCGCCGTTGCCGATGATGCCGACCTCGCCGTCGAGCTTGACGTAGTTGAGGCCCTTGGCGGCGGCCGCCGCCTCCAGCGAGTCGTCGTGCTCCACGTCGTCCGCACCCCAGCGTGTCTGGCGGAAGCGGGCGTTGTCGTCGAGGGTTACCTTGCCGTCGAGGGCGAGGATCCGCCCCTGCCGGGTGCGCACCAGCGGGTTCACCTCGACGAGGAGGGCGTCCTCGCGGACCAGGACCTCCCAGAGCCGTACGAGGACGTCGACGGTCTGCGGCGGCAGTCCGGCGGCCTCGGCGATCTCACCCGCCTTCGCGGAGGTGACGCCCTCGGCGGGGTCGACGGGGATGCGGGCCACGGCCTCGGGCCGGGTGGCGGCGACCTCCTCGATGTCCATGCCGCCCTCCGCGGAGGCGATGGCGAGGAAGCGGCCGGCCGTGCGGTCGAGTACATAGGACACGTAGAACTCGGTGTCGATGTCCACGGGTTGGGCCAGCATCACCGTGCCGACCGTGTGGCCCTTGATGTCCATGCCGAGGATCTGACGGGCGGTGAGCTCGGCGGCGGCGGGGTCGGCGGCGACCTTGACCCCGCCCGCCTTGCCGCGTCCACCGGTCTTCACCTGGGCTTTCACCACGACTCGGCCACCGAGTCGGCGGGCGATCCCGCGTGCCTCCTTGGGCGAGTCGGTGACCTCGGCCCTCGGCACCGAGATGCCGTGCTCTTCGAAGAGTTCCCTTGCCTGGTGTTCGTACAGGTCCATTCCGGCTCCTGTCTGAAAGTGCCGCACGCCCCCTGGACACCACCCACCGGATGCGGGATAACAAGCTTCATACAGTATTCGTCGACTGTATGCAATGTACTGCGAGCCGCTCCAACCCCCTACGAAGGGACAGGACTTCGCCATGCCCGACGACACCCAGGACGTGATCTCCGGTGGTCATCTCGTAGCCAAGGCGCTCAAGGCCGAGGGGGTCGAGCGCATCTACACGCTGTGCGGCGGCCACATCATCGACATCTACGACGGCTGCGTCGACGAGGGCATCGAGGTCGTCGACGTACGCCACGAGCAGGTCGCCGCCCACGCCGCGGACGGTTACGCCCGCATCACCGGCAAGCCCGGCTGCGCGGTGGTCACCGCGGGCCCCGGGACGACCGACGCCGTCACCGGTGTCGCCAACGCCTTCCGCGCGGAGTCCCCCATGCTGCTGATCGGCGGCCAGGGGGCCCTCACCCAGCACAAGATGGGATCCCTGCAGGACCTGCCGCACGTGGACATGATGAACCCCATCACCAAGTTCGCGGCGACCGTGCCGGACACGGCGCGCGCGGCGGACATGGTGTCCATGGCGTTCCGCGAGTGCTTCCACGGCGCGCCCGGACCCTCCTTCCTGGAGATCCCGCGCGACGTGCTCGACGCCAAGGTGCCGGCCGGGAAGGCGCGCGTGCCGCAGGCCGGTGCCTACCGCGCCTCGACCCGTTCGGCCGGCGATCCCGAAGCGATCGAGAAGCTCGCCGACCTGCTGGTGCACGCCGAGAAACCGGCCATCCTGCTCGGCAGCCAGGTCTGGACGACCCGGGGCACCGAATCGGCCATCGAGCTGGTGCGCACGCTGAACATCCCGGCGTACATGAACGGCGCCGGCCGCGGCACCCTCCCGCCCGGCGACCCGCACCACTTCCAGCTGTCGCGCCGGTACGCCTTCTCCAACGCCGACGTCATCGTCATCGTCGGCACGCCCTTCGACTTCCGCATGGGCTACGGCAAGCGGCTGTCGCAGGACGCGACCGTCGTGCAGATCGACCTCGACTACCGCACGGTCGGCAAGAACCGCGACATCGACCTCGGCATCGTCGGCGACGCCGGACTCGTGCTGAAGTCGGTGACCGAGGCGGCCTCCGGGCGCGTCAACGGCGGGGCGTCGAAGCGCAAGGAGTGGCTGGACGAGCTGCGGGCGGCCGAGCAGACCGCCCTGGAGAAGCGGCTGCCCAGCCTGAAGTCGGACGCCTCACCCATCCACCCCTACCGCCTGGTCAGCGAGATCAACGACTTCCTCACCGAGGACTCGATCTACATCGGCGACGGCGGCGACATCGTCACCTTCTCCGGGCAGGTCGTGCAGCCCAAGTCCCCGGGGCACTGGATGGACCCGGGTCCGCTCGGCACGCTCGGCGTCGGTGTCCCCTTCGTGCTCGCGGCCAAGCAGGCGCGGCCCGACAAGGAGGTCGTCGCGCTCTTCGGCGACGGCGCGTTCTCCCTGACCGGCTGGGACTTCGAGACGCTCGTCCGCTACGACCTCCCCTTCGTCGGCATCGTCGGCAACAACTCCTCCATGAACCAGATCCGCTACGGCCAGGCCGCCAAGTACGGCAAGGACCGCGAACGGATCGGCAACACCCTCGGCGACGTCCACTACGACAAGTTCGCCCAGATGCTCGGCGGTTACGGCGAGGAGGTCCGCGACCCCGCCGACATCGGCCCGGCCCTGAGGCGCGCCCGCGAGTCGGGCAAGCCGTCGCTGATCAACGTCTGGGTCGATCCCGACGCGTACGCCCCCGGAACCATGAACCAGACCATGTACAAGTGAGGTGCCCCCGATGACAGGAACCAAGGCCCTCGAAGGCATCCGCGTCCTGGACATGACCCATGTCCAGTCCGGGCCCTCCGCGACCCAGCTGCTCGCCTGGCTCGGCGCGGACGTCGTCAAGCTGGAGGCGCCGACCGGCGACATCACGCGCAAGCAGCTGCGTGACCTGCCGGACGTCGACTCCCTCTACTTCACGATGCTCAACTGCAACAAGCGGAGCATCACCCTCAACACCAAGACCGAGCGCGGCAAGGAGATCCTCACCGAGCTGATCCGGCGCTCCGACGTCATGGTCGAGAACTTCGGGCCGGGCGCGGTCGACCGGATGGGCTTCACCTGGGACCGCATCCAGGAGATCAATCCGCGTATCGTCTATGCCTCCATCAAGGGGTTCGGCGAGGGCCCGTACACCAACTTCAAGGCGTACGAGGTCGTCGCGCAGGCCATGGGCGGGTCGATGGCGACCACCGGTTTCGAGGACGGGCCGCCGCTGGCGACTGGGGCCCAGATCGGGGACTCGGGGACGGGTGTGCACGCCGTGGCGGGCATCCTCGCCGCGCTCTACCAACGGGAGCGCACCGGTCGCGGGCAGCGGGTCAACGTGGCCATGCAGCACGCTGTACTGAACCTGTGCCGGGTGAAGCTGCGGGACCAGCAGCGTCTGGCACACGGGCCGCTCGCTGAATATCCCAACGAGGACTTCGGCGACGAGGTTCCCAGGTCCGGGAACGCGTCCGGCGGCGGGCAGCCCGGCTGGGCGGTCAAGTGCGCGCCGGGCGGCCCGAACGACTACGTGTACGTCATCGTGCAGCCCGTCGGCTGGCGGCCGATCAGCGAGCTCATCGGCCGGCCCGAGCTGGCCGACGACCCCGAATGGGCGACGCCCGAGGCCCGGCTGCCCAAGCTCAACAAGATGTTCCAGCTGATCGAGGAGTGGTCCTCGACGCTGCCCAAGTGGGAGGTGCTGGAGCGGCTCAACGCGCACAACATCCCGTGCGGGCCGATCCTGTCCACCAAGGAGATCATCGAGGACCGGTCGCTGGTCGCCAACGAGATGGTCGTCACCGTGCCGCACCCCGAGCGGGGCGAGTTCGTGACCGTCGGCAGCCCGCTCAAGCTGTCCGACTCGCCCGTGGAGGTGACCAGTTCACCCCTGCTCGGCGAGCACAACGAAGAGGTCTACGTCGGCGAACTCGGCCTCGGCGACGAGGAAGTGCGCCTGCTCAAGTCGAACGGAGTGATCTGACGTGATGGCCGAAGACCGGGTCCTGCGGGTGCGGTCCCTGCTGGAATCCGTGCGGGCCGAGGGGCGGACCGCGCTGACCGCGCCCGAGGGCAAGGTGATCGCCGACGCGTACGGGATCGCCGTACCGGGCGAGGAGCTGGCGACCGACGTCGAGGAGGCCGTGGCGTTCGCCGCGCGCTTCGGCGGGCCCGTCGTCATGAAGATCGTCTCGCCGGACATCCTGCACAAGACCGACGCGGGCGGGGTGATCGTCGGCGTCGAGGGCGCCGCGGACGTCCGGGCCGCCTTCCACACCATCATCGACAACGCGCGTGCGTACGACGCGAACGCCCGCATCTCGGGTGTGCAGGTGCAGGAGCTGCTGCCGAAGGGGCAGGAGGTCATCGTCGGAGCGGTCACGGACCCGACGTTCGGGAAGGTGGTCGCCTTCGGGCTCGGCGGCGTGCTCGTCGAGGTCCTCAAGGACGTCACCTTCCGGCTCGCGCCGGTCGACGCCGACGAGGCGCTGTCGATGCTCGACTCGATCCGGTCGGCGGAGATCCTGCGCGGGGTGCGCGGCCAGGCGGGCGTGGACCGGTGGGCCGTCGCCGAGCAGATCCGGCGCGTGTCCGAACTCGTCGCGGACTTCCCGGAGATCGCCGAGGTGGACCTCAACCCGGTGATCGCGACGGCGGAGGGGGCCGTCGCGGCCGACATCCGGGTCATCCTCGCCGAGTCGCAGCCCGCGCCGCGCCGGAAGTACTCCCGCGACGAGATCCTCGCCTCGATGCGCCGGCTGATGCAGCCGCGCGCGGTCGCCGTGATCGGCGCCTCCAACGAACAGGGCAAGATCGGCAACTCCGTGATGCGCAACCTCGTCGACGGAGGGTTCGCGGGCGACATCCATCCGGTGAATCCCAAAGCCGATGACATTCTGGGCCGCAAGGCGTACAAGAGTGTCACCGACGTTCCCGGTGAGGTGGATGTGGCGGTCTTCGCGATCCCCGCCAAGTTCGTGGCCTCGGCCTTGGAGGAGGTGGGACGCAAGGGCATCCCGAACGCCGTGCTGATCCCCTCCGGGTTCGCGGAGACCGGCGAGCACGAACTCCAGGCGGAGATCGTGGCGATCGCCGAGCGGCACGGCATCCGGTTGCTGGGGCCGAACATCTACGGCTACTACTCCACCTGGCAGGACCTGTGCGCCACGTTCTGCACGCCGTACGACGTCAAGGGCGGGGTCGCGCTGACCTCGCAGTCCGGTGGCATCGGGATGGCCATCCTGGGCTTCGCGCGCACCACCAAGACGGGCGTGTCGGCGATCGTCGGGCTCGGCAACAAGTCGGACCTGGACGAGGACGACCTGCTGACCTGGTTCGGGGAGGACCCGAACACCCAGTGCATCGCGATGCACCTGGAGGACCTCAAGGACGGGCGCGCCTTCGTGGAGGCCGCGCGGGCGACCGTGCCGAAGAAGCCGGTGATCGTGCTGAAGGCGGGCCGTACGGCGGCGGGAGCGAAGGCGGCCGGCTCGCACACCGGCGCCCTGGCCGGTGACGACGCGGTCTACGACGACATCCTCCGCCAGGCCGGTGTCATCCGGGCGCCGGGGCTGAACGACATGCTGGAGTACGCGCGCGCGTTGCCCGTGCTGCCGGCGCCCCAGGGCGACAACGTCGTGATCATCACGGGTGCCGGCGGCAGCGGGGTGCTGCTCTCCGACGCGGTGACGGACAACGGCCTGTCCCTGATGGAGATCCCGCCCGACCTCGACGAGGCATTCCGGAAGTTCATCCCGCCCTTCGGGGCGGCGGGCAACCCGGTGGACATCACCGGGGGCGAGCCGCCGTCGACGTACGAGGCGACGATCCGGCTGGGTCTCGAGGACCCGCGCATCCACGCGCTGGTCCTGGGCTACTGGCACACCATCGTCACTCCTCCCATGGTCTTCGCGGAGCTCACCGCGCGCGTGGTGGCCGAGTTCCGGGAGCGGGGGATCGAGAAGCCCGTGGTGGCGTCGCTCGCCGGGGACGTGGAGGTCGAGGAGGCCTGCCAGTACCTCTTCGAGCGCGGGGTCGTGGCGTATCCGTACACGACGGAGAAGCCGGTGGCCGTGCTCGGCGCGAAGTACCGCTGGGCGCGGGAGGCGGGTCTGCTGGGGGGCGGTACATGAGGTGAGGCAGCGGGGGGCCGGCCGACGGTGCGCGTCGGCCGGCCCCGGGACTCGCACGCGCACGAAAGGCATGGGACAGGGGGCGCTGGCCAGATCTTTCGACGCAAGGGGTGCGACACGACATGACAACGACCGATCTGCCCACCACGGTTCCCTACCGGGAGGTCACCGACGCGAACGGTCGCGTCTACCGTCTCGGTGAGACCGACATCGACATCATGGGGCGCAAGCGCAAGTGGATGGTGATCCTGCCCTGGATCGGCATGATGGGCATCTCCTCCGCCGAGTACGCGTTCGCGTCCGCCGAGGAGACCCTGCACACGGCGCACAGCTGGAACAGCATGCACATCTTCTGGATGATGACCGTCTGGGTCTTCTTCCAGGCCGCGGTGGCCTTCCCCGCGGGCAAGTTGCGAGAGAGCGGAAAACTCCCGGCCCGCTGGGCCATGATGTGCGGCGCGGCGGGCACCCTCATGGGCTACCTGTCGCTGGCCTTCGCACCGCACGTCGTCTTCGCCTACATCGGCTTCAGCATGTTCAGCGGCATGGGCGCGGGCATGGTGTACGCCACCTGCGTCAACATGGTCGGCAAGTGGTATCCGGAGCGCAAGGGCGGCAAGACCGGCTTCGTCAACGGCGGTTTCGCCTATGGCTCGGTGCCCTTCGTGTTCCTCTTCAACGGCTACATGGACCTCACCAACTTCCGCTGGGTACTGGTCTCGGTGGGTGTGTTCCTGGCCGGGATCGTCGCCTTCTCCGGCTACTTCTTCAAGGACCCGCCGAAGAACTGGTGGCCCGCGGACATCGACCCGCTCAACCCGCCGAAGGACCCGCGCGCGGCCCGCTCGCTGCGCATGAACCCGCCGGCGGTGCGCCAGTACTCCCCCAAGGAGGCCTGGAAGACCGGCCGGGTGGCCCTGATGTGGTTCTGCCTGGCCTGTACGTCCGGGGTGAACATCTTCGGCATCGCCTTCCAGGTGGAGATCGGCGAGGAGGCCGGGTTCGCGGGCGGGATCGTCGCCACGGCCATGTCCCTGAAGGCGATCGTCAACGGCACCGGCCGCGGTGTCATCGGCTGGCTCTCCGACCTGTACGGCCGCAAGCGGTGCCTGCTGGTGGTGTGCGTCATCCTCGGCCTGTCCCAGTACGGCATCCTCTGGTCGGCGAACGCCGAGAACCTCCCGCTGTTCCTTGTCTTCTCCTCCATCTCCGGCTTCGGCGGCGGCGCCATCTTCCCGATGTTCGCCGCGCTCACCGCCGACTACTTCGGTGAGAACAACAACGCGTCCAACTACGGCATGGTCTACAGCGCCAAGCTCGTCTCCGGCCTCGGCGCCGGCATGGGAGCCGTGGTCGTCGGCGCCTGGGGGCACTCCGGTGCCTTCATCCTGGCCGGCTCCATCTCCCTCTTCGCCGGATGTGTGGCGCTGTTCCTGACCCCGCCGGGACGCGACAAGGACAAGCACCGCATCGCTCCCAACCCGCAACCGCTCGGCGAGGACACGGCCTGACATGACGGCAGATCCGTACGCAGCAAGCGACTCCCCCACATCCTCCGACGCCGCACACCGTCCCTACCGCGAAGTCACCGACACCCACGGCCGCGTCTACCGCGTCGGCGAGACCGACCGGGACATCCTCGGCCACTCCCGCAAGCTCATGGTGTACCTGCCGTGGCTCGCCATGATGGCCATCAGCGTGTTCGAGTACGCGTACGGCTCCGCGGAGGACACCCTGTCCCACGCGCACGGCTGGACGCAGAGCAACACCTTCTGGATCCTCAGCGTCTGGGTGTTCTTCCAGGCCGGCATCGCCTTCCCCGCGGGCTGGCTGCGGGAGAAGGGCGTCCTGACCGCCCGTACGGCCATGTACATCGGGTCCGTCATGTGCCTGCTGGGGTTCCTCGCCCTGTCGCACCTGAGCAACGTCCTGCTGGCGATCCTCGGCTTCGGCGTGGTCGGCGGGATCGGCGCCGGGCTCGTCTACGCCACCTGCATCAACATGGTCGGCAAGTGGTTCCCGGAGCGACGGGGTGCCCGCACGGGCTTCGTCAACGGCGGGTTCGCGTACGGGTCGCTGCCGTTCATCTTCATCTTCAACTACGGCTTCGACACGGCGAACTACCACCGCGTCCTGGACCTCATCGGCTGCTACATCATGATCGTGGTGCTGGCCTGCGCGTTCTTCTTCAAGGACCCGCCGAAGAACTGGTGGCCGGCCGAGATCGACCCGCTGGCCTTCTCCGGCGACCGCAAGAACGCCACGAGCCTCGCCAAGAACGCTCCGGCGGTACGGCAGTTCACCCCGAAGGAGGCCATCAGGAGCGGGATGCTGCCCCTGATGTGGATCTCGGTGGTGATGACCGCGGGCGTGTCGATCTTCGGCATCTCGTTCCAGGTCGACTTCGCCAAGGACGTGGGCTTCGGCCCGCTGGTGGCGGCGTCGTCCATGGGGGTGATGGCGGTCGTCAACGGCATCGGCCGCGGGGTCGTGGGCTGGCTGTCCGACCGGTGGGGCCGCAAGTCGACCCTGGTGTTCGTCATCGTCGTGCTGGGGCTCGCCCAGTTCGGCGTGATCTGGGCGGGCGACCTGAGGAGCGAGTGGCTGTTCCTGTTCTTCGCGTTCCTCTCCGGCTTCGGCGGCGGCGCGTTCTACCCGCTGTTCGCGGCGCTCACGCCGGACTACTTCGGGGAGAACTACAACGCCAGCAACTACGGGCTGGTCTACAGCGGCAAGCTGATCAGCGGCCTGTTCGGCGGCGGACTGGGCTCCATGGTGGTCGCGGCCTGGGGCTACAACGGCGCGTACGCGCTCGCCGGGGGCGTGTCGATGCTCGCGGCGGCGGTCGCGCTGCTCCTGCGCCAGCCGGGACGCGCCGAGGCGCGGCCCGTGGGCTGACCCTTCCCCCCACATGAGGAGGCCCCTCCCCGGCCGGGGAGGGGCCTCCTCATGCCCGAACGGCGCTCAGCACTTCTCCCGCAGCGAGTGCAGGTGTGCGCTGGAGCGGCGCGCGAAGGTGAAGGACTCGGCCGGGTTGTCGTGCTCGGCCTGCCAGTGGTGGGCCAGGCGGTGGCCGCGCAGCCGGGTGACGGCGGAGATGAACCGCTGGTAGTCGATGTCCCCGTCGCCGACGTCGACCATGCGGTAGCCGTACGGGTTCGACGGGTCGCTCTCGCCGTCCTTCACGTGGAACAGCGGGTAGCGGTCGGGCTGCCGCAGGACGTAGTCGAGCGGTTCGAAGGGTGCGGGTGTGCCGTCGGGGCGCTTGGAGAACCGGAACTGGCCGACATACGCCCAGTAGATGTCCATCTCCAGGAAGACGAGGTCGGGGTCGGTCTCCTTGAGCAGGACGTCGTAGAGGCGGACCTTGGGGTTGTCGGTGGCGAAGGAGAACTCCTCGGAGTGGTTGTGCTGGTAGAACTTCATGCCCCGGGCCCTCGCGGCCGCGCCGTAGGTGTTGAAGTCCTCGGCGGCGCGCTTCCAGGCGTCGACGGTCGAGCCGTAGCGGAACGGGCCGGCGGCCGTGCCGATGTGCTTGAGGCCGAGGGCCTGGGCGTCGTCGAGGACCTTGGTGAGGTTCTGGGCGAAGGTGTAGGCGTTCGGGTCGCTGGAGTAGTAGCCGACGTGGCTGCCGATCGGGTTCAGGCCGTGGCTGCGGGCCAGTCGCCTGAGCTGGGCGAGGGTGATGGGACCGGCCGAGCCCTGGGTGTAGCCGGCGAACTCGACCTCGTCGTAGCCGTACTTCTCCAGTTCGGCGAAGACGGGGCCGAAGCCGAGGGTGGAGACCTTGTCGCGCAGGGTGTAGAGCTGGATGCCGAGGCGGCCGGGCGGCAGGACGGGCCGGCCGCGGCCCTTGGCGCCGGAGGCCGTGCCGGTGGCGGCCGCAGCGTTGCCGTTGGCGGCTGTCGCGTTGCCGGCGGCGGCCGTCGCCGGGGCCGCGGCGCCGAGCAGGGCGGCGGCGGTGGCGCCCGCGGCCACGCCGAGCATGCCGCGTCTGCTGAGGCGGTGGGCGAGTTCGGGGTCGGGCTGGGAGAAGCGGCTCATGCGTGGAACTCCTCGTGATCGCGGGGCGTTGTCAGTGGTGAGTGCTTCACTTGTGACCAGTCGGGACTGAGGGCTACGGCCTCAGCCGAGACCGGCGAGTCGGAGCAGCAGTGACTTCACATCGGTGGCCGCGACGCGGTCGCCGACAGCGCGGGGGGTGGAGCAGATGAGGAGCGGGCCGTCGTCGTCGCTCTGCGGGAGGCGGCCATGGCTGCCCCGAATAGGTGAGGGGTCCAGGGGCACGACCGCCATGCGGTAGCGCAGGCCGAGTTTCTTGCGCGCCAGAGCGGTGGCCGCCTTGACCTTGACGTAGGGGTCGAGGGGATCCATGAAGAGTTCGACCGGGTCGTAGCCGGGTTTGCGGTGGATCTCGACGAGTCGCGCGAAGTCGGGCGCGCGGGCGTCGTCGAGCCAGTAGTAGTACGTGAACCAGGCGTCGGGTTCCGCCACGGCGACGAGTTCGCCCGCGCGCGGATGGTCGAGGTGATGGGTCTTCTTGCCCTCGTCGTCGAGGAGTTGCTCGATGCCGGGCAGGCCGTCGAGGGCGGCCCGGGTGGCGTCGAGGTCCTCGGGGCGGCGCACATACACGTGGGCGATCTGGTGGTCGGCCACCGCGAAGGCACGGGACGCCATCGGGTCGAGGTACTCCATGCCGTCCTGGGTGTGCACCTCCAGCAGGCCGGCGCGGCGCAGGGCGCGGTTGATGTCGACGGGCCGGTTCACGCGGGTGATGCCGTACTCGGACAGCGCGACGACCGTGCGTCCCTCGGCCCGGGCGTCGTCCAGGAGCGGTGCCAGGGCGCTGTCGAGATCGGCGGCCGCCTTCAGGGAGCGCGGGTCGTCGGGGCCGAAGCGCTGCAGGTCGTAGTCGAGATGAGGGAGGTAGCAGAGGGTCAGGTCGGGGTGGCGTGTGCGGATGACGTGGCGGGTCGCGTCGATGATCCACCGGCTGGAGACGAGGTCCGCTCCGGGGCCCCAGAAGTGGAACAGGGGGAAGGTGCCGAGCTTCTCGGTGAGTTCGTCGTGCAGTGCGGGCGGCCTGGTGTAGCAGTCGGGTTCCTTGCGGCCGTCGGCGTAGTAGATCGGACGGGGGGTGACGGTGATGTCGGTGTCGGCGCCCATGGCGTACCACCAGCAGATGTTCGCCACGGTGTAGCCGGGGTGGGCGCGGCGGGCGGCGTCCCAGAGCTTGTCGCCGGCCACGAGCCCGTTGTGCTGGCGCCACAGGAGGACGTCGCCGAGTTCGCGGAAGTACCAGCCGTTGCCGACGATGCCGTGCTCCGAGGGCAGGGTGCCGGTGAGGAACGTGGACTGGGCGGCGCAGGTGACGGCGGGCAGGACCGTGCCCAGTGGGGCGCGGGAGCCGGACTGGCCGAGCGCCTTGAGGTGGGGCATGTGGTCGAGGAGACGCGGGGTGAGGCCGACGACGTCCAGGACGAGGAGCGGGGTGGGGCGCTCGCGGTCCGCGGTGGCCGGATCCGGGTGCTCATGGGTGCTCATGGCAGCTCCTTCAGGCCGAGGTCCGTCAGCAGGTCGCGGGCGAGGGTGAGCTCGGCGGCGATGCCCTCGGCGAGCTGGGCGCGGCCCTTGGGGCGCAGCTCGGGCGGGAGGGCCTGCCAGGTGTAGGTCTCGACCTCCAGGTGGCGGGTGAGCGGGGCCGGGCCGCCGACCAGCCGGGTCAGTGCGGCTTTCAGGACCGGGAGGGTGGAGGTCAGGGGTGCGGCGGGGGCCGCGTGCAGGGGGACGTGGAAGTGGGCGCGCCAGGGGGAGGCGTCGGGCAGGGCGTGGCCGGCGAGGGCCTCGTCGAGGTCGTCGGTGGCGCGCAGCCCGGCGGCGGTCGAGGTACGGGTCTGGTGCAGGAAGCGGGGTTCGGCGAAGGCGGCGAGGGCCTCGCGGACCTCCGGCAGATGGGGGTGTTCGGCGTGCAGGGCGGCGGAGAGCTGGGATTTGACGACGGGGACGCGGGCGTCGGTGAGCGCGTCCAGGGCGGTGTGCGGGTCTTCGAAGGAGGTGGCGAGATGGCAGGTGTCGACACAGACGCCGATGCGGTCGTGGCCGATCGCGGTGAGCGGGGCGATGGCGTCTCGGGTGGTCTCGACGACGCAGCCGGGTTCCGGTTCCAGGCCGACGCTCAGGGAGCGGCCGGTCAGCTCCTCGATGGCGTCGAGGCGTTCGGCGAGGGTGCGCAGGGCGGCCCGGGCGGCCTCGGCTCGCTGGTCGTCGTAGGCGGTGCGCCAGGCCAGGGGCAGGGTGGAGATGGTGCCTTCGGTGACGTCGTCGGGGAGGAGTCCGGCGAGGACGCGGGCCAGGGCTGTGGTGTGGTCGAGGCGTTCCGGGTCGGCCCAGTCGGGCTTGTAGACGCGGTACTTGACCTCCTCGGCACCGAAGCCCTCGTAGGGGAATCCGTTGAGGGTGACGACCTCGAGGCCGCGCCGGTCCAGCTCGGTGCGCAGGCCGCGCAGCGCGGAGGGGTCGGTGACGAGGGCGTGGGCCGCGTCCTTGGCGAGCCACAGCCCGATGCCCAGCCGGTCGCGTCCCAGGCGGCGGCGGACGGGTTCGCAGTGGTCGCGGAGCTGGGCGAGGACCCCTTCAAGGGTTTCGGCGGGGTGGACGTTGGTGCAGTAGGCGAGGTGGACGGTGGAGCCGTCGGGGTGGCGGAAGCGCATGGCTCACGCCTCCGCGGCGGGGACGCGGACCGGCACGTCGGGGCCGGCGTCCGGCTCCTGCGGGTCCTTCGGGGCGCCCCGCAGGATGGAGTTGCCCTCGTGGGTGGCCTCCGTGCCGGTGACGTCCAGGTGGAGACGGCCGCTGAGGCCGTAGAAGGCGACCGGGTTGCGCCACAGCACCAGGTCGACCGTGTCCTCGTCGAAGCCCTCGGCGAGCATCAGGTCGCCGACCTTGCGGGTCTTGAGGGGGTCGCTCTTCCCCCAGTCCGCGGCGGAGTTGACCAGGACCTGCTCGGGTCCGTAGGCGCGCAGGATCGCGACCATCCGCTCCTCGTCCATCTTGGTGTCCGGATAGACGGAGAAGCCCAGCCAGCAGCCGCTGTCCCGGGCCTCCTTGACGGTGGTCTCGTTCAGGTGGTCGACCAGGACGCGTTCCACGGGCAGGGCGGACTCCCGGACGACGTCCAGGGTGCGGCGCAGGCCGGCGAGCTTGTCGCGGTGCGGGGTGTGCACGAGCGCGGGCAGGCCGTGGTCCGCGGCCAGCTGGAGCTGCGCGGCGAGGGCGGTGTCCTCGGCGGGGGTCATGGAGTCGTAGCCGATCTCGCCCACCGCCACGACGTTGTCCTTGACGAGATACCGGGGCAGTTCGTCGAGGACGGGCACGCAGCGCGGGTCGTTCGCCTCCTTGGGGTTGAGGGCGATCGTGCAGTGGTGGGCGATGCCGTGCTGGGCCGCGCGGAAGGGCTCCCAGCCGAGGAGGGAGTCGAAGTAGTCGCGGAAGGACGCGGGCGAGGTGCGCGGCTGACCGAGCCAGAAGGAGGGCTCGACGACGGCGCGGACCCCGGCGGCGTACATGGCCTCGTAGTCGTCGGTGGTGCGGGACGTCATGTGGATGTGGGGGTCGAAGATGCGCATCAGGACTCCTTGCCGTGGGGGTGGTCCGTGCCGGGGGCCGGGTTCACGGACTCGGTCAGGTCCAGGACGCGGTGCAGGTCCTCGGGGACGGGGCGGCCGGCGGCGGTGCGTTCGGCGGCGTAGTCGCCCAGCATGCGGGCGAGTTCGACATCGCCGCGGGCGCGGCCGGGCAGGTCCGCCACGTGGTCGACGGGGACACCGGTGAACAGGCACTTCAGCACGGCGTGGCGCCATGCGTGGGGGGCCAGGTGCCGGGCGGCGTAGGGGCCGACGGCGGCGGTGAG
The DNA here is from genome assembly GCF_003330845.1 of Streptomyces sp. Go-475. Lineage (GTDB taxonomy): Bacteria > Actinomycetota > Actinomycetes > Streptomycetales > Streptomycetaceae > Streptomyces. Next base: position 7,434,564 of record NZ_CP026121.1, on the reverse strand, counting down.
GAGCCGGGTGTCGTTGGTGCGCAGGGCGTCCTCGACGAGCGGGAGCGCGTCGGGGCCGGGGACGAGGTGGGGCAGGGCGTGCAGGACGGCCCGGCGCTCGTCGGCGGTGCCCTGGAAGTAGACCCGGGTCAGGGCGTCGGTGCCGGCGCGGGCCGCGTCGAGGATGAGCACCCGGGCGGCGTCGGCGTGGGCGGCGCCGCAGCGGCGGCCGGCCTCGGCGAGGCGCAGTTCCCACACGGAGATGGGCCCGTGGAGGCCGGGGTGCGCGGCGGCCTCGTCGAGGGCGTGCTCCAGCCAGGCGCGGGCGGCCGGATCGAGGTGGGTGCTGAGGTGGTGACGGAGGTCGGTGAGCGTGGGGAGAGGGCGGAGGGTCGTGTCAGGGGTGGTTCGGCCGGTGTCGGTTCCGGCGCTGGGAGTGTCCTGGGTGCTCTCGGTTCTCGCCGTCGGCGTGGCGCGGGGGTGGGTCATCTGGTGCTGCTCCCTTCAGAGGTGGCCGAGGGAGCGCCGTGGGGTGGCGCGGCCTGCTGGAGGGCCGGAGCGGGCTGGTGCGACGCGGTGGCCGCGGTCCGCTCGGCGTGACGGAGGAACGGGAGGGAGTGGGCGGCGAAGTGCGGGCCGGCGTGGGAGTGGCGGGGCAGTTCGACGACGGTCAGGCCCTGGTAGCCGGTGGCGGCGAGGGCCGCCAGGACCGGCGGGAAGTCGATCTCCCCGTCGCCGAAGGGGAGGTGCTCGTGGACGCCGCGCCGCATGTCCTCGATCTGGACGTGCCGCAGCCAGGGGGCGGCGTCTCGCACGCAGTCGGCGGGAGAAAGGGGTTCGAGGCACTGGCAGTGGCCGATGTCGAGGGTGAGGCCGAGAGGCCCTGGGCCGCCGAGGAGGCGGCGGAGGTGGTGGAAGTCGGCGAGGGTGGCGAGGAGGTGGCCCGGCTCCGGTTCGACGGCGAGGGGGATGTCCGCGGAGCCGGCGGCGTCCAGGACGGGGGTGAGGGTCTCGGCGAGGCGCTGCCACGCGGTGTCCGTGTCGGTGCCCTCCGGGACGATGCCGCTGAAGCAGTGGACCGCGTGGGCACCGAGGTCGGCGGCGACCCGGACGGCCCGTACGAGGAGGTCGACGCGGCGGGCCCGGTCATCGACGTCCGGGTCGAGCAGGGACGGGCCGTGCTTGCGGCGCGGGTCGAGCACATAGCGGGCGCCGGTCTCCACGGTGACGCCCAGGCCGAGGGCGTCCAGCCGCCGAGCGACCCGGCGGGTGCGGGCGGCGAGGTCGGGGGCGAGCGGGTCGAGGTGCATGTGGTCGAGGGTCAGTCCGACGCCGTCGTAACCGAGGTCGGCGAGGAGGGCGAGCGCGTCGTCGAGCCGGAGGTCGGCGAGGCCGTTGGTGCCGTAGCCGAAGCGGAGGGAGGTCGGCGCGTCGGGCCCGGCGGGCGACGCGGCCGACGCGAGGTCGGCCGACGCCGACGGCACTTCGTGGCTCATGTGACGCTCACCTTCTTCGCGAACCTCGCTCCGAGCGGGGCGAGGGCGGCGATGAGGAGTGCGCGGGCCGTGCCCCGGGAGCGCGCGGTGAGGGCGGCCTGGAGGGGGATCGTGGCGCGGATGCCGGCGCCGACGGCGCGTTGGGTGAGGGGAGGTGACGGGTTCAGGGTGGCGTGGACGTAGGGGCGGGCGGTGGTCGCGGCGTAGGCGGCCGCGCACGCCGCGGTGAGCAACTCTGCGGACGCCTGCCCGGGCTGGTGCCTGGCGGGACGGGGGTCCGTCGGCCCGTGGCCGGTGGTCCGAGAACGTCCGGTCGCCGGCCCCTCGGACCGGTGCGTGAGCAGACGGATCAGCAGGGCGGTCGTCGCGAGGGCCGCCAGCGGGGCCAGGGGGGAGCCGCCCCGTGCCTCCTGCCGGGAGACCGTCGTCACGGCGACGGTGTGGGTGCCGAGGAGGGCGGCGGAAGGCAGGGCCCGGCTGGTGCGGCCGGTGCTGGCCGCGGCTCCGAGGAGCAGGTCCAGGCCCCGGGCGGCGCCCATGGCCACGGGTCCGGCCGGGGTGTGCTTCAGACCGAGGTCGTAGGCCCAGACGGTCGCGGCCAAGGGTGCGGCCACGGTCAGGGCCGGCCGTCCGGCGCGGGCGGCCAGGGCCAGTCCGGCCGCGGTGAGCGCGCCGGCGGCCGTGAGCGCGGCGGACGGGCGGATGCGGCCGGAGGGCAGGGGGCGGTGCGGGCGTTCGACGGCGTCGACGTCGCGGTCCGCCCAGTCGTTGAGGGCCATGCCGGCCTCGTACAGGCAGAGGGAGGAACCGATGGCGAGCAGGGTGCGGGGGCCGGGACCGCCACCGGCCGCGGCCGTGCCGGCCAACGCGTCGCCGGGGACGCTGAACAGGGCGGGCAGACGCAGGAGTTCCGCCCAGGCGCGTCCGGCACGTCGGGCGCGTCCGGCACGTCGGCGGTGCGGGTGGCCGGTGACCGTTCGCCCGTCCGTCCCACAGGCGGCGGCCCCGGCGGCCGCCGTGACGGTGCCGTCGGGGCGTGAGCCGTCGGGGCGTGAGCCGGGCCTCTCGCGCAGCGTCACAGCACGTCCTCCGATGCGTCGGCCCGCTCCCCCGCTTCCACGCCCGGGCCGCCCTCCGCCCCCGGGCCGGGGCTGCTCCCCGCCCCCACGCCACCGCTGCTCCCCGTCTCCGTGCCGAGGTCGGCCTCGGCCGTCCGTCCCAGCTCACGCCCGAACCGGACCAGCGCCCCGTACTGTTCGGACAGGCCCGAGGGCCCCTCCCCCACCGGGTCCTTGAAGTAGAACCCGAGAGCGCCGAGCGGACCGGTCAGGCCCGTCTCGTGGGCGCGGGCGGTGAGGCGGGCGAGGTCGAGCACCAGGGGTGCGGCGAGGGCCGAGTCGCAGCCCTGCCAGATGGTCTGGAGGATCATGCGGGTGCCGAGGAAGCCGTCGAAGGCGATGTGGTCCCAGGCGGTCTTCCAGTCGCCGAGGGCGGGGACGTCGTCGATGTGGACCTCGCCCTCGGGGACATGGCCGAGGGTGTCGGCGAGGACGCGTTCCTTGCCGGCGTTCTTCGCCGCCGCGGCGGCCGGGTCGGCGAGGGCGGCGCCGTCTCCGCCGCCGAGCAGGTTCGTGCCGGACCAGGCCCGGACGTCGAGTGCCCGCTGGGCGAACATCGGGCCCAGCACGGCCCGCAGCAGGGTCTGCCCGGTCTTGCCGTCCCGGCCGGCGTGGGGCAGGCCGCTGTGCTGGGCCTCGCGGGCGGCGACGGGGTGGTGCATGCCCTGGGAGGGAGTGAAGTTGACGTAGGGGCAGCCCGCGCGGAGGGCCGCCAGGGCGTACAGGGTGCTGGCCGGGAGCGGGGCGCCGGGGCCCCGGGAGGCGGGTTCGGTGGAGGCGACGTTCACCACCACGGTCCGCTGCAAGGCGTGGCGGTGGGTGAAGTCGCGGATGTCGTGGGTGAAGGCCGCGATGAGGTCGGCCTCGCTCCTGGTGTCCCCCGGGGTGGGGCCGCCGGGCCGGATCTCCTCGTCGACCGCGGTGAGTTCGGCGGTGACGGCGGTGGCGACGCCCGGGGGGAGGACGCCACCCGCGGTCAGGGTCTCGGCGCGTTTGGGGAGGGGGCAGTCGACGGTGTCGTGGCCGCCGAAGACGAGGTCGGACAGGGCGGGCAGGCCGCTGTCGGCGAAGGCGGGGGTCTCGGTCACCATGCCGGTGGGCGGACGCAGTCCCGCGGCGACGGCGGCGCACCCCGTGACGACGGTGGTGGCGACGGAGCCGCGGGCTCCGATCAGCCACACCCCCACACGCGGTCGGGGAAGGGACGCGGACATGGGCAGCCTCCTGGTCGTGCGCGAACCCGGGGGGGGGAGGGGGGAGACGGCGGGCGGGGGTCCGGCGTCCCCCGCCCGCCGCCGTTCACTGGCCCTGGACGGGCAGTTCCTTGAGCTGGATGTTGCGGAAGGAGACCTGGTCGTCGGCGCCGTGGTTCTGCAGGCCGATGTAGCCGTCGGTCAGGCTCCGCTCGGGGTCCTTGTTGGTGAAGTCGTTGATCTTGACTCCGTTGAGGAACACCTGGAGGCGTTCGCCCTGGACCTTGATCTCGTAGGAGTTCCACTGGCCGGGCGGCCGCAGAACCTGGTCACGGGCCTTGATGTTGGCCGACTTGAAGGAGTAGACGGATCCCGTGGTGCGGTCCGGCGCGTCCGTGGCGTCGATCTGGATCTCGTAGCCCTTGTTGACGGCGGACCAGGGGTCGTCGGAGGCCGGGAAGCCCACGAAGATCCCGGAGTTGTCGTCGCCCTGCATCTTCCAGTCGAGCTTGAGGGAGTACGACTTCAGCTCCTTGGCCTGGTACCAGAGCAGGCCCATGCCGCCCTCGGTCTCCATCACGCCGTCCTTGACGACGAACCTGCCGGGGCCGGCCTGCTTCCAGCCGTCCAGGGTCCGGCCGTTGAAGATCTTCCGGTAGTCCTTGCCCGGCTTGCAGTCGGCCTTGACCTGGCCGGTGGCGTACTGCAGGCCGCCGAGCAGGTGGGCGCGGAAGGCCTCGTCGGCGTAGGACTCCTTGGTGTGGCCGCCGCCGGTGTAGAAGGAGCGGCCGCCGCCGTAGCTCTGGCACCAGGCGATGGGGTGGTCGCCCTTCATGGTGCCGCCCTGGTAGGTGGTCTCGTCCAGGGTGGCGAGGACCTTGGCCTGTTCGCGGGGGTTGGTGCGGTAGTTGTACCACTCGTCGGTGCGCTCCCAGGCGTCGCCCAGGTGTGCGGTGGACGGGTGGTCGTGGTCTTCGACGCGGACGGTGGCCTTCTGGATGGCCGGGTGCGAGTGGAAGTAGGCGCCGACGAGGCCGCCGTAGAACTCCCAGTCGTACTCGGTGTCGGCCGCCGCGTGGATGCCCATGTACCCGCCGCCGCCCGCCACGTAGTCCTCGAACGCCTTCTGCTGCTCGGCGTTGAGCACATCGCCGGTGGTGGACAGGAAGGCGACCGCGTCGTACTTGGCGAGGTTGGTGGTGGTGAACTGCCGGGCTTCCTCGGTGGCGTCGACCGTGATGCCGGCGGGGCCGCCGAGTTCCTTCAGCGCGGCGATGCCGGCCGGGATGGAGTCGTGGCGGAAGCCGGCGGTCTTGGAGAAGACCAGGACCTTCTTGCCGCCCGTGAACGGCTCCTTGGAGAACTCGAAGTCGTCCACGTCGAACAGCGCGCCCTCGCCGCCCTTGAAGACCAGGTAGATGTCGGTGGTCTTCTTCGGCAGCGACCGCAGCGGCACGTCGACGTTCTGGAAGGTCTCCCAGCCGCCGGTCGGCGGGATGTACGCAGAGCCGTGCAGCGGTCCCTCGGGCGAGCCGGTGCGCAGCTCGACGAAGCCGCCCGCGCCGCCGGAGGAGGCCCGTACGGTCAGCTTCTTCTGGCCGTCGAACCGGTAGGGGGTGAAGGAGATCCAGTCGCCGTCGTCGATGTCGCCGACGGTCTTGCCGCCGTGGGCGCCGGTCTTGTCGATGACGGACACGCCGGACTGGGTGGTGAAGTGCTCGCCCTGGCGGTGCAGCGGCTGCAGGACGGTGCGGGCGGTGCCGGTCAGCTCCTCCTGGCCGTTGGCTCCGCCGTCGGTGTAGCTGGCGCCGACCACGCCGTAGATGTTGGCGTTGGGGTCGTGGCCGCCGTCACCGGGCGGCGGCTTCAGGGTGCCCTCGCAGCCCATCTCGCTGGTCAGCTCGTGGGCGTGGGAGTCGTGGCCGAGGCTGTAGGTGACCTTGACCTTGGAGCAGTCGACCGTCTCCTCGGGGTCGGTGACCTTCACCTTGAACGGGACGGGCCGGCCGAAGGCGGCCAGGGTGCCGTTGGCCGGGGTCTCGATCGTCACCTTCGGTTCGGTGTTGCCGACGACGATCCGGAGGCTGGCGTTGCCGGTGTTGCCCTCGGGGTCCTTGGCGGTGAAGGTGGCGCTGTAGGTGCCGACCTTCTTGTACCGGTGGGTGGGGGTGAGGCCCTCGCCCTTGGTGCCGTCGCCGAAGTCCCAGCTGTAGGTGAGGTTCGTGGAGTCGGCGTCCTTGGCGGAGGCGGTGAACTTGACCTTCAGGCCGGCCGCGCCGGAGGTCTTGTCGGCGCTCACCTCGGCGATCGGCGAGAAGCCGTCCTCGGCGTTCTCGATCCGGTACAGGGCGGAGTGCTCGTCGCCCTGGAACCAGGAGACGCCGTAGTCGAGGACGTAGAGCGCGCCGTCGGGGCCGAACTCCATGTCCATGATCTGGGTGCCGGTCCACGGGAAGTCGTTGATCTTCGCGACGGAGCCGTCGTCGTTCTGCTCGATCCGCTTGATCCAGCGGCGGCCGAACTCACCGGCGAAGAAGTCGCCGTCGTAGGCCTCGGGGAACTTCACGCTGGAGTCGAGGTCGGGGTCGTAGCGGTAGACCGGGCCGGCCATCGGGGACTCGGAGCCGTCGCCGAACTCGGGCAGGGAGCCGCCGTCGTACGGGATCCAGGCGGCCTGCGCGGGCGGCAGGTCGACCAGACCCGTGTTGTGCGGGGAGGTGTTCTTCGGGGCGGCGCAGTCGAACGTCTCGCCGGACTCCTTGGTGGCGAAGTCGTAGTCGACGTAGGGGTCGTTGTCGCCGGTGCAGAAGGGCCAGCCGAAGTTGGCCGGCTTGGTCACCTTGGCGAACTCGACCTGTCCCGCCGGGCCGCGCTTGGGGTCGGCGGCGCCCGCGTCGGGGCCGTAGTCGCCGACGTAGACGATGCCGGTCTTGTCGTCGACGCTCATCCGGAACGGGTTGCGGAAGCCCATCGCGTAGATCTCGGGGCGGGTCTTCTCGGTGCCCGGGGCGAAGAGGTTGCCCTCCGGGATGGTGTACGAGCCGTCCGCGGCGACCTTGATGCGCAGGATCTTGCCGCGCAGGTCGTTGGTGTTGGCGGAGCTGCGGCGGGCGTCGAAGGCCGGGTTGCGGCCCGGCCGGTCGTCGATCGGCGTGTAGCCGTCGGAGGCGAAGGGGTTGGTGTCGTCGCCGGTCGACAGGTAGAGGTTGCCGTCGGCGTCGAAGTCGATGTCGCCGCCGACGTGGCAGCAGGTGCCGCGGGAGGCCGCGACGTCGATGACCTTCTTCTCGCTGGCCAGGTTCAGCGTGCCGTTGGCGTTCAGGGTGAAGCGGGAGAGGCGGTTGACGCCGTCGAACTTCTTGAAGTCCTCGGCGGTGCCGGTCTCCGGAGCGTCGCCGACCGGGGTGTCGAGCGGCGGGGCGTAGTACAGGTAGATCGCCCGGTTGTTCTTGAAGTCCGGGTCGACGCCGACGCCCTGGAGGCCTTCCTCGTCGTGGGTGTAGACGGGGATCCTGCCGGCGACCTTGGTGACGCCGCCCTGGTCGGTGAGGCGCAGCGTGCCGTCGCGCGAGGTGTGCAGGACGCTGCGGTCCGGGAGCACGGCGAGCGACATCGGCTCGCCCGTCTCGGGTTCGCCCTTGGCGAGCGGCACCTGCTGGAACTGGCCCTCGGCGGCCGCCGGTTCGTCGTGCTCCGCGTGACCGGGGTGGGCGCCCGCGACGGTGGCGGGGGTGCCCACGGCCAGGAGCAGGCCGGTGAACAGGGCGACGGTGGTGCGCAGTTTGGGGCGTCTGGAGGTGCGGGTGCTTCTGAGGCTGGTTCTCTGCACGAAGTCCCTCCGGGAACGGGTGGGCCGTACGGGTGGGTACGAAGACGTGCGGTGCGGGCGCCGGGGTGCGCCGTCACCCCGGAGGTGTGTGTGTCCTGAACACATCAAGGAAGGTAACCGGGTCCGTCCGGGGCGAACACCCCTTGAGAGCGACTCGGTGGAACTTTCTCCCGCCCCAGGACAAAGCGGGATCCGGGCAGGTCGGAAGGGGGATCGGCGATGGTGCCGGTCCCCGCTCCCGACCAGCGCCGGGCGCGCTGTTCAGCTGTTGAACGCGGCGTCGAACGACGCGCTGGGCGGCTCGAAGTCGAAGGCCTTGAGGCGGGCCAGCGCCTCGGGCGCCCCCTGGACCCGGTCCATGCCGGCGTCCTCCCACTCGACCGAGATGGGGCCCTGGTAGTCGATGGAGCGCAGCATCCGGAAGACGTCCTCCCAGGGGACGTCGCCGTGCCCGGCGGAGACGAAGTCCCAGCCGCGCCGCGGGTCGCCCCAGGGCAGGTGGGAACCGAGCCGGCCGTTGCGTCCGTCGAGGCGCTTGCGGGCCTCCTTGCAGTCGACGTGGTAGATGCGGTCGCGGAAGTCCCACAGGAAACCGACCGGGTCGAGGTCCTGCCACACGAAGTGCGAGGGGTCGAAGTTGAGGCCGAAGGCGGGGCGCCGGTCGACGGCTTCGAGGGCCCGCTGGGTCGTCCAGTAGTCGTAGGCGATCTCGCTGGGGTGGACCTCGTGCGCGAACCGCACGCCCTCCGCGTCGAAGACGTCGAGGATCGGGTTCCAGCGGTCGGCGAAGTCCTGGTAGCCGCGTTCGATCATCGCGTCGGGGGCGGGCGGGAACATGGCGACGAGGTGCCAGATGGCGGAGCCGGTGAAGCCGATGACGGTGTCGACGCCGAAGGCGGCCGCGGCCCGCGCGGTGTCCTTCATGCGTTCGGCGGCCCGCTGCCGGACCCCTTCGGGGTCGCCGTCGCCCCAGATCGCCCCGGGGAGGATCGCCTGGTGGCGTTCGTCGATGATGGCGTCGCAGACGGCCTGGCCGACCAGGTGGTTGGAGATCGCCCAGCACTTCAGGCCGTACTTGTCGAGGAGCTGGTGCCTGGAGTCCACGTAGGAGGGATCGCTCAGCGCCTTGTCGACCTCGAAGTGGTCGCCCCAGCAGGCGAGTTCGAGGCCGTCGTAGCCGAAGTCGCGGGCCAGGCGGCAGACCTCCTCCAGCGGCAGGTCCGCCCACTGGCCGGTGAAGAGCGTGAAGGTGCGCGGCATGGAAAGGGGCCTCCTCAGACCGCGATCGGGGTGTAGACGGAGTTCTTCTCGGCGCTCTCCTCCACGGCGGCGAGCACGCGCTGCACCTGGAGCCCGTCCGTGAAGGAGGGTTCGGGGCGGCGGCCCTCGGCGATGGCGTGGACGAGGTCGCGGGCCTGGTGGACGAAGGTGTGCTCGTAGCCGAGGCCGTGGCCCGGCGGCCACCAGGCCTCCAGGTAGGGGTGGTCGGGTTCGGTGACGAGGATGCGGCGGAAGCCGGCTTCCGCGCCCGGCTGGGTGCCGTCGTGGAAGGACAGCTCGTTGAGCCGCTCCAGGTCGAAGGCGAGCGAGCCGCGCTCGCCGTTGAGTTCGATGCGCAGGGCGTTCTTGCGGCCGGTGGCGTAGCGGGTGGCCTCGAAGGAGGCGATGGCACCGGAGGGGAAGCGGGCCGTGAACAGGGCCGCGTCGTCCACGGTGACCTCGCCGGTGCCGGTGGCCGAGACGGCGGACAGGCCGCTGGTGGCGCCGGTGGGCAGCGGCCGCTCGCGGACGAAGGTCTCCGTCAGCGCGGAGACGCCGGCCAGCGGCTCCCCCACGAGGTACTGCGCGAGGTCGATGATGTGCGCGCCCAGGTCGCCGAGCGAGCCCGAGCCGGCCTGCTCCTTGCGCAGCCGCCAGGTCAGCGGGAACCCGGGGTCCACGAGCCAGTCCTGGAGGTACGTCACGCGCACGTGCCGCAGCCTGCCCAGCCGGCCCTCGGCGACCATCCGGCGGGCCTGGGCGGTGGCCGGCACCCGGCGGTAGTTGAAGCCGACCATCGCCACCTGCCCGCGCCCGTAGGCCTCCTCGGCAGCCCGGGCCATCGAGGTGGCCTCCTCGACGGTGTTGGCGAGCGGCTTCTCGCACAGCACGTGCTTGCCGGCGGCCAGGGCTGCGAGGGCGATCTCGGCGTGGCTGTCGCCGGGGGTGCAGATGTCGACGAGGTCGATGTCGTCGCGTTCGACGAGGGTCCGCCAGTCGGTCTCGACGGACGCCCAGCCGTGCCGGTCGGCGGCCGCCTGGGCGGCGGAGCGGTCCCGGCCGCAGATCACGGCCTGCACCGGGTCCAGCGGCAGGTCGAAGACGCGGCCCGCGGTGCGCCAGCCCTGGGAGTGGGCGGCGCCCATGAAGGCGTAGCCCACCATCCCCACGCGCAGGGGTGGCTTGCCTGCCTCGGTCCCATCTGACGGCGCTTGCGGCTGTCCCATACGGGTGTCCTCCTCGTCCTGGTCGGGGTGGCGCACGTGGGGGGTGCGGGATGGATCACTTGAAGCCGGTGGGCATGTACTGGTCGACGTTGGTCTTGTCGACGACGGCCGAGTAGAGCGTGATGGAGGCGGGGATCTCGAACTCGGCCATGCCGCCGATGCCCTTGCCCTGCCCCAGGGCGCGGGCGAGGTCGATCGCGGAGGCGGCCATGGTCGGCGGGTAGAGCACCGTCGCCTTGAGGACGCCGTCGTCCTGCTTGATGGCCTGGAAGGCCGACAGGGCGCCCGCGCCGCCGACCATCAGGAAGTCGTCGCGCCCGGCCTGCTCGATGGCGCGCAGCGCGCCGACGCCCTGGTCGTCGTCGTGGTTCCACAGCGCGTCGAACTTCGACTGGGCCTGGAGCAGCTGGGCCATCTTGGCCTGCCCGGACTCGACGGTGAACTCGGCGGCCTGGCGGGCGACCTTCTTGATGTTGGGGTAGTTCTTCAGGGCGTCGTCGAAGCCCTGGGTGCGCTGCTTGGTGAGCTCCAGGTTGTCGAGGCCGGCGAGTTCGATGACGCGGGCGTTCGCCTTCCCCTTGAGCTTCTCGCCGATGTAGTGCCCGGCGTTGAGGCCCATGCCGTAGTTGTCGCCGCCGATCCAGCAGCGGTAGGCCTGCGGGGTGTTGAAGATCCGGTCGAGGTTGACGACCGGGATGCCCGCGCGCATCGCCTTCAGGCCGACCTGGGTGAGGGCCTTGCCGTCGGCGGGGAGTACGACCAGGACGTCGACCTTCTTGTTGATGAGGGTCTCGATCTGGCCGATCTGCTGGGCGGTGTCGTTGGAGCCCTCGGTGATCTCCAGGGTGACGTCGGAGTACTTCTCGGCGCGGCTCTTGGCGTTGTCGTTGATGGCGTTGAGCCAGCCGTGGTCGGCCTGCGGTCCGGCGAAGCCGATGGTGACCTGCTTGCCGGGCTTGTCGTCGGCGGCCGGCTGGTTGTTCCCGGCCGGCTCGTCCTTCGACTCGGACGGCTCGTTGCTGGTGCACCCCGTGATGAGGGCGCCCGCGGAGACGGCGGCGGCCCCGAAGAGCAGTCCTCTGCGGCTCGTGATCTCTGGCATGGCGGGGAAACCCTTTCCTCAGGTCGTGCTTGGCGGGAGCGGTACGACCCTCAGGTCGTGCTCGCGGTACGGCGCTGGACCAGCACGGCGGCGACGATGATCGCTCCCTTGGCGATCTGCTGGACGTCGCTCTGCAGGTTGTTCAGGGCGAAGATGTTGGTGATCGTGGTGAAGATCAGGACGCCGAGGACGGAGCCGGTGATGGTGCCGCGGCCGCCGGTGAGGAGGGTGCCGCCGATGATGGCGGCGGCGATGGCGTCGAGTTCGTAGAGGTTGCCGTTGGTGTTCTGCCCGGAGCCGGACAGGACGATCAGCAGGAAGGCGGCGATGCCGCAGCACAGCCCGGACAGCAGGTAGAGGTAGAGCCGCTGGCGGCGGACGTCGATGCCGGCCAGCCGGGCGGCCTCCGGGTTGCCGCCGACGGCGACGGTGCGGCGGCCGAAGGTGGTGCGGTTGAGGACCAGCCAGCCGATGACCGTGACGACGGCGAACACCATGACCAGCGGCGGGACGCCGAGCACGTAGGCGTCGCGCTCCCCCAGGTCGAGCACGGACGGCACGGTGACGATCTGCGTCTTGCCGTCGGTGATCTGCAGGGCGAGGCCGCGGGCGGAGGCGAGCATGGCGAGGGTGGCGATGAACGGCACCATCGCTCCGTAGGCGATGAGCACACCGTTGACCAGGCCGCAGCCGACTCCGACGACGACCGCCGTGAAGAGGATCCCGGCGAAGCCGTACTCCTGCGTGGCGACGGTGGTGGCCCACACCGAGGCGAGGGCGACGATCGCGCCGACCGACAGGTCGATGCCGCCGGAGACGATGACGAAGGTCATGCCGACGGTGACGACGCCGATGACGGACGCCTGGGTGAGGACGAGTTGCAGGTTGCGGGTGTCGAGGAACTCGTCGGGTTTGGTGATGCCGCCGATGAGGACCAGCGCGGCGAGCACACCGAGCAGGGAGAGGGTGCGGACGTCGGCGCGGACCAGTACCGCGCGCCAGGCCGGGGGCTGCGCCTGGGGCACCTTGTCGGTGCTGCTGTCCCGGGGCGGGGAGACGGGCTGCGTCATGACGCCGGGCTTCCTTCCATGACCAGGTCGAGTACGCGGTGTTCGTCGAGTTCGCGCGCGGGTGCCGTGTGGACGACCCGGCCCTCGCGCAGCACCAGGACGCGGTCGGCGAGACCGAGCACCTCGGGCACCTCGCTGGAGACCAGCAGCACCGCGAGGCCCTCGTCGGCGAGGCGGCGGATGACCGCGTAGAGCTCGGCGCGGGCGCCCACGTCGACGCCGCGGGTGGGTTCGTCGAGCAGCAGCACCTTGCAGCCGCGCAGCAGCCAGCGGGCGAGGACGGCCTTCTGCTGGTTGCCGCCGGACAGGGTGCGCACCGGCACCGACGGGTTGTCGGGCCTGAGCGACAGCTCGCGGGTGGCGGCCCGGGCGGCACCGAGTTCGGCGCCCCGGTCGATCCAGCCGCCGCGCGAGAAGCGGGACATGGAGGAGACCGACACGTTGCGGGTGACGGACTCCAGCATCAGCAGGGCCTGCGCCTTGCGTTCCTCGGGGGCGAGCCCGAGCCCGGCCCTCACGGCGGCCCGGACGCTGCCGGGCTTCAAGGGCCCGCCGTCGACCAGCACCTGACCGGTCGTCGGTTTCCGTGCGCCGTAGACGGTCTCCAGGATCTCGGAGCGGCCCGAGCCGACGAGTCCGGCGAGGCCGACGATCTCACCCGGTCGCACCTCCAGGTCGAGCGTCTCGAACTCGCCCTGGCGGGACAGTCCTCGGACCTTCAGCACGGGCTCCCCGGACGGCGGGGCGACGGGCCGGTCGGGGAAGACGTACTCGACGTTGCGGCCGGTCATCAGGGCGACGACCTCGCGGGTCGGGGTCGACTTCGCCGGGAGCCCGTTCGCCACGGCCCGGCCGTCCTTCAGCACGGTGACCCGGTCGCCGATGCGGCGGATCTCCTCCAGGCGGTGCGAGATGTAGACGACGGCGACTCCGGCGGCGGTCAGGTCGCCGACGATGCGGAAGAGGTTGTCGACCTCGTCCGGGTCGAGGGCGGCGGACGGCTCGTCCATCACGATGAGCCGCACGTCGTGCGAGAGGGCCCGGGCCATCGACACGATCTGCTGCTGCGCCGCCGACAGCTCGCCGACGAGCCGGCCCGGGTCGATCTCGGCGTGGCCGAGCCGCTTGAGCAGGGCGGCCGTCGACTCCTTCGCCGCCTTGCCCCGGACGACGAAGCCGGCGGCGGTCGGCTCGTGTCCGAGGTGGACGTTCTCGGCGACCGACAGGTGCTCCACCAGGTCGAGTTCCTGGTAGATGGTCGCGATGCCGAGGCGCATGGCGGAGATCGGCGAGCGGAGGGTGACGTCCTCGCCGCGCCAGCGCAGACGGCCGGTGTCGGGCTGGTGGGCACCGGCCAGGACCTTGATGAGGGTCGACTTGCCGGCGCCGTTCTGGCCGAGCAGGCAGTGCACCTCGCCGGCCACGACGTCGAGGTCGACGCCGTCGAGGGCCCGGACTCCGGGGAACGACTTGGTGATGCCGGACATGCTGAGCAGCGGTGGTTCTGGTGCCATGAGGTCCCCTTGGCGGGCGTGCGGGCCGGTTCAGGGCAGGGCAGAGCAGGGCTGGGTACCGAGAGCGTGGTGCTGGCGTACTGACGTACTGAACGTGCGCTTACGCGGGTGAGAACAGGTGGTCGCTGATGAGCCGGGCCGCGCCGGTGACGCCGGCGGCGGGTCCGAGTTCGCCCAGGACGATGGGCAGGTTGCCGGTCGCGAGCGGCAGGGACTGGCGGTAGACCTGGGTGCGGATCGCGGCGAGCAGGGTGTGGCCGAGGCCGGTCACCCCGCCGCCGATCACCACCAGGCCCGGGTTGAAGAAGCTGACCAGGCCGGCGATGACCTGGCCGGTGCGGTTGCCGCCCTGGCGGATCAGCTCCAGCGCGGTGGCGTCGCCCGCGGCGGCCGCGGCGGCGACGTCGACGGCGGTGAGGCCGCCGTTCGTCTCCAGCCGCGAGGCCAGTTCGGCCGAGAGGCCCTGCTGGGCGGCCTCCAGGGCGTCGCGGGCGAGGGCCGCCCCGCTGAAGTGGGCCTCCAGGCAGCCCCGGTTGCCGCAGGCGCAGGGACGGCCGTCGGGCACGGCCTGGATGTGCCCGATGTCGCCGGCGCTGCCCGTCGTACCGCGGTAGACCTCACCGCCGACGACGATGCCGCAGCCGATGCCCGTGCCGATCTTGACGCAGAGGAAGTCGGCGACGGTGCGGGCGACGCCCGCGTGCTGCTCCCCCATCGCCATCAGGTTCACGTCGTTGTCGACCATGACCGGGCAGCCGAGTTCCTGGCTGAGCGCCTCCCGCACGGGGAAGCCGTCCCAGCCGGGCATGATCGGTGGCGCGACCGGGATGCCCTCGGGGAAGCGGACCGGCCCGGGGACGCCGATGCCGGCGCCGTCGAACCCCTCCGCGAGCCCGGAGGCCCTCAGCTTCGCCGCCATGGCCAGGACCTGCTCGAAGACCGCGACCGGTCCCTCGCGCACGTCCATGGGGTGGTTGATGTGCCCGAGGGTCTCCAGCTCGGCGTTGGTGACGGCGACGTCGACCGAGGTCGCGCCGATGTCGACGCCGAGGAACCGGAGCTCGGGGTTGAGCCGGATGTTGTGGCTGCGGCGGCCACCGCGCGAGGCGGCGAGACCGTCGGCCACGACCAGCCCCGTCTCCAGCAGCCGGTCCACCTCCACGGCGAGCTTGGACCGCGACAGGTCGACCTGGTCGCCCAGCTGGGCGCGGGAGTGGGGGCCGCCGTCGCGCAACAGCTTGAGCAGTCGGGCCTGATGGGCGTTTCCGGGTCGTGCGGTCATACGTCTCACGAGCCCCTCCCCGCCTCGATCGGCCTGTGCGCGCCGGTTTTCCGCCACAGCGGTGGCTTGCTTTCGGAGGGAACGTAGCAGCGGCTGCCGAGGGTGGGAAGAAGTCGCGCAGGAATTGCCCCCCACTTTTTCCACTCACAGGACAAAGGCGAGGGGTGCGGTCCTTACCTCGCAGGTAATCGACCGGGGGTGCGGGCCCGGGTCAGGCTGGCCCTCGTCCTGGTCGCCCTGTCGGGAGGTCCCGTATGTCCGACGCCCCTGCCCTGGAAGACCTGTCGCGGGCGGTGCCCTTCGCCGGTGCGCTGGGCATCGCTCTGGAGGAGGCCGCCCCCGCCCGGGTCGGGGCCGCGCTCGCCTGGGCCCCGGAGTTGTGCACGGTGGGTGGCGTCCTGCACGGCGGCGCGCTGATGGCACTGTCCGACACGGCCGGCGCGGTGTGCGCGTTCCTCAATCTGCCGCCGGGCGCGAGCACCTCGACGGTCGAGTCGAAGACGAACTTCTTCCGCGCCGTGCGGTCGGGCACCGTCCGCGCCGAGGCGCACCCCGTACACGTGGGCCGCTCCTTCATCGCGGTCCGGACGGACCTGCGCGACGAGAGCGGCGCCCTGGTGGGCCAGACGACACAGACCCAGGCGGTGCTGACGGGCGCGGGCCGCACCGACGCCGGTGCGGCCCGCGCCCGGTGAGGGCCTCAGGAGCGGGCGCGCGCGTGGTACGACCGTCGTGTGTGCTCGGTGTGTTCACGCATCAGCTGGGTCGCCCGCTGCTCGTCCCGGGCGGCGACCGCCGCGATGAGTTCGCGGTGTTCGATCCAGGACTGGTGGCCGCGCTGGCGGGCCACCGGCGTGTAGTACCAGCGCACGCGCCGGTCGACCTGGGCGGCCAGTTCGGCGAGGACGGCGTTGCCCGCCAGCTCCATGATCTTGGCGTGGAAGCGGGCGTTCATGGCGACGGCCCCGTCCACGTCGTCGGCCTCGACGGCCTGCTCGCCCTCCGCGCACAGCGCCTCCAGGGCGGCGATGCCCGCGCTGTCGGCGCCCGCCGCCGCGAGCCGGGCCGCCTCGGCCTCCAGCAGCGTACGGACCGTGAGGAGCTGGTCGGCCTCCTCCTCCGTCGGCTCGTGCACGAACGCGCCCTGGGCGGGCCGCAGATCGACCCACCCCTCGGTGTTGAGCCGCTGCAGCGCCTCGCGCACCGGCTGCCGGGAGACGCCGAGATGTCCGGCGAGTTCGCTCTCGACGAGGTGCTGGCCGGGCTGGAGCGCACGGGTGGTGATGAGTTCGAGCAGTGCCTCGTACACACGGTCGCGCAGCGGACCCGGGCGTTCCAGCTTGGGTACCGCCCCCTGGGGCAGGCCTGTCGACAGCATCGCGGTCCCCCTCCTCGGCAGGGCCCTGCACAGCGCGGCGGAATCCGGTGTCGCCGCAGAGTCAGTATCGATTGTCTTTCGTCTACAGTCTACGGCTCACAGGGGCCAGGGCTTCGGGGAGTTGACCGCGTCACACGTCAGGGGCAGCGGACGACCTGCCCGGCGTAGGAGAGGTTCCCGCCGAACCCGAACAGCAGGACCGGGTCACCCGTCGAGACCTCGCCCCGCTCGACCAGCTTGGAGAGGGCGAGCGGGATGCTCGCGGCCGAGGTGTTGCCGGACTCGGTGACGTCGCGCGCGACGACGGCGTTCACGGCGCCGATCTTCTCGGCGAGGGGTTCGATGATGCGCAGGTTCGCCTGGTGCAGCACGACCCCGGCGAGGTCCGCGGGCTCCAGTCCGGCCCGCTCGCACGCCCGGCGCGCGATGGGCGGCAGCTGTGTGGTCGCCCAGCGGTAGACGCTCTGCCCCTCCTGGGCGAAGCGCGGCGGCGTGCCCTCGATCCGCACGGCGTTGCCCATCTCGGGCACGGACCCCCACAGCACCGGCCCGATGGCGGGCTCGGCGGCGGCCTCGACCACCGCGGCTCCGGCCCCGTCGCCGACGAGCACGCACGTGGTGCGGTCGCTCCAGTCGGTCACCTCGGACATCTTGTCGGCGCCGATGACCAGCACCCGGCTCGCGCCCCCCGCGCGGACGGCGTGGTCGGCGGTGGCCAGGGCGTGGGTGAAGCCGGCGCACACGACGTTGAGGTCCATGGTGGCGGCCTGCGGGATGCCGAGGCGGGCCGCGACCCGGGCGGCCGTGTTGGGCGAGCGGTCGACGGCGGTGGAGGTGGCGACCAGCACCAGGTCGATGTCGGCCGGGGCCAGTCCGGCCCCCGCGAGGGCCTTGGCGGCGGCGTGCGCCGCGAGTTCGTCGACCGGTTCGTCGGGGCCCGCGATGTGGCGGGTACGGATCCCCACCCGGCTCCTGATCCACTCGTCACTGGTGTCCACCAGGCCCGCCAGGTCCTCGTTGGTGAGCACCTTGGCGGGCTGGTAGTGGCCGACGGCGGCGATGCGCGAGCCGTTCATGTGGGCGGGTCCCCCTCGTTGCCTTGGGTAGCGGATCCACCAGTCTGATCAGTGACTCGCGGGTACGACGGCAGCCAAGGCGACAGGAAACGGGCGCCCGCGTTGTCAGCTTCCGTCAGCGCCCCGGGCACCCGGCAGGCCGTCGAACCCCCAGGCGGACACCCTCAGCCGGTGAACAGCTGCGTCGCCTTGCGGACCAGTTCGTACAGCCCGTAGGCGAGTGGCATGCCCACCCACGTCCAGGCGAAGGCGATGAGCCACCGCCGGTCCGGGCTAGGCGGACTCTGACTGCTGGGGCTGGACATGCGCGGCCTCCTTCGGTGCCGGGACGTGGTGACGCGGGTGGACGGGCCGGACGAGTTCGTTGGCGACGAAGCCGACGACGAGCAGCCCGATCATGATGACGAACGACAGCCCGTACAGGGACGCGCCGTGCCTGCCCGCCTCCTCCTGCCGGTCGGCGATCCAGTTCACGATCAGCGGGCCGAGGACCCCGGCCGTGGACCAGGCGGTGAGCAGCCGCCCGTGGATCGCGCCGACCTGGTGGGTGCCGAACAGGTCCTTCAGATAGGCCGGAACGGTCGCGAATCCGCCGCCGTAGAAGGAGAGGATGACCAGCGCGCACAGGATGAACAGCGGCTTGGAGGAGTCGCCGAACAGGGCGATGAGGGCGTACATCAGGGCGCCGACGCCGAGGTAGACGCGGTAGATGTTCTTGCGGCCGATCAGGTCGGACGTCGACGACCAGCCGATGCGGCCCGCCATGTTCGCCGCGGACAGCAGCGCGACGAAGCCGGCCGCGGCGGTCACCGAGACCGGTGTGGAGGTGTCCGCGAAGAAGTCCGTGATCATCGGCGCGGCCTTCTCCAGGATGCCGATGCCCGCGGTGACGTTCATGCAGAGCACGATCCACAGGAGCCAGAACTGCGGGGTGCGGATGGCCTGGTTCGCGGAGACCTGCGGGCCGGTGAGGGCTTGTCGCGCGGTTCCCCGGGTCTCCGGGGCATGACGCGGAACCCGGACCAGCAGTACACCCAGCAACATGAAGACGGCGTACGAGAGGCCGTGCACGAGGAACGCCAGCGCGATGCCGCCGCTGTCGGATCCGAACGACTCGAGCATCTGCGCCGACCAGGGCGAGGCGATGAGCGCGCCGCCGCCGAAGCCCATGATGGCGATGCCGGTGGCCATGCCGGGCCGGTCCGGGAACCACTTGATCAGGGTGGAGACGGGCGAGATGTAGCCGATGCCGAGGCCGACGCCGCCGACGAAGCCGTAGCCGAGGACGATCAGCCAGTACTGCTCCAGGGCCGCGCCCAGCGCGGAGAGCAGGAAGCCGGAGGAGAAGCAGACCAGGGCGACGGTCATCGCCCAGCGGGGGCCCTTGCGCTCCACGAGCGTGCCGCCGAACGCGGCGGACAGGCCCAGCATGACGATGCCCAGCTGGAAGGGCAGGGCGCTCTGCGTGCCGCTGAGGCCGAGCGCGGACTCGAGCGGCGGTTTGAACACGCTCCAGGCGTAGGCCTGGCCGATGGAGAGGTGTACGGAGAGAGCGGCGGGCGGGACGAGCCAGCGGCTCCAGCCCGGCGGCGCGACGGGGGGACTCATGAACCCCGGACGGTAGGGATCCGCAAGGCAGTTGAGAAGGCGGCGCGTCGACCGTATGCGATGAGCGGTATCCGGCATGCGCCGAACGGTCGGCGCACGACCCTTGCCGCCCCAACCTCCATACTGTAGACAATATTTCGTCGACACAAGCCGTGCGCGAGCCAGACACCAGCCGCACGGCCGCCCTTCGGCAGTCACCTCCGCGGTATCCCTCAAACCGAACGGAGTGTTCCCGTGAAAGTCGCAGTTCTCGGCGCCGGTGCCATCGGCGCCTACGTCGGCGCCGCGCTCCACCGCGCGGGCGCCGACGTGCATCTCATCGCCCGTGGACCGCATCTGGCGGCCATGAGGCAGCACGGAGTCCGGGTGCGCAGCCCGCGCGGCGACTTCACCGCGCACCCCCACGCGACCGACGACCCGGCCGAGGTCGGCCCGGTCGATTACGTCTTCCTGGGCCTGAAGGCCAACGCGTACGCGGCGTGCGGGCCGCTGATCGCGCCGCTGCTGCACGACACCACGGCCGTCGTGGCGGCCCAGAACGGCATCCCCTGGTGGTACTTCCACCGGCACGGCGGCCCGTACGACGGCCACCGGATCGAGAGCGTGGACCCGGACGGCGCGGTCAGTGCGGTGCTCGCGCCCGAACGGGCCGTCGGCTGTGTCGTCTACGCGGCGACCGAATTGGAAGGGCCCGGGATCGTACGGCACCTGGAGGGCACGCGGTTCTCGATCGGCGAGCCCGACCGCAGCCTGTCCGGGCGGTGCCAGGCATTCTCCGAGGCCATGCGGGCGGGCGGCCTGAAGTGCCCGGTCGAACCGGATCTGCGGGGCGACATCTGGGTCAAGCTGCTCGGCAACATCTCCTTCAACCCGATCAGCGCGCTGGCCCGCGCGACCATGCGGCAGATGTGCCTGCACGGCGGCACCCGCAGGGTCATCGAGATCATGATGACCGAGACGCTGGCGGTGGCGAACGCCCTGGGCTGCGAGGTCGGCGTCTCCGTCGAGCGCCGGCTCGCGGGTGCCGAGCGGGTCGGCGACCACCGCACCTCCACGCTCCAGGACCTGGAGCGCGGCAAGCCGCTCGAACTCGACGTGCTGCTCGCGGCGGTCGTCGAGCTGGCGGAGATCACCGGCGTGGACGTGCCCACCCTGCGCACCGTGCACGCCATCTCGGACCTGCTCGCGCTGAGGAGCGCCGCATGAGCAAACGCGATCGAACCCCGAAGACCTACACACGGCTCACCCATCCGCTGGTGAGGGACTCGCGCGACGAGCCCTTCCGCCGGGCGAGCTGGGAGGAGGCCCTGGACCGCGCGTCCCGTGGACTGGCCCGCAACCGCGGCGCGTTCGGCATGTTCTCCTGCGCCCGGGCGACGAACGAGATGAACTACGTCGCGCAGAAGTTCGCCCGGGTCGTCATGGGCACCAACAACGTCGACTCCTGCAACCGCACCTGCCACGCCCCGAGCGTGGCCGGGCTGTCGGCGGCGTTCGGCTCGGGCGGCGGGACGTCGTCGTACGAGGAGATCGAGCACACCGACGTCATCGTGATGTGGGGCTCCAACGCCCGCTTCGCGCACCCGATCTTCTTCCAGCACGTGCTGAAGGGGATCAGGAACGGCGCCCGGATGTACGCGGTCGATCCGCGCCGGACGTCGACCGCCGAGTGGGCGGAGAGCTGGCTCGGGCTGAACGTCGGCACGGACATCCCGATGGCGCACGCGATCGGCCGCGAGATCATCCACGCGGGGCTCGCCAACGAGGCGTTCATCGAGCGCGCCACCACCGGCTTCGAGGAGTACAAGGCCCTGGTCGAGCCCTGGACGCTGTCGCTCGCCGAGAAGGTGACGGGCGTCCCGGCCGCGGCCATCAGGGAACTGGCCCACGCCTACGCCCGGGCCGAGCGCGCCCAGTTGTGCTGGACACTCGGCATCACCGAGCACCACAACGGCACCGACAACGTCCGCGCCCTGATCAACCTGTCCCTGCTCACCGGGCACGTCGGCCGCTACGGCTCCGGCCTGCAGCCCCTGCGCGGGCAGAACAACGTTCAGGGCGGCGGCGACATGGGCGCGATCCCCAACCGCCTGCCCGGCTTCCAGGACATCCTCGACCCCGACACGCGGCTGAAGTTCGAGTCGGCCTGGGACACCGTCATCCAGCCGCACTACGGCCTGAACCTCACGGAGATGTTCGAGGCGATGGAGGACGGCTCGCTCAAGGCCGTCTACTGCATCGGCGAGAACCCGGCCCAGTCGGAGGCCGACAGCGAGCAGGCCGTGCGGCGGCTGAAGGCGCTCGACTTCCTGGTCGTGCAGGACATCTTCCTCACGAAGACGGCGGAGCTGGCGGACGTCGTCCTGCCCGCCACGGCCGGCTGGGCGGAGACCGAGGGCACGACCACCAACAGCGAGCGGCGTGTCCAGCGCGTCCGCAAGGCCGTCGCCCCGCCCGGCGAGGCCCGCGAGGACATCGACATCATCTGCGACCTCGCGGCCCGCCTCGGCCACGACTGGAAGTACGCCGACGCCGAGACCGTGTGGAACGAGCTGCGGTCGGTCTCCCCGGACCACTACGGCATGACGTACGAGCGGCTGGAGGAGCACCAGGGCATCCAGTGGCCCTGCCCCAGCACGGACGGGCTGGAACCGACGTACCTGCACGGCAGGTTGTGGGACCCCGACCCCGCGAAACGCGGCCGGCTCGCGCCGTTCGGGATCGTGCAGCACGACCCGCCCGTGGACCTCACCGACGAGCGCTACCCGATCCGGCTCACCACCGGGCGGCGGCTCGACTCGTACAACACGGGTGTGCAGAGCGGCGGTTACGCCTCCCCGCTGCGGCGCGGCGAGTACATCGAGCTGTCCCCGGAGGACGCCGAGCGCTACGGGGTCGTCGTCGGCGAGGAGGTCCAGGTCACCTCGCGGCGCGGGTCGGTGACCGCACCGGTGTGGGTGGACCCGGCGCTGCGGCCCGGGCTCGCCTTCATGACCATGCACTTCCCCGACGAGGTGGACACCAACCAGCTGACGATCGAGGCGAACTGCCCGATCGCGGGGACGGCGGAGTTCAAGGCGTCGGCGATCCGGATCGAGAAGCTGCCCATCGCGACCATCGTGGGGTGACGCACCGTGGACCTGCACTTCGGCGACAGCAAACCGACGGACGAGGAACGGGCGGCCGTCGACGCCCTGCTCGGGCCACCGGAGTCCTCCTGGGAGGGTGCCGACCGTTCCGACACGGACCTGAGGTGGGCCCGGGGCGGGCGTGCGGCCCGGGACCGCCGCGACCTGCTGTTGCCGGGGCTGCACGCGATCAACGACCGGGTCGGCTGGATCAGCGACGGCGCCCTGGACTACCTGTGCCGGCGGCTGACGGTGCCGCCGGCGGAGGCGTACGGGGTCGCCACCTTCTACGCCATGTTCTCCGTCAAGCCGCGCCCGGCGACCGTGCTGCACGTGTGCACGGACCTGGCGTGCGCGGCGGCCGGGGCGCCGGAGCTGTGCGCGGGGATCGAGGAGCGGCTGGGCCTCGGCAGCGGGGTGAGCGTGGAGCGCAGCCCGTGCCTGGGCCTGTGCGAACGTGCCCCGGCGGCACTCGCGGTCAAGGCCGGTGACCCGGTCCGTACGGCGGTGTCGGCTCCGGCGACCGTCGAGGAGGCCGTCCTCGCCGCGAGCGCCCCCGACTCGGCGCCGGAGGAGCCCCCGGCCGCGCTGGCGGTGCCCCAGGCCGGCCAGGACGGCCTGATGCTGCTGCACCGCGTCGGCGTGGTCGACCCGGCGTCCCTCGACGACTACCGCGCCCACGGCGGCTACACCGCCCTGCGCCGGGCCTTCGAGCTCGGTCCGGCGGGGGTCATCCGCGAGGTCACCGACTCGGGCCTGGTCGGACGCGGCGGCGCCGCCTTCCCCACCGGCCGCAAGTGGCAGGCCACGGCGTCCCAGCCGGACCGTCCGCACTACCTCGTCTGCAACGCCGACGAGTCGGAGCCCGGCACCTTCAAGGACCGGGTGCTGATGGAGGGCGACCCGTACGCGCTGATCGAGGCGATGACGATCGCCGGGTACGCCACGGGCGCCCACCGGGGCTACCTCTACCTGCGCGGCGAGTACCCGCGCTCGCTGCACCGCCTGGAGCACGCCATCGCCCAGGCACGCGCGCGTGGGCTGCTCGGCGACGACGTCCTCGGCCAGGGCTACGCCTTCGACATCGAGATCCGGCGCGGCGCGGGCGCCTACATCTGCGGTGAGGAGACGGCCCTGTTCAACTCCATCGAGGGCTACCGCGGCGAGCCCCGCTCCAAGCCGCCGTTCCCCGTGGAGAAGGGCCTGTTCGGCAAGCCGACGGTGGAGAACAACGTCGAGACGCTGGTCAACGTCCTGCCGATCCTGACCATGGGCGCCCCGGCGTACGCGGCGATCGGCACCCAGCGGTCCACCGGGCCCAAGCTGTTCTGCGTGTCCGGGACCGTGGAGCGGCCCGGTGTCTACGAGCTGCCGTTCGGCGCGACCCTCGGTGAGCTGCTCGCGCTCGCCGGGGTGCGGGACGGGCTGCGGGCGGTGCTGCTCGGCGGCGCGGCCGGCGGTTTCGTCCGGGCCGACGAGCTGGACATCCCGCTCACCTTCGAGGGCACGCGCGAGGCCGGCACGACCCTGGGCTCGGGGGTCGTCATGGCCTTCGACGACACCGTGCCCCTCCCCCGGCTGCTGCTGCGCATCGCCGAGTTCTTCCGGGACGAGTCGTGCGGGCAGTGCGTGCCCTGCCGGGTCGGGACCGTGCGGCAGGAGGAGGCGCTGCACCGGATCGTGGAGCGCACGGGTGCCGCCGCCGCGGGCGACATCGCCCTGCTGAGGGAGGTCGGCCGCGCGATGCGGGACGCCTCGATCTGCGGTCTCGGGCAGACCGCGTGGAACGCCGTGGAATCCGCCATCGACCGTCTAGGAGCGTACGAATGACCGTCACACCGCTGGGGATCCCGCGCCGGCTGCTGGAGTTCACCCTCGACGGGCAGGAGACCCGGGTCCCCGAGGGCTCGACGATCCTCGACGCCTGCCGGGCGGCGGGCAAGGACATCCCGACCCTGTGCGAGGGCGACACCCTGCGGCCGAAGAACGCCTGCCGGGTCTGTGTCGTCGAGGTCGAGGGGTCCAGGACGCTCGTCCCGGCCTGCTCCCGCAAGGCCGAGCCGGGCATGGAGGTCCGCACGGACACCGAGCGCGCCCGGCACAGCCGGAAGATCGTCCTGGAGCTGCTCGCGTCCTCCGTCGACCTGTCGACCACGCCCCGGGGCGCCGAGTGGCTGAAGGAGTACGAGGCGAAGCCGGACCGCTTCGGCCCGGACGCGGCCCGGCTCAACGAGGAGCCGAAGGTCGACAACGAACTGTACGTGCGCGACTACGACAAGTGCATCCTCTGCTACAAGTGCGTCGACGCCTGCGGCGACCAGTGGCAGAACACCTTCGCGATCTCGGTCGCCGGGCGCGGTTTCGACGCCCGGATCGCCGTGGAGCACGACGCGCCGCTGACCGACTCGGCGTGCGTGTACTGCGGCAACTGCATCGAGGTGTGCCCGACGGGCGCGCTGTCCTTCAAGTCGGAGTTCGACATGCGCGCGGCGGGTACGTGGGACGAGTCGAAGCAGACGGAGACGACGACGGTGTGCGCGTACTGCGGAGTGGGCTGCAACCTGACGCTGCACGTGCAGGACAATGAGATCGTGAAGGTCACCTCGCCGCACGACAACCCGGTGACCCACGGCAACCTCTGCATCAAGGGCCGCTTCGGCTACCAGCACGTACAGAACCGGGGCTGATCAGGACATGGGACGAGTCACGGAACGACGCAAGGTGCTCCGCATCCGGGACGGGGCCGTCTCCAGCCGCCCGGACACGCTCGTCGCCGAGGAACCCCTGGAGATCCGGCTGAACGGCAAGCCCCTGGCGATCACCATGCGCACCCCGGGCGACGACTTCGCGCTGGCGGCGGGCTTCCTGGTGAGCGAGGGCGTGCTGGGCGGGCAACAGGACCTGCGGAACATCGTCTACTGCGCCGGGGCGACGGCAGACGGCTCGAACACGTACAACGTCGTCGACGTGCAGACGGCCCCGGGCGTGGTGATCCCCGACATCACGCTGGAGCGCAACGTCTACACGACCTCCTCCTGCGGGCTGTGCGGCAAGGCCTCGCTGGACGCGGTGCGCACCACGGCCCGCTGGCCCATCGCCGACGCCCCGCCGGTCCGGGTCACCCCCGAACTGCTGGCGGGCCTGCCCGACCGGCTGCGCGCCGCCCAGCGGGTCTTCGACCGGACGGGGGGCCTGCACGCGGCGGCCCTGTTCTCCGAGGAGGGCGAGCTGCTGGACGTCCGGGAGGACGTGGGCCGGCACAACGCGGTCGACAAGCTGGTCGGCCGTGCCCTGCGGGACGGGGGGCTGCCGCTGTCGCGGGCGGTCCTGCTCGTGTCGGGCCGGGCCTCCTTCGAGCTGGCGCAGAAGGCCGTCATGGCCGGCATCCCGGTCCTGGCGGCGGTGTCGGCGCCGTCGTCGCTGGCGGTGGACCTGGCCGCCGAGACGGGCCTGACGCTGGTGGGCTTCCTGCGGGGCGCCTCCATGAACGTGTACGCGGGTGAGGACCGCATCGCTCTGCGGGCCACGGCCGCCCAGGGCTGAGCAGGTTCGTCCCGCTGCACGGCGGCGGGGCCCCGACCGGCGGGGAGCGCCCCCTGCGCCGCAGGGGCCCCGTCTCGGCCTGCCCGGGCCGCGGCGCCTAGTCGGCCGTGCCGGATATCCGCAGCAGCATGCCCGTGAACTGCTCGCGCTCGGCCGGTGTCAGGGGCGCGAGCAGCTCGTCGTTGGCGGCGCGGGCCGCCTTCTCGCAGCGCTTCAGCAGCCGGGCTCCGCGCGCGGTGAGGGACACCGCGTTCTTGCGGCGGTCCTTCGGGTCCGGCTCGCGGACGACCAGGCCGGCCGCCTGGAGGTCGTCGAGGATGCCGACCAGGTCCTTGGGGTCCAGCCGGATCCCGCGGCCGAGGTCGGCCTGGGCGACGGGCGCGAGGTCCCGGACGGCGGACAGCACCACGTGGTGCCACATCCGCATGTCCTGCTCGGCCAGCGCCTCGGCCACCAGGGCGCGGCCCCGGGCGGCGGCGCGGCCGAGCAGCCAGCTGGGCAGGGAGCGGATCGCGGGGAGGGGAGCTTCCGACATGACCGCAGCCTAACCAAGAAATCGTTGGTTCTCCCTATGATCGTCCTATACCGTTGGGCATCCCAACGAATCCGTTGGGGTGCCCGACGAGTGTGTCGGGATCACCGACGACCCCGGAGGTGCGATGCGCCGCGTCCGCTACGAATCCCGAGGCGGCCCCCTGTTCGTCGAGGAGGCACCGGTCCCCGAGCCCGGCCCCGGAGAGCTGCTCGTGCGCGCGGAGGCGATCGGCGTCACGCTGCCGGTGGTGCGCAAGGTCACCGAGGCGGCCGAGCCGGTCCCGCTCGGCGGCGAGGTCGCCGGGGAGGTCACGGCGGTCGGCGAGGGCGTGACCCGCTTCGGCACCGGCGACCGGGTGACGGGGCTCTGCTTCGGCCACGGCTACGCCGACTTCGCGCTGCTGCACGAGGCCATGGCCTCCCCGGTCCCGGCAGGCGCCGGCGCCGTCGACGCGGTCGCCCTGGTCCGCAGCGGCCTGGTCGCCCTCGGCGCCCTGGAGGCGGCGCGCCCCGAGCCGGGCGAGGCGGCCCTGGTCACGGCGGCGGCGAGCGGTGTCGGCCACCTGGCCGTGCAACTGGCCCGGACCCGCGGCGCCGGACGCGTCGTGGGAGCCGTGTCCGACCCGGCCAAGGCCGACTTCGTCCGCGGCCTCGGCGCCGACCACGTCGTCGCGTACGGCGACGACAGCTGGGGCACCCCCGTCGACTACGCCCTGGACGCGGTCGGCGGCGAGCTGCTCACCCCGGCCCTCGCCGCACTCGCCCCGGAGGGGCGGCTCGTGGCCTACAGCTCGGGCGGCGGCACGATCCGGGCGTACGACCTGCTCGTGGGCGCCAAGTCGGTGATCGGGTTCCAGATGGCCCGGATCGCCCGCGGGAAGCCGGAGTTGTACGAGCTGTGGCGCGGGGAGCTGTGGCGGCTGTTCGCCGCGGGAGAGATCCGGCCCGTCGTGCACGGGGAGTTCGCCCTGGCGGACGCGGCGAAGGCACACGGGGAGATCGAGGCGCGGTCCAACCTCGGAAAGGTGGTACTGATCCCCTGACGCACGCTCCTTGTGGGGGGTCTGTGAAGCCAAGTACCGTCTGTGGCCCACACATTGGACGTCGGATGTCCGGATGACCGGATGTCTGTTCACACGTCCCGGTGGTCCAGCCGACAGACGCATGAAGGGCAGGTCGCACCATGCCGTCAAGTCTTCGTACCCGTCTGAGATCCACCCTGACAGCCGCCCTCGCCGCCGCGGCCCTCCTCGCGCCCACCGGTCCGGCCCATGCCGGGCCCACCACGGCGTTACCGGAGTTCGAGCAGCAGGTCCTCTTCAAGGCCTCCCAGGACCCCGGTTACGCCTGCTTCCGGATCCCGGCGATCGTGCGGACCACGTCCGGCACGCTGCTCGCCTTCGCCGAGGGCCGGGTCCTCAACTGCGGTGACGCCGCCGACATCGACATCGTCCTCAAGCGCTCCACCGACGGCGGCCGCACCTGGGGCCCGCTCCAGGTCGTCAACGAGGGCGCCGGCGACACGCACGGCAACCCCGCGCCCCTCGTGGACCGCCGCACCGGCCGCATCCTGCTGGCCGAGACGTACAACACCGGCCGCACGGACGCCGGCAACTGCCAGATCCCCTGCGACCGCACCCCGCACCTGCAGTACAGCGACGACGACGGCCGCACCTGGTCCGAGCCGCGCGACCTGAGCGACCAGATCCTCCCCGACGACTGGAACTCCTGGTACGCGACGGGCCCCGTGCACGGCATCCAGCTGACCCGCGGCGAGCACGCCGGGCGGCTGGTGTTCGGCGTCAACACCGAGACGTGGAACGGCAGTCGCGTCTCCGCGAACCACGCCGCGCTCATCGTCAGCGACGACGGCGGCGACTCCTGGCGGGTCGGCGCCACGGACACCTGGCCCATAGCGCAGGACGGCACGTTCCGGCAGAAGCCGTCCGAGGTGACGCTCACCGAACGAGCCGACGGCGCCCTCCTCGTCAGCGGACGGGAACAGGACGGCACCGACCTCGGCCACCGGGCCCAGACCTTCAGCCTCGACGGCGGCGACAGCTTCGCCACGCCCTTCCGCGCTCTCCCGGACCTCTACACCCCGCAGGTCCAGGGCGCCACGCTGCGCCTCGGCGACCGGATGCTGCTGTCGGCCCCGGCCGACCTCGACCGCCGCCGCACCATGATGGTCCGCTCCTCCTACGACGGCGGGCGCACCTGGGAGAGCGTGGACCGGGGCACGGTCGTCACCACCGACTGGTCCGGCTACTCCGACATGGCGGCGGTCGACGGCAGGACAGTGGGCCTGCTGTACGAGGGCGGGGCGGTCGACGCCCGTGACGAGATCCGCTTCGCCCGCTTCACCGAGGACTGGCTGAAACCCCGCCGGGGCGCCGACCCGACCACCCGTGACGCCGCGGCGGGCGCCAAGCCGGCGGCCGTGCTCGGCGGTGCCGGGCGGACGGCCGGTGTCCGCGGCAGCGCGCTGTCCTTCGACGGCACCGACGACGCCGTACGCCTGCCGTACCGGTCCGGGCTCCCGCTCGGCGAAGGGGACTTCACGGCGTCGCTGTTCTTCCGGTACACGGCCACGACCGGCGAGCAGCCGTTCCTGTGGATGGGCGGCATCGGCAGCACCCAGCCGCAGATCTGGCTGCGCGGCGAGCCGGCGAGCGACCGGGTCCGGGCGCTGATCACCACCCGGTCGGGCGCGGCGACCGTCAGGAACGCCTCGGTGTCGGCCGCCGGCGCCCACAACGACGGCCGCTGGCACCACCTGGCGCTGCGCCGCGGCGGCGGGACGCTGACGCTCTTCCTCGACGGCGAGGCGCTCACCACCGCGGACGTGCCGGGCTCGGTCAGCCGCAACTCCCCGTTCGGCGTGCACATCGGCCAGCGCATGGACAGCAGGGCGTACCTCACCGGGGCGATCGACGACGTCCGCGTCTGGAACCGGGCGCTGTCCGACAAGGAGCTGGCCTCCGGCGCCTCGGGCGCGGCCGCCCGGGGCACGGTGCTGTGGCTGCCCATGGACCAGGTGAGCGGCAGCAACTAACGTCACGGGTCGTGCCCGACGACGCATACGCAGCACGAGCACGACAGCGCACGGGAACCGGGATCGGCCTGCTGCTGGTCCTGGTTCTCGGGGCCGCGCTGCTCATCGCCCTGCCGGACGACGACAGACGGGACGACGAGGGCGCCTGCGCGGCGCGCACGGTCGGCTCGTGGCGGGCGGACGAGGGCCTGACCGCCGAGTTCGCCCGGTACGGCGACGACGCGTCCCGCACCGACGACTGGACCGGCGGCGACGGCACCCACTCGGTCCGGCTGCCGGACGGCCGCGTGCTGTGGCTGTTCTCCGACACCTATCTGGGCCGGGTGCACGGCCCGCCCAACCCGCACGGCGAGTCCTACGCCTGGCGGGACCCCACCGCCCCGCTGGTGCGCAACTCGGCCGTGCTCATGCGCGACGGTCGGCTCGAATCCACGCTGCCCGCCCCGCTCTTCGCCGACCCGGCGCCGAACCAGTGGCGCTGGCCGGTCGCCGCCCGCGTCGAACCCCGCTCCCCCGGCTCCTCGGAGCGGGTCGTGCGGGTGCTGCTGTGGGTCCGCACCGCGGGCGCGTCCCCGTGGATCTACGGCGTGCCCACCGCCACCGAGGTCGCCACGCTGTCCCTGCCCGGGCTGCGTCTGGAGTCGATCGTCAAGGTGCTCGACCAGCAGTTGGTCCCCGACCCGTCGCGGCGCGTGCTGTTCGGCACGACGCTGGTGGAGGAGGGCGGCTGGACGTACGTCTTCGGCGGCGACGACGGCCAGGCCGCCTCCCGCCCGGCCTCGCACGCCTACGTGGCGCGGGTGCCGGAGGGCGGGCTCGCGGATCCGGCGGCCTGGCGGTACTGGAGCGGCTCGGCGTGGGTGCCCGGCGCCCGGCCCCGGCCGGTGCTCGGGGACGGGCAGCGCAAGGGGGTGGGCAGCGCGTTCTCGGTCGTCCGGGACGCCGGGACGTATGTGCTGTTCACGATGGCCACGGGCACCAAGGGCCTGACCACCGTGGCGTCCTACTGGGCGTGCTCACCGGAGGGGCCGTGGCACGGGCCGGCGAAGGAGTTCAGCCCGTCGCTGCCGCAGGGCCAGGTGGCCGCCTACAACCCGCAGGCGCATCCCGTGCTGAGCGGCGACGGGCGTCTCGTGCTGAGCTACGACGTCAACTGGCTGGAGACGACCGGCGCCGCCGCCCAGCTCAGCCGGAACGTGTCCCTGTACCGACCGCGGTTCGTGACGGTGCGGCTGGCTCCCGCGGGGTGACGTCGGCCACCGGGTCCTGCGCGCGCCGCTTGGCGAGCACCGCGCACACGATCAGCTCGCATCTGGTGGAACAGCATCAGCGGCAGCACGGCCAGGGCCGCCTGCGGGCCGAACAGGACGCTCGCCATGGGCAGTCCGGAGGCGAGGGACTTCTTCGAGCCCGCGAACTGGATCGCGATCCGGTCCTCCCGGCCGAAGCCCAGCGCCTTGCCGCCGTACCAGGTCAGCAGGAGCATCACGGCGAGGATCACCGCCTCGACGGCGAACAGCCCGCCGAGCCGCGCGGGGCTGACCTGGCGCCAGATGCCCTGGACCACGCCCTCGCTGAACGCCGTGTAGACGACCAGGAGGATCGAGCCGCGGTCCACCAGGCCGAGGGCCTTCTTGTGGCGGGTGACGAAGCCGCCGATCCAGCGGCGCAGCAGCTGCCCGGCGAGGAACGGCACGAGCAGCTGCAGCACGATCTCCAGCAGCGAGTCGGCGGAGAACCCGCCGCTGCTGCCGAGCAGGGAGGCCGCGAGCAGCGGGGTGGCGATGATGCCGACGAGGGAGGAGAAGGAGCCCGCGCAGATCGCCGCGGGCACGTTGCCGCGGGCCATCGAGGTGAAGGCGATCGACGACTGCACGGTCGACGGGACGAGCGTGAGGAAGAGCAGGCCCTGGTAGAGCGGGTGGGTCAGGATCACCGGCACCAGGCCGCGGGCCGCCAGGCCGAGCAGCGGGAAGACCACGAAGGTGCAGGCCAGGACCGTGGCGTGGAGCCGCCAGTGGCGCAGGCCGTCCAGCGCCTCACGGGTGGACAGCCGGGCCCCGTAGAGGAAGAACAGGAAGGCGATCGCGGCCGTGGAGGCGCCGGAGGAGACATCGGCGGCCGTCCCGCGCGCCGGGATCAGTGCGGCGAGGCCCACCGTCCCGAGGAGAAGCAGGATGTAGGGGTCGATCGGCAGCCGGCTCGGCCAGCGCAGGCGTTTCACGGTGCTCCACTTGCTTGGTGCTTCGGTCGGTCACGGGGCCAGGACGGCCCCCTTCCATCCTGCTCCCCCGTCGGGCGATCGGGAATCCCGTACACCGCTCTCACTGCTATCACGTACCGCGATAAACTTGGGGCATGTACGAGCCCTCCCATCTGCGC
The DNA here is from genome assembly GCF_003330845.1 of Streptomyces sp. Go-475. Lineage (GTDB taxonomy): Bacteria > Actinomycetota > Actinomycetes > Streptomycetales > Streptomycetaceae > Streptomyces. The sequence continues at coordinate 7,402,791 of NZ_CP026121.1, read as the reverse complement.
ACGTTCCTGTCGGTGGCGCAGACGCTGAGCTTCACGCAGGCCGCGCGGCGGCTCGGGCTGCGGCAGTCCACGGTCAGCCAGCACGTGCGGCGGCTGGAGGACGCGACCGGGCGGACGCTGTTCACCCGGGACACGCACTCGGTGGAGCTGACCGAGGACGGCGAGGCCATGCTCGGGTTCGCGCGGCGGATCCTGGAGGTGCACGAGCAGGCGGCGGCGTTCTTCACCGGCACCCGGCTGCGCGGCCGGCTGCGCTTCGGCGCCTCGGAGGACTTCGTGCTGACGCGGCTGCCGGAGATCCTGGAGGGCTTCCGGCACGAGCACCCGGAGGTCGACCTGGAGCTCACGGTCGAGCTGTCGGGCACCCTGCACGAGCAGCTGGCCGCCGGGAAGCTGGACCTCGTGCTGGCCAAGCGGCGGCCCGAGGATCCGCGCGGCGAGCTGGTCCGGCACGACCGGCTGGTGTGGATCGGCGCCGAGCGTCTCCGCCTCGACCCCGACCGCCCGGTGCCGCTCATCGTCTATCCGCCGCCGGGCATCACCCGCGCGCTCGCCCTGGAGGCGCTGGAGCGGCAGGGCCGCGAATGGCGGGTGGTGTGCACCAGCGGCAGCCTCAACGGCCTGGTCGCGGCGGCCCGGGCGGGGCTCGGCGTGATGGCCCACTCCCGCGGTCTCATCCCGCCGGGCCTGGTGCGGGTGCCGGACCGGGCGGGGCTGCCGGAGCTGGGGCAGGTCGACTTCGTCGTGGTGCACGGCCGGCGCCGGTCCTCCGCGCAGGGTGCGGCGGACGCGCTGGCGGCGGCGATCCTGGCCGGCGGGGACCGGTTGCACCGCAGCTCACGCAAGGGCCTGTGACAAACGGAGTGACGGAATCCGAGGCGGCCACGCTGACAGAAGAGGCCCCTCCTCGGCCCGACCGTGCCGCGTCCGGAGTCGTACAGATTCGGTGGAGATTACGGCACCGAAACTTACTCAACCGTCAGGATTCTGTCCGACCCTTCCCCATGTGCGTGCTTTCTCCCTCCTGACCAGCACCGATCCGACCGCCGCTCACTTCTCACCCCCCTCCCGCGCCCTGGTGCGGTGGGGTAGCTTCCATGGCGCTGTGCGGAGCGTCACTCAACCGAAGCGCTGAGGAGCGGGGAGCGGGGTTTGCGCGAGTTTTCCAACCCTCCGTTGGCGTTGGCACCTCCGGTGGGCGGTCTGGCCGACGTGGTCTTCCAGCATGCCCAGGAGGACCCGCTGCACATCGCGCTGGGCCGCAAGGACGACTCCGGCCAGTGGCGGGACGTCACCAGCGCCGAGTTCCGCGACGAGGTGCTCGCCCTGGCCAAGGGCCTGCTGGCGAGCGGCATCCGGTTCGGCGACCGGGTCGCGATCATGTCCCGCACCCGCTACGAGTGGACGCTGTTCGACTACGCCCTGTGGACGATCGGCGCCCAGGTGGTGCCGGTCTACCCGACCTCCTCGGCCGAGCAGTGCTTCTGGATGCTGTACGACGCCGAGGTGACGGCCGCCGTCGTGGAGCACGAGGACCACGCGATGACGATCGCCACCGTCATCGACCGGCTGCCGCAGCTGCGCCGCCTGTGGCAGCTGGACTCCGGCGCCGTGCACGAGCTGTACGACGCGGGCGCGCACCTCGACGACGAGGTGGTGCACCGCCACCGGCAGGCCGTCACGCCCGACTCCGTCGCCACGATCATCTACACCTCGGGCACCACCGGCCGGCCCAAGGGCTGCGTCATCACGCACGGCAACTTCATGTTCGAGGCGGACACCGTCATCGAACGCTGGGCGCCTCTGTTCCACTCCAAGCGGGGCGACGAGGCGGCGACCCTGCTGTTCCTGCCCCTCGCCCATGTCTTCGGGCGGATGGTGCAGGTCGCCGGGATCCGCGGCAAGGTGAAGTTCGGCCATCAGCCGCAGCTGAACGCGGCGGCCCTGTTGCCGGATCTGGCGGCGTTCAAGCCGACGTTCTTCCTGGCCGTGCCGTACATCTTCGAAAAGGTGTTCAACGCGGCCCGCCGCAAGGCCGAGAAGGAGGGCCGCTCCGGCCCCTTCGAGAAGGCCGTCGACATCGCCATCAAGTACGCGGACGCGATGGAGGCGAAGGCCTGGGGCGTCGGCCCCGGCCCGTCCGCCGGGCTGCGCATGCAGCACCAGCTGTTCGACAAGCTCGTCTACTCCAAGATCCGCGCCGCGATGGGCGGCCGCATCAAGCACGCCATGTCCGGCGGCTCCGCGATGGACCGGCGGCTCGGACTGTTCTTCGCCGGCGCGGGCGTGCACATCTACGAGGGCTACGGCCTCACCGAGTGCACGGCCGCCGCGACCGCCAACCCGCCCGGACGCACCCGCTACGGCACGGTGGGTCAGCCGATCCCGGGCATGACGGTGCACATCGCGGACGACGGCGAGATCTGGCTGCGCGGCGACAACGTGTTCCAGGGCTACCTCAACAACCCCAAGGCCACGGACGAGACCCTGCACGACGGCTGGCTGGCCACCGGCGACCTCGGCGCGCTCGACGAGGACGGCTACCTCACCATCACCGGCCGCAAGAAGGAGATCCTGGTCACATCGGGGGGCAAGAGTGTTTCGCCCGGTGTGCTGGAGGAACGCGTCCGGGAGCACCCGCTGGTCAACCAGTGCATCGTCGTCGGCAACGACCGCCCGTACATCGCGGCCCTGGTGACGCTCGACCAGGAGGCCGTGGAGCACTGGCTGACCATGCGGAACAAGCCGCAGATGTCCCCGGCGCAGCTGGTGCGCGACGCCGATCTGGAGACGGAGGTGCGCCGCGCGGTGGTCGCCGCCAACACCCTCGTCTCGCAGGCCGAGTCGATCCGCACCTTCCGCATCCTGGCCCAGCCGTTCACGGAGGAGCACGGGTTGCTGACCCCGTCGCTGAAGCTGAAGCGGAAGGCGATCGAAAGGGCGTACGAGAACGAGGTCGAGGCGCTGTACCGGGCGTGACATCCGCCCCGCGGGGCAGGTGTGGCTTCTGAATTCTCCCGTCAGGAATGCATCACGGCTCGTGATCGTTGACGATGGGAGGACACCCTGACCACAAACCGAAGGATCGAGAGCTCGTGAGCAAGGTCCCCCCGATCATCCTGAACAACGGCGTCGAGATGCCCCAGCTGGGCTTCGGTGTCTGGCAGGTGCCGGACGACGAGGCGGAGTCGGCGGTCGCGACGGCGCTGGAGGCCGGGTACCGCAGCATCGACACAGCGGCGATCTACGGCAACGAGGAGGGCACCGGAAAGGCCATCGCCGCCTCCGGCCTCCCCCGCGAGGAGCTCTTCGTCACCACGAAGCTGTGGAACGCCGACCAGGGGTACGACTCCACGCTGCGCGCCTTCGACACGTCGCTGGAGAAGCTCGGCCTGGACTTCGTCGACCTGTACCTGATCCACTGGCCGATGCCCGACCGGGGCACCTACGTGGACACGTACAAGGCGTTCGAGAAGCTGCACGCCGACGGCCGGATCCGGGCCATCGGTGTCTCCAACTTCCTTCCGGAGCACCTGGAGAAGCTGATCGGCGAGACGTCGGTCATCCCGGCGGTCAACCAGATCGAGCTGCACCCGCACCTGCAGCAGCACGCCTCCCGCGAATACCACGCGGAGCAGGGCATCGCCACGGAGGCCTGGTCGCCGCTCGGCCAGGGCAAGGGCCTGCTGGAGGTCCCGGCGATCGTGGCCATCGCCCGGAAGCACAACCGCACGCCCGCCCAGGTCGTGCTGCGCTGGCACATCCAGCTGGGCAACGTGGTGATCCCGAAGTCCGTGACGCCGTCGCGGATCAAGGAGAACATCGAGGTCTTCGACTTCAGCCTGGACACCGAGGACCTGGCGGCCATCAGCGCCCTCAACGAGGACCGTCGCATCGGCCCGGACCCGGTGGAGGTCAACTCCTGACCCGCACCGACAGCGCCCCGGTCTCCTCAGCCGCCACGCGGCCGGAACCGGGGCGCTGTCCGTGTCCGCCCCCTCGGACTCGGCGGTGTCAGACCGGCCGGACGGCCGTGTGCACGGTGTGGGCCTCCAGGACGAACACGTCCGGACGGCGGTGCAGGCTCGCCTCGTCGTCGGGGTCGAGGAGGCGGTCGAGGGTCGCCAGGTCCTCGGCGTCGAGGCCGTCCGTGATCCTCTCCCGCACGTGCGACAGGGACGTGACCACATAGGCCCGCGCCCGCTCCGAGGCGGGTGCGGGCAGGTCCAGGAGGAACGTGTGGGTCCTGGTGTGCTTCAGGCCCGCGCCGGCCAGCAGGGCCGGCCAGTCCTCCGTCACCGCGACATGGCCCGGCAGGCCGGTGCGCATCTGCGTGAACCACTCCGCCTCCACCGCGTCGATCCGCGCCTGGAGGCCGGGCCGGCCGATGCCGATGTCGCGCGGCAGGAACCGCGGGGGCAGTCCGCCCTCCATGAGGGCCAGGGTGCCGCCGGGCGCGAGCCGTGCCGCGAAGGCGGCGAGCGCGGCCCGCTGGTCGCCGAGGTGGTGCAGGCTGCGGCTCGCCCAGAGCAGGTCGGCGGGGTAGTCCAACTCGTCCAGCACGTCCGGGAGTTCACCGGTGATCGTGCTGAAGCGGTCGGCCACGCCCTGCCGCTCGGCCCGCGCCCTGGCCCGTTCCAGCAGCGGCTCCGACCCGTCCACCGCCACGATCCGCGCGCCCGGGAACGTCTCCGCGAACAGGCACGACACGACGCCGGGCCCGCTGCCCGCGTCGACGATCAGCCCCGGCTCGGTCACCTCCTGCGCCAGCCAGCCCAGGGCCCGCTCGTACAGCGACGAGAACAGTTCCGCCGAGGACTCCAGCATCGGGCCCATCTCGGCCCAGTCGATGTCCGTGTGGTCGTGGTGGTGACCCTGCCCGGGTCCGTGCCCAGGCCCGTGATCGTGCCCCCGGCGCCCGTGGTCGCCGTTCTGCCCGTGCTGCCCGTGGTCGTGGTTCTGCACGTGCTGCCCGTGATCGTGGTTCTGCCCGTGGTCGTGGTTCTGCCGGTGGTCGTGGTTCTGCCCGTGGTCGTGGTTCTGCTCGTGGTGGTCGTGCGCCATGGTGGTCAGCCTCTCGCTCGGATGCCGTCAGCCTGCGCCGACGCACCGCGAGAAGGCCACCACTGTTGCCGCTCCCGCAAAAACCACGCACCGATCCGCCGGGGCCGAAGCCCCGGCGGACCCGTGGGGACGGGACGTCAGCCGGTCACGACAGCGGCGGGTACGCGTTCTGCATCAGCTGCCGGAACTGGGCGGAGAACCAGTGCCCGGACAGCGGAGCGTCCGGCAGGGCACCCGACATGTTGAAGTTGTTGCGGACGTTGCCCTCGTACGTCGGGTCGCACATCCGGTCGAAGCCCTTGCCCTCGTCGTTCGGGATCTGCTTGCTCGCCCCGTCCGACTCGCCCGGCGGCTTCATCCACACGTACGCGTCGATCCCGGCGGCCGGGTTGGCCTGCGGGCGCTCACCGAGGCCGGCTCCGGACTGGTTGCACCAGTTGCCGGGGTTGAAGCGGCGGTCGTAGCGGCCGCCGTCGACGTAGGCGTCGACGGAGGTCTGGGGACCGGGGCCGGCGGGCCGGGCCGTGCCGCCCCAGCCGTTGCGGGAGGTGTCGATCAGCATGCCGATGCCGGAGTTGAAGCCGACCGAGACCAGCTGGTTGCGGAACGCCTGGGCGAAGGACAGCTCGTCGACGTAGCGGTTCCAGTCGACCCACTTCGACTCGCGGACGGACTTGCCGGCCACGTTGTCGGTGATGGAGAAGTTGTTCTCCTTCAGGGCGCTGTAGTTCGCCGTGTTGGTGATGAAGCCGTGGACGTCGTTGACGGTCGCGCCCTCGGCGGTCGCCGCCTCCTTGAACAGGGTCGCGGAGGGAGCGAAGTTGTCGTCCCAGCCGATCCAGCCGTGGTGGCCGGCGTCGACGTAGTTGTAGACGTTCGGCACGTCGCCGAGCTTGTTCAGCGCGTACCCGACGCCCTTGATGTAGTTGCCGTTGGCCTTCATGACGTCGCACTGCGGGGTGGCCGTCGGGCGGCTGCCGGCGTTGGTGACGAGGTTCGGCAGCGAGTCGATCTCGACGGTGGTGACGATCCGCAGTGAGGCGTACTTCGGGTCGGCGAAGATCGCCTTGATCGGGTCGATGTACTCGGTCTTGTACCGGCCGATCTCGTCGGGCTTCAGTTCGCCGTTGGAGGCGAGGGCGGCGCAGTCACGGCCGGGCAGGTTGTAGATGACGAACTGGACGACGAGCTCGCCGGAGCCCTTCTGGCGCAGCGCCTCGTCGAGGTGGGCGCGCAGGCCCATCTTGCCGCCGGCGCCGTTGATCGCGGCGATCCGGTCCAGCCACACACCGGTCGGCTGGTTGGAGACCCGGCTGCCGCCCGGCTCGGCCGCGGCCTTCGCGGACCACTCCGGGTTCACGTACACCTTGGCGCCTTCGTAGGGGTTGTTCACCCGGTTGGCGGGGCCGCCCGGGTCCGGCGGATCCGTGGGACCGCCCGGGCCGCCGTTGTCGACGTTGCAGGTCACGCCGTCGAGGGTGAAGGTGGCCGGGATCGCGTTGCTGCCGCTGTAGCTGCCCTGGAAGCCGAAGCTGACCGAAGCGCCGGTGCCGAGCTGGGCGTTGTAGCTCTCGTTGGCCGCGGTGACGGCGGCCCCGCTCTGGCTGATCTTGGCGTTCCAGCCGCTGGTGACCTTCTGGTTGCCGGCGTAGGACCACTTCAGCGACCAGGAGGACTTGGCGGCGCTGTTGTTGGTGATGGTCACGGCGGCGGTGAAGCCGGTGCTCCACTGGTTCTGGATCTTGTAGTCGACGGTGCAGGGGACGGCGGTGGTGCCGGCGCCGCCCGGGTCGGCGGCGAACGCGGTGCCGGTGACGCCGGCGACCAGGGCCATGGCGGCCAGTAACGCTGTTCTCGTACGGCTCATGAGTGCGGGTTTCCCTTTCGGTGGTGGGGGTGTCAGCCGTTCAGGGCGCGCTCCGACAAGGACAAGGACACGAGGAACCCGGCACCGGCGCTCGCGCAGCCGGGGACGACCGCGAGGCGGCGGCTATAAGTACTGAACGCGAGGGGTGTCGCATGAGCGACTCCGTGCAGGTCGGGCCCGTCGTGACGGACGCGTCGACTGATGGAATCGCTCCCACTGGTGTCAAGGAAGGTAGCGCCAAGTGTCGGCAAAGAACAGGGGAGTCACTGACTTTCGCTCAACACACGGCGTCGAATCTTTTCGACTCTTCAAGCACCTTGACCGGTACCACACCCGTCCTCACTATGGGAGCGCTCCCACTGGTTCAAGCCTTGACTTCTCCGAGCCGCAAGGAGGAACCAGCACCATGCATCCCCCACCCCGGAGACGCAGAGCCGTGCGGCGCCTGTGGACCGCCGCACTCGCAGCTCTCGCGCTTCCGTTGACGATGCTCTCCTCAGGGACCACTCCCGCGCAGGCGGCGGCACTCCAGTGCAGTGTCGACTACAAGACGAACGACTGGGGTTCCGGTTTCACGGCGGACCTGACCCTCACCAACCGCGGCACGGACGCCATCGACGGCTGGACGCTGACCTACGCCTACTCCGGCAACCAGAAGCTGGGCAACGGCTGGAACGGCACCTGGTCGCAGTCCGGCCAGACCATCACCGTGAAGAACGCCCCGCACAACGCCCGGGTCGCCGCGGGCGCCGCCGTCTCCACCGGCGCCCAGTTCTCCTACAGCGGCAGCAACACCGCGCCGACGTCTTTCGCGGTCAACGGCACCCCCTGCACCGGCGCGCACCAACCGCCGATCGCCGTGCTGACCAGCCCGGCCGCGGGCGCCGTCTACACCCAGGGCGAGGCGGTGCCGCTGGCGGCCACCGCCGCGGCCGCGGACAACGCCACGATCAGCAAGGTGTCGTTCTACGACGACACCAGGCTGCTGGGCACGGACACGAGCGCGCCCTACTCGCTCTCCGTCTCCAACTTGACCGTGGGCAGTCATTCGCTGGTGGCGAAGGCGTACGACAGCATGGGCGCCTCCGCGAACTCCACCCCGGTCGGCATCACGGTCGCCGCCGGCCCCACCGTCGTGGCCTCGCCGCTCCAACTGGGCGTTCAGTCGGGCAAGTCGGGCACGTACGAGGTGAAGCTGTCGAAGCAGCCCGCGTCCAACGTGACCGTCACGTCGGCTCGCGCGAGCGGCAACTCGGGCCTGTCGGTCACGGGCGGCGCCTCGCTCACCTTCACGCCGCAGAACTGGAACACCGCGCAGAAGGTGACCGTCACCGCCGCCTCGACGGGCACCGGTTCGGCCGTCTTCGAGTCGACGGCCCCGGGTCACACCAAGGCCTCGGTCACGGTCACCCAGCTGGCGGCGACGAAGGACTACGACGCCCGCTTCCTGGAGCTGTACGGGAAGATCACCAACCCGGCGAACGGCTACTTCTCCCCCGAGGGCATCCCGTACCACTCGGTCGAGACGCTGATCGTCGAGGCGCCGGACCACGGTCACGAGACCACCTCGGAGGCCTACAGCTACCTCCTGTGGCTCCAGGCCATGTACGGCAAGGTGACGGGCGACTGGTCGAAGTTCAACGGCGCGTGGGAACTCATGGAGAAGTACATGATCCCCACCAAGGCCGACCAGCCGACCAACTCCTTCTACAACGCCTCCAAGCCGGCGACCTACGCGCCCGAGCTGGACACCCCGAACGAGTACCCGGCCAAGCTCGACACCGGTGTCTCGGTCGGCACGGACCCGATCGCGGCCGAGCTGAAGAGCGCGTACGGCACGGACGACGTCTACGGCATGCACTGGCTGCAGGACGTCGACAACGTCTACGGCTACGGCAACTCGCCCGGCAAGTGCGAGGCGGGTCCCTCGGACACCGGACCGTCGTACATCAACACCTTCCAGCGCGGCGCGCAGGAGTCGGTGTGGGAGACGGTGCCGCAGCCGACCTGTGACGCCTTCAAGTACGGCGGCAAGAACGGCTACCTGGACCTGTTCACGGGTGACGCCTCCTACGCCAAGCAGTGGAAGTTCACCAACGCGCCGGACGCCGACGCGCGGGCCGTGCAGGCCGCCTACTGGGCGGACCTGTGGGCGAAGGAGCAGGGCAAGGGCGGGCAGGTCTCCGCGACGGTCGCCAAGGCGGCCAAGATGGGCGACTACCTGCGCTACTCGATGTTCGACAAGTACTTCAAGAAGGTCGGCAACTGCGTCGGTCCCTCGACCTGCCCGGCGGGCACCGGCAAGGACGCCTCGATGTACCTGATGTCCTGGTACTACGCCTGGGGCGGTGCCACCGACACCAACGCCGGCTGGGCCTGGCGCATCGGCTCCAGCCACGCCCACGGCGGCTACCAGAACCCGCTGGCCGCGTACGCGCTGGCCAACTACGCCCCGCTGAAGCCCAAGTCGGCGACGGGCGCCGCGGACTGGGCCAAGTCCATGGACCGGCAGCTGGAGTTCTACCGCTGGCTGCAGTCGAGCGAGGGCGCCATCGCGGGCGGCGCGACCAACAGCTGGGCGGGCCGGTACGCGACCCCGCCGGCCGGGAAGTCGACGTTCTACGGCATGTACTACGACGAGAAGCCCGTGTACCACGACCCGCCGTCCAACCAGTGGTTCGGCTTCCAGGCGTGGTCCATGGAGCGGGTCGCCGAGCTGTACCAGCAGACGGGCAACGCGCAGGCCAAGACGGTCCTCGACAAGTGGGTCGACTGGGCGCTGTCCAAGACCACGTTCAACCCGGACGGCACGTTCCGCATCCCGTCGACGCTGCAGTGGTCGGGTCAGCCCGACACCTGGAACGCCTCTAACCCCGGCTCCAACAGCGGGCTGCGGGTCAGTGTCGTGGACTACACGAACGACGTCGGGGTGGCGGCCGCGTTCGCCAAGACGCTGACGTACTACGCCGACCGCTCGGGTGACACCGAGGCCGCGGCGGCCGCGAAGAAGCTGCTGGACGGGATGTGGGACAACCACCAGGACGCCCTCGGTATCGCCGTCCCGGAGAGCCGGGCCGACTACAACCGGTTCGACGACCCGGTGTACATCCCGAGCGGCTGGACGGGCACGATGCCGAACGGCGACGCGATCAACTCGTCGTCGACGTTCGACTCGATCCGCTCCTTCTACAAGGACGACCCGGCCTGGTCGAAGATCGAGGCCTATCTCAAGGGCGGGGCCGTCCCGTCGTTCACGTACCACCGGTTCTGGGCCCAGGCGGACATCGCGACGGCCATGGGCTCGTACGCGGAGCTTCTCGAATAGCCCCCGCCGGGCGCTCCGCGGGTGGCGCGGGCACTTCGGCTGCGGGTCCGGCTGTGGCTGGTCGCGCAGTTCCCCGCGCCCCCAAGACAGCGTCCGAAGCTCTGCGTACATGGCTCCGCACCTGACGCGGGGCCACGGCCGGGCGACTCCACCCGCACGGGAGCCGCCCGGCCCTCGCACGTTCCCCCCTCCCACGGAAGGAACCCCACCGTGCGAAGAACCCGTATCCTCACGGCCGTGCTGGCGCTGGCGGCCGGGCTGCTGTCGGGCGCCCCCACCGCCCTGGCCGCCGACCCGCCCTCGCCGAAGATCAGCGCCGACACCTACACCTGGAAGAACGCGCGGATCGACGGCGGCGGCTTCGTCCCCGGCATCGTCTTCAACAGGACCGAGAAGAACCTCGCCTACGCCCGCACCGACATCGGCGGTGCCTACCGCTGGCAGGAGTCCTCGAAGACCTGGACGCCGCTGCTGGACTCGGTCGGCTGGGACGACTGGGGGCACACGGGCGTCGTCAGCATCGCGTCCGACTCCGTCGATCCGAACCGGGTGTACGCGGCGGTCGGGACGTACACCAACAGCTGGGATCCGAAGAACGGCGCGGTCATGCGCTCCTCGAACCGGGGTGCGAGCTGGCAGAAGGCGAACCTGCCGTTCAAGCTGGGCGGCAACATGCCGGGGCGGGGCATGGGCGAGCGGCTGGCGATCGACCCGAACCGGAACAGCGTGCTGTATCTGGGGGCGCCCAGCGGCAAGGGGCTGTGGCGCTCGACGGACTCGGGGGCCACCTGGTCGCAGGTGGCGAACTTCCCCAACGTCGGCGACTACGCGCAGGATCCGAGTGACACCTCCGGCTACGCCTCGGACAACCAGGGGATCGTCTGGGTCACCTTCGACGAGTCCACGGGCACGGCCGGGAACGCCACGAAGACGATCTACGTCGGGGTCGCCGACAAGGACAACGCGGTGTACCGGTCGACGGACGCGGGCGCGAGCTGGCAGCGGCTGGCCGGGCAGCCGACCGGCTACCTCGCCCACAAAGGCGTCCTCGACGCGAAGAACGGATACCTGTACCTCGCCTACAGCGACAAGGGCGGCCCGTACGACGGCGGCAAGGGCCAGTTGTGGCGCTACGCGACCGGGACGGGGACCTGGACGAACATCAGCCCGGTGGCGGAGGCCGACACCTTCTACGGCTTCAGCGGGCTGACCGTCGACCGGCAGAAGCCGGGCACGGTGATGGCGACGGCCTACAGCGCCTGGTGGCCGGACACGCAGATCTTCCGCTCCACCGACAGCGGCGCGACCTGGACCAAGGCGTGGGACTACACGTCGTACCCGAACCGCGAGAACCGCTACACGATGGACGTCTCGTCGTCGCCGTGGCTGACCTGGGGCGCGAACCCGCAGCCGCCGGAGCAGACGCCGAAGCTCGGGTGGATGACGGAAGCCCTGGAGATCGACCCGTTCAACTCCAACCGGATGATGTACGGGACGGGCGCGACGATCTACGGCACGGAGAACCTCGGTAACTGGGACAGCGGCGGCAAGTTCACCGTCAAGCCGATGGTCCAGGGCCTGGAGGAGACGGCGGTCAACGACCTCGCCTCTCCCCCGTCGGGCGCCCCGCTGCTGAGCGCGCTGGGAGACATCGGCGGCTTCCGCCACACGGACCTGACGAAGGTCCCGTCGATGATGTTCACCCAGCCGAACTTCACGACGACCACGAGCCTGGACTTCGCTGAGTCGAACCCGGACACGGTCGTCCGGGTCGGCAACCTCGACTCGGGCCCGCACGTCTCCTTCTCGACGGACAACGGCGCCAACTGGTTCGCGGGCACCGACCCCTCGGGCGTGAGCGGCGGCGGCACGGTCGCGGCGGCGGCCGACGGCAGCCGGTTCGTGTGGAGCCCCGAGGGCGCCGGCGTGCACCACGCGACCGGCTTCGGCACGTCGTGGCAGGCGTCCGGCGGGATTCCCGCCGGGGCGATCGTCGAGTCGGACCGCGTCGACCCGAAGACCTTCTACGGCTTCAAGTCCGGGAAGTTCTACGTCAGTGCGGACGGCGGGGCGACGTTCAAGGAGTCCCCGGCCACCGGCCTGCCGAGCGGCGACAGCGTCCGCTTCAAGGCCCTGCCCGGCGGGAAGGGCGACATCTGGCTCGCGGGCGGCGCCCCGGACGGCGCGTACGGCCTGTGGCACTCCACGGACGGCGGCACGAGCTTCACGAAGCTCTCCAACGTCGAGCAGGCCGACACCGTCGGCTTCGGCAAGGCGGCCCCCGGTGCCTCCTACCAGACGCTCTACACCAGCGCCAAGATCGGCGGTGTGCGCGGCATCTTCCGCTCCACCGACAAGGGCGCGAGCTGGACCCGCGTCAACGACGACGCCCACCAGTGGGGCTGGACCGGCGCGGCGATCACCGGCGACCCGCGGGTCTACGGCCGTGTCTACGTCTCGACGAACGGCCGTGGCGTCATCTACGGCGACAGCTCCGACGGCGGCGGCACGGGCCCCGGGCCCGGTCCCGACCCGGTCGGCGCCTGCAAGGTGACGTACAAGGTGACCAGCCAGTGGCCGGGCGGCTTCCAGGCGGACGTCCAGCTCACCAACACCGGCACCGGCCCCTGGAACGGCTGGTCCCTGAACTGGGCCTTCCCGGACGGCCAGAAGCTCACCCAGGCGTGGAACGCCGAGGCGTCGCAGTCGGGGTCGACGGTGACGGCGAAGAACGTCGGCTGGAACGGCACGGTGGCGGCGGGCGCGTCGGTGAGCTTCGGCTTCACGGCGAACTGGTCGGGCGCGAACACGAAACCGACCGCGTTCAAGCTGGGCGACCGGACCTGTGGCTGACGCGGGGTGGGTGCGCTCCCCTCACGGGCGGCGCACCCACCGGTGTCACGGGGTGTAGACCGTCGGCCTGGGAGCCGTGGCCATTGCGTTCCCGAGGAAGAAGCTCGGGTGCGGGGGCTCATCGCCGCCGGCGACGCGTGGGTTGCCGTACCTCTCGGCGAGTTCGGCCGCGGTCCGGGCCATCCGCTCGCGCAGCTCGGGCGGTTCGAGCACCTCGATGCCGGAACCCAGGCGCAGGAACTCGGCGTGGGCGTGGTCGACGGACTCGATGGCCACGGTGACGGTGGTCCAACCGTCCTCGTCGGGGTGCCCCTCCGGGGCCCGGCCCGTGAGCGTCACGCCGGGCGCCAGCCGGACCACGGCCCGGCCCGTACGGAGCCGGTGGTGGAAGTCCCGCTGGTACGCCGCCCAGTACCCGGCCAGGTCGAAGCCGTCCGGGCGGGTGAACTCCTCGCCGGTGGCGGTGAGTCGCAGCATCTGGTCGACCCGGTAGGTGCGCGGGCCCGGGCCCGCGACGACGTACCAGCGGCCCGCCTTGAGGACGAGCCCGTACGGCTCCAGGCGGCGCTCCACGTCGGTGGGCTCGCGCCAGCGGCGGTACAGGACGTGCACGGCGCGGCTGTTCCAGACGGCGTCGGCGACGGCCGGGAGGTACGGCGTCTCGTCGGCGGCGGCGTACCAGCCGGGGGCGTCGAGGTGGAAGCGGCCGCTGATCCGGTCGGCGTGGGCGCGCAGCTGCGGCGGCAGGGCGGCCCGGACCTTGAGCTGGGCGGCGGCCAGGACGGAGCCGAGCCCGAGCTGGGCGGCGGCGCCGGGCGCGCCGGCCAGGAAGAGGGCCTCGGCCTCGTCGGTCGTGAGGCCGGTGAGCCGGGTGCGGTAGCCGTCGAGGAGGCGGTAGCCCCCGGCGTGGCCCGCGTCGCCGTACAGCGGGATTCCGGCCGCGCTCAGCGCTTCGACGTCCCGGTACACCGTGCGCACCGACACCTCGAGCTCCTCGGCGAGCTGGGCGGCGGTCATCCGGCCACGGGTCTGGAGCAGCAGCAGGAGGGAGACGAGTCGGCTGGACTTCACTGACACAGGATGTCAGGGGATCCGCTCTAGCGTCCCGTCATGCCCTTCAGCGAGAAACTGCTGACCGTGCCCCCGCCGATCCAGGTGGCCGGGCGGCACGTCAAGCGCTACCACGTCACCGCCGACCCCGCCGGCATCGAGCCGGAGGTGGAGAAGGCGGCCTACGCGATCCTGCCGGAGTTGCTGCCGGAACCGGACGGCACGCCCCCGGCGACCTTCGTCGTCCTGCACCGGGGCGGTGACGACGGCGCCTATCTCAACGCGTACAGCTGGGTGTGGGACAACGTCCTGCACTTCCAGGGCGCCGCGGCGGGCCAGCCGGTGCTGGGCTGCCCGGACCGCGACCCGACCCGCTTCATCACTCCGGAGCTGCCGTGGATCGGCTGCGTCTGGGAGCTGCCGCCGATCCTGCACGAACGGGACGCCTGGGTACGGCACCTGCTGGTGCCCGAAGTACCCGACCTCGAGGCCTACTTGGCCGACTCCCTGCCCGACGGAACCACGGGGGACCGCACATGAGCGGCGCGTGACGACTGGACCATGGCGTTCACCCGGTCTTCCGGAACGCCCGCAGGCTGAACACCGGGTCGGGGCGCGGCCGGTCCTGGTCGGGCAGGCGCGCGAGCTTCAGGGCGAAGCCCTCCGCGAGCGGGTCGCCGGGTGGGAGGGTGACGAACCAGCCGCGGCGCAGGTCGGCGACGGTGCGGCGGGGGCTGCGGCCCTGGCCGTGCCCGGTGAAGCGGGCCTGTCCGGCCGGGGCCAGGCCGTGGGCGGCGGCGTGGGACTCGACGTCCGCCGCCGCGTCCCGGACCGGGCTGGGCGGACGGGAGGACAGGACGACATCGATGTCACTGCCCACGTTGTGGGAGGCGGCCTTGTCGACCGTGGTGACGTAGACGCCGCCGGGCCGCAGCACCCGGGCGCACTCGCCGACGATGGCCCGCACCTCGGCGGGCCCGGCGGCCAGGTGCAGCAGCCACACGCTGCACACGGCGTCGAACTCGCCGTCCCGGAACGGCAGCCTGCGGCTGTCGGCGCGGACGACGGCGCCGGGCAGCCGGGCGGCGGCCCGCCGGGTCATCGCGGGGGCGAGGTCCACGCCGGTGACGCGCATGCCGTCGCGCGCCGCCGCGAGCCTGCGGGTGACGATGCCGGTGCCGCAGGCGACGTCGAGCAGGCTGCGCGTGTCCGGCGGCAGAAGGCCCAGCACCGCCGCCGCGGCGGCGGCCGCCCTGGGCTCGCCGCCGCGCGAGGCGTCGTACCGCTCCGCTTCCTTGTCGTAGTCGAGCACGCCGTCAGTGTGCCCCGTGCCCGGGGGCGAGGTCCTCCACCCTGCGGGCGAGCTCGAAGTCCTTCTCGGTGACGGCGCCGCCCGCGCTGTGCGTGTGCACGGACAGCGCGACGGTGCGGTAGCCGAGCGTGAGGTCGGAGTGGTGGTCCAGTTCCTCCTGGACCTGGGCGATGTGCACGACCATCGCCGTCGCCGCGAAGTGCGAGCCGAGCCGGTAGGAGCGGGTGAGGCGGTCCCCGTCGAGCGACCAGCCCGGCAGCTCGGCCAGCCGGTCCTCGATCTCCTTCTGCGACAGCGGTTCGACGGGCATGGGCTGCGCTCCTTCCCTGGCTCCGGACTCCTCGGTGTCCTCTCAGCCTGCCACAGCGAGGCGCCCGAGACCCTGGTCAGAGGGGGTCCGCCTGTCCGGCGCGACCGGTTCTCGACTACGGTCCTGACATGACCACTCACCCGTCCACCGCCGACCAGGGCGTGGGCCCGCTGCTGCGGGCCTGGCGGGAGCAGCGGCGGGTCAGCCAGCTGGAGCTGGCCCTGCGCGCGGACTCCTCGGCCCGGCACATCAGCTTCATCGAGACGGGCCGCTCCCGGCCCAGCGAGGAGATGGTGCTGCGGCTGGCCGAGCACCTGGACGTCCCCGTGCGGGAGCGCAACGCGCTGCTGCTGGCGGCCGGTTACGCCCCGCGCTACCCGGAGACGCCGCTGGACGACCCGGCGCTGGGCGCGCTGCGGGAGGGCATCGAGCGGCTGATCGGCGGCTACGAGCCGTATCCGGCGCTGGTGGTGGACGCGCTGTACAACGTGGTGGCGGCCAACCGGGGGATCATGACGCTGGTCGACGGCGTCGCCGAAGCCCTGCTGGAGCCGCCGCTGAACGCGATGCGGCTGGCGCTGCACCCGCAGGGCCTCGCGCCCCGCATCCGCAACCTGCGCGCCTGGCGAGGTCACCTGCTGGAGCAGATGGAGCGGCAGATCGCGCTGCACCGCTCCGAGCCGCTGCGGGCGCTGTACGAGGAGGTGGCGGCGTACCCGGTGCCCGAGGCGGACCCGGCGGAGGAGCCCCCGGAGCCGGTGCCGTACTTCGCGCTGCCGCTGCGGATCGAGCACGAGGGGCGGACCCTGTCGTTCATCTCCTCGATCTCCACGTTCAACACGCCGATGGACGTGACCGTCGCCGAGCTGGCCATCGAGACGCTGCTCCCGGCCGACCCGGCGACCGTCAAGTACCTCCAGTCCCTGCTGCCCTGACAGGCCCTCAGAGGCGTGCCGGCCGACCACGGGGCAGGACGCGTTTCCCGCGATCTCCTCGCCGAGGGGACTGTGATACAGGCCACCGGGCGTGACAGACTGATCGCAGGCTTGGGCGCGTTGGGGAGGCGTGGCGTGAGTGAACGGCGGGCCGCACCCACCGTGGGCCAGGTGGTACTGGGCAAGCGGCTGCAGGAGCTGCGCGAGGCGGCCGGACTCAGCCGTGACGAGGCGGCGCGGGTGCTGCGCGTCGCCCCCGCGACGGTCCGGCGGATGGAGACCGCCGACGTCGCGCTGAAGATCCCGTACGTGCAGATCCTGCTGACCGCGTACGGCGTGCCCGAGCACGAGGTGGCCGCGTTCGTCGACCTCGCCGAGGAGGCCAACCGGCCGGGCTGGTGGCAGCGGTTCCACGACGTGCTGCCGGAGTGGTTCAGCCTGTACGTGAGCCTGGAGGGCGCCGCCCGGATCATCCGCTCCTACGAGCCGCACTTCGTGCCGGGGCTGCTGCAGACCGAGGGGTACGCGCGCGCGGTGCTGGAGGCGGGCACGATCGGGAACTCCGGGCCGGAGGCCGTGGACCGGCACGTCTCGCTGCGGATGGAGCGGCAGCGGCTGCTGGAGGGCCCGAACCCGCCGCATCTGTGGGTCATCATGGACGAGACGGTGCTGCGCCGCCCGGTGAGCGTCGACGGCCGGGTGATGCGCGACCAGCTGGACAAGCTGCTGGAGTACGCCGCGCGGGACCGCGTCACGCTGCAGGTCGCCGAGTTCAAGGACGGTCCGCATCCCGGGACGTACGCGCCGTTCTCGCTGTTCCGCTTCGCCGAGCCCGAACTGCCCGACATGGTGTTCACGGAGTACCTGACCGGGGCGCTGTACCTGGACTCCCGCAAGGAGGTCTCGGCGCACCTGGAGGTCCTGGACCACATGACGGCCCGGGCGGGCTCCACGCAGCGCACGGAGGAGCTGCTGCGGGAGTACCGCGACAGATTCTGAGCCCGCCCCCTGACCCGTACGGACCCCGCCGACGGGTGGGCCCTCCGGCCCGCCTCTAGCGTCGGGATCGCGGGGCGCACGCGAAGGAGGTCCGATGCCCGGATTCGAGGTGCTGTACCAGGCGGCCGCGCTGTGCCTGATGTTCCCCGACGACGACTTCCGCACCCGCCTGCCGCTGCTCCGCGAAGCCGCCCCGCAGCTACGGGAGTTCGCGGACCACGCGGCGCTGACCCCGCCGCGCGAGCTGGCGGCGCACTACGTCGAGGTCTTCGAGGCGGAGCCGGACCACAGCCTGTATCTCAGCGCGTGGCGCGAGGCGGCCCCCACGCCCTCCGAGGAGCTGTACCGTTCGCACGGCCTGGAGACGACCGGCGAGGAACCGCCGGACTTCCTGCCGGCGGTCCTGGAGTGCGCGGCCCGCACCGGCGACACCCAGCTCCTGGCGGACCACCGCGACGGCCTGGACCTGCTCCGCTCCAGGCTCACCGCCTTCGGCACGCCGTACGCGACCGTCCTGGACGCGGTGTGCGCGACACTGCCGCCCGCGCACACCGGGGCCTAGGGGGTGTCCGGCTAGCAGAAGCAGGGCTCCCCGCCGGAGCCCAGGAACGGGATGTCCTCGTCGGTCAGCGCGCCGGCGAAGGCGTGCACCTCGTCCACGTCGCCGTGCAGGTGCTCGCCCCAGCCGTCGCCGGTCCGGGCCCGTCCGATCTGGAGCGGGCCGGAGCCCTTCCAGTGGTTCGGGAGGTCGGCCGTCGCTTCGGCACCGGTCCGGCCGTCGAGGTAGAGCCGGACCTTGTCGGTCGCGTCGTCGTAGACCACGGCGACCCGGTGGCCCGAGCCGTCGCGGCCGTCCGGCCAGGCGGACTGCGCCACGACGGTCTCGGAGGCGCCCCGCTCGTCCCTGTGCGGCATCACGAGCTGCCAGGCGTGCCGCTCGGGGTCGTAGCGGACCTTGAAGGCGTCGGTGTGCTCACCGGGCAGCGACAGCACCGTCATGGGGCCTTCGGGCTCGGTGTCCGCCAGCCGGACGACCACGCCGACGGTGAAGCTGTCGGAGGTGTCGACCACCGGTCCCCCGGCGGTCGCATGGCCGGTCCTGCCGTCGAGCGCCAGGTGGCCGTCACCGACGAGCGCCCCCGGCGCCGGCACGCAGTCCGGGTCGATCCAGGGGAGGCAGGAGTCGTCCGGGACGCGGTAGATCGTCGCGCCGGGGCCCAGCTTCAGCGGGGCGCCGTCGCCCTGTTCCGGGCTGGCGCCGTCCGCGGCCGTCTCCAGGGACCAGTGGCCGCGCGACGACGGCTTGCGGTAGGCCAGTTCGGTGGCCTCGGCGGGGACGACGACCCGGTCGTGGACCTTGACGTCGCCCAACTGGCCGTGCCAGCGGTCGTGGTAGCCGTTGCCGTCGCGGACGCGGCCGATCTGGAAGGCGCCGGTGGTCGCGGTGGGGCGGGCCTCGGTGGGGTCACCGGCCTGGTGGCCGTTGACGTGGAGCCGCGCCTTGCCGGTCTCGGCGTCGTACACGCCCAGCAGATGCGCCCATTCGCCGGTCTCGGGCGCACCGCCCGACACCTGGGCACCGCCGACGGTGAAGGTCCACGCCGGAGCCTCGCCCCGGGCGCTCAGGCCGAGGGAGAAGGCGGCGCTCTCCCCCGCGTCCTGGGCGGCGACCGTCATGTTCCGGTCGGTCTGTGCGGGACGTACCCAGGCGCTGAGGGCGAAGCTCTCGCGGGGGTCGGTCACGGCGGGGACGCCCGGGGTGAGGTAGCCGTGGCTGCTGCCGTCCAGGGTCGCCGTCGCGGTGAGGGCGGTGCGGGCGGGGGCCGGGCCGCCGAAGGTGACACCGGCGCCGGCCTGCGCGTCGGTTCCCGTCTCGGCGTCGGCGCCGGAGGCGCCCTCGGCGTCGTCCAGGGGCCAGTGGGCGACGGGGGCGCGGCCGTCCTTCACGTAGAAGCGGTACGAGGACTCACCGCTGCTGCGTCCGGAGCGGTCCACGGCCCGGACGGTCAGCCGCTCGGGACCGGAGTCGAGGGGCAGGTAGGGAATGGTCGCGGGCCCGCCGGGCCGCTCGGGACGGGCGGTTCCGTACGGGCCGCCGATGAAGTGGTACTCGTAGGAGACGACGTCGTCCGAGGGGGAGTCCATCGTGAAGTGGCCGTACACGCCCACTCCGTCCACCCAGAACACCTCCTCCGGGTACTCGGGGGAGGAGATCTTCGCCGGTTCCGGGTTGTCGTCGTCGTAGACGAACTCGCAGACCGAGCCCTCCCCCTCGGAGCTCCACGGGGAGTTCGCCGCGCCGTCGTTCGCGCGCACGCGCCACGAGATGACGGTGTCCGGCGGGAGGACGTCCTCGGGCATGCGCCACTGCTGGCGGGTGCCGGAGAGCGTCTCGTGCGTCACGAACGAGCGCCGCTGCTGCGCGCCCTCCGCGTCCGTCCACCAGGCCTCGAACTCGCCCCTGACCATGTCGGCCTCGGCGGGATGGTTGTCCTCCGCCGGGTCGTACAGCACGGCGGTCAGGGTGGGCGGCCCGGAGACGTACACGCGCTCGTCCCCCGCCGCGCACGCCTTGTACCCCGTCTTCAGGTCCTGGACGAGCGGCTGCTTCGGCGGCAGGTTGTCCGCGGCCTGTGCCACGCCCGTGCCGCTCGTCATGACGGCCGCCACCGCGCACCCCACCGCCAGCCGTCTGCGGCCGCCGGACCTCTTCCCCACGTCCACCTGTCCCTCCCCTGTGAACTTCCCTCGGCCCGTTGATCACACGAGCCGCTGGAGGTTAACAGGGGCCACCGACATCGGTGGAACGGTTTTCCCTCGGACGGGAGCCGGGACTAGGCGGCACCGCCCTTCTCGTCACGTCGGTCCTTCTCCTCGTCCACGATCTCCGCGTCGACCACGCCCTCCTCGTCCCTCGGGGTGCCGGAGGGTTCCTCGGTCGGGGTCTGCTGGGCCTGGGCGTACATCGCCTGGCCCATCTTCTGGCTCACCGAGGCGAGTTTCTCGACGCCGGCGCGCAGGGCGGCGGTGTCCGCCTGCTGGTCCAGTTGCGCCTTCAGGTCGGCGAGGGCCGACTCGACCTCGGACTTGGTGTCGGACGGGACCTTGTCGGCGTTGTCGCGGAGGAACTTCTCGGTCTGGTAGACGAGTTGCTCGGCCTGGTTGCGGGTCTCGGCGGCCTCGCGGCGTTTGCGGTCCTCCTCGGCGTACTGCTCGGCCTCGCGCATCATGCGGTCGATGTCGTCCTTGGGCAGGGCCGAGCCGCCGGTGACGGTCATCTTCTGCTCGCGGCCGGTCGCCAGGTCCTTGGCGGAGACGTGCATGATGCCGTTGGCGTCGATGTCGAAGGCGACCTCGATCTGCGGGACGCCGCGCGGGGCCGGCGGCAGGCCGGTGAGGTCGAAGACGCCGAGCTTCTTGTTGTACGCGGCGATCTCGCGTTCGCCCTGGTAGACCTGGATGCCGACCGAGGGCTGGTTGTCGGCGGCCGTCGTGAAGATCTCCGAACGCCGTGTCGGGATGGTGGTGTTGCGTTCGATGAGCTTGGTCATGATGCCGCCCTTGGTCTCGATGCCCAGGGACAGCGGGGTGACGTCGAGCAGCAGCACGTCCTTGACGTCGCCGCGCAGGACGCCCGCCTGGAGTGCGGCGCCGACGGCCACGACCTCGTCGGGGTTGACGCCCTTGTGCGGGTCCTTGCCGGTGAGTTCCTTCACGAGGTCGGTCACCGCGGGCATCCGGGTCGAGCCGCCGACCAGGATCACGTGGTCGATCGCGGACAGCTTCACCCCGGCGTCGTCGACCGCCTGGTGGAAGGGCGTCTTGCAGCGGTCGAGCAGGTCGGCGGTGAGCTCCTGGAACTGGGCCCGGGTGAGCTTCTCGTCGAGGTGCAGGGGCCCTTCCGCGGAGGCCGTGATGTAGGGCAGGTTGATCGTCGTCTCGGTGGAGCTGGACAGTTCGATCTTGGCCTTCTCGGCGCCCTCGCGCAGCCGCTGCACGGCCATCTTGTCCTTGCCCAGGTCGACGCCGTACTGGCCCTTGAAGCGCTTGATCAGGTACTCGACGATCCGCTGGTCCCAGTCGTCGCCGCCGAGGTGCGTGTCGCCGTTGGTGGCCTTGACCTCGATGACGCCCTCGCCCATCTCCAGCAGCGACACGTCGAAGGTGCCGCCGCCGAGGTCGAAGACGAGGACCGTCTGGTCGTTCTCCTTGTCCAGGCCGTACGCCAGCGCCGCCGCCGTCGGCTCGTTGATGATCCGCAGGACCTTCAGGCCCGCGATCTCCCCGGCCTCCTTGGTCGCCTGCCGCTGGGCGTCGTCGAAGTACGCGGGCACGGTGATCACCGCGTCGGTGACGTCCTCGCCGAGGTAGGACTCCGCGTCGCGCTTCAGTTTCTGCAGCACCCGCGCGGACAGCTCCTGCGCCCGGTAGCGGGTGCCGTCGATGTCGCCCTGCTCGGGGAAGCGCCAGTGCGCGTCACCCATGTACCGCTTGACCGAGCGGGCGGTGCGCTCCACGTTCGTCACGGCCTGCCGCTTGGCGACCTCGCCCACCAGCACCTCGCCGTTCTTGGCGAACGCCACGACCGAGGGCGTCGTCCTGGCGCCCTCCGCGTTGGCGATGACGGTGGGCTCGCCGCCCTCCAGCACCGCGACCACCGAGTTCGTGGTTCCGAGGTCGATCCCTACCGCACGTCCCATCGCCGTCCCCTTCCGCCAGGGCGCTCTTCACACTCTCCAGCACAAAACTTGAGTGCGCTGTTGTCAATGCCGCGAAGGGGTGATCGGCCCCCGGAGCGCCACGGCCCGCCGGGGCCGGTCGGTGACCAGCACGTCCACGCGCGGGTGGGCGAGGAAGGCGCGCATGAGGGTGTCGTCGTTGACCGTCCACACCATGGTGAACAGGCCGTGCCGGGTCGCCTCGCGCAGCACGTTCGTCCTGGCCAGGCGCTGGTGCACGGCGACGCCGTGGGCCCCGCAGGCGCGGATGCGGCGGGCGGGGAACAGCTCGCTCAGCCGCGTCCCGGGCAGCCGGGCCAGGGCCAGTTCCCGGCGGTCGCGCCCCAGGGAGAGGGCGGTGCGCACCCCGGGGTGCGCCCGTGTGACGGCCGCGACGGAACGGTCCTCCAGGGTGGTCACGACGAGCCCGTCCGCACCGAGCAGCGCGACCGCCCGGTCGATCACCGTCCGCTCGTAGCCCGTCTCCTTGAGGTCCAGGTGGGCCACGAGCTTCCCGGCGATCAGCGCCATGACGTCGTCCACCACCGGCACCTCGTACCCGGCCCGCTCGCACAGCTCGGCATGGGTGAGCGCCGACAGCGGCGGCCCGGCGGGGCCGACCCGGGGGTCGTGGTAGACGACGAGGACGCCGTCCCCGGTGCGGCGGATGTCGAACTCGACGTACTCCGCGCCGGACTCCAGCGCGTCCTCGTACGCCTCCCAGGTGGCGGCTCGGGCGCGCTCGGAGCCGCCCCGGTGGGCGGAGACGGCGGGGTGTGGCGTCATGGTCGTCGGCTCCCGGAAGGCGAGCGCGGAGGCGGGACGGGCACGGAGTCGTCGTCGGGCGCCGGCAGCAGCGGGCCGGAGCCGGCGCGGACCCGTCTGAGCAGGACCCAGCCGATCAGGACGAGGACGACGAAGGGCAGCCAGGCCAGCGCGTACGCCGTTCCGTAGGCGCGCAGGTCGAGGATGGAGCGGTGCTCGTCGACGTTCGTGCCGTTCACGCCGAAGAAGGCCAGCAGCAGCGTCGGCGGCAGGGCGATCAGGGTGGCGGCGGCGACGAGGCCGGAGACGGTGCGGTCGCGGCGGTCGTCGCGCTCGGCGAGTTCGGCGTCCAGGGCGGCGGAGCGGGCGCTGATCACCGAGGTGAGGCGTTCGACCATGCGGGCCGAGTTCTCCAGGCTGTCGCGGATGCCGAGGGCGTCGCCCAGGGAGGACTGGAAGGCCTCGGTGATCATCTCGGGGATCAGCAGGCTGTCGACGTAGGCCTCGACGCCGAAGGCGAGGTCGAGCTGGAGTTCGTTGACGCCCGCGGAGAGCCGGGAGATCAGGGAGCGGATCTCGGTGGGCGAGTCGGCGTCGGCCTGTTCGTTGGCCTTCATCATGGCGAAGGCCGCGAGGCGGGTGCGCTGGAGCACGGCCAGGGCGGAGATCATGCCGATGGCGACGAGCACCAGGCCGTTCTCGACGTGCGGGGCCCAGCCGGTCTGCACGGAGACGCCGCGGCCGAGGGCGGACAGGGTGACGCCGTGGTTCCGCAGGTGCGGTGCGAGGCTCGGGTCGTGCGGCGCGGCCGGGTTCCAGGGCATCCTGCCGCGGTAGACGATCTCGTTCAGCAGGACGGCCCTGCGGGCCTGGTCGGCGGTGAGCAGCTCCCGTTGCAACCGGCCGCCGGGGAAGACGAGTTGGTGCACGTTCTGGCCGAGGGCGAGGGGCCGGCCGCCGAGTTGTGCGGACAGCGCCGTCAGCAGCGGGCGGTCGTCGAGTTCGATGCGCTCGCGGTCGAAGCAGGTCGTGGCCAGCCAGGCGGCGAGGTCGCCGGCCGTGGTCTCGCCGGCGAAGGCGCAGTCCACGACCAGGGTGGCGTCGCCGCGCGGAGTGGTGACGACGAGGATCCGCAAGGAGGCGAGTGCGAGGCCGTGGTCGCCGTGCGGGAGGCGCAGCCGGCGGGGCGCCACCTGCTCGTCGAGCACCGGGACGGGCAGCACGTCCTGGCTCGTCATCAGGTGGGAGGCGAAGCGGCCGTAGTCGTAGCGGTCGACGAGGGCGCCCAGGGCGGTGTCGCGGGGGCGCAGCCGGCCGGAGAGACTGAACAGCAGCAGGACGCGGGTCCGGTCACGGGTGGCGGAGTCGAGCACCGTCGCGCTCGGGGACGTTCCCGGCAGCATCGCGTTCCTTCCCGCCCTTCGGTTCGAAAAGCGTCTGGTTCATACCCCGGCCGCGGGGGGTGAACCGACGACGTCGCGCGGGCCGCCCCGGTGGACGGGCCCGCGCGACGCGGGTGAGCCCGGTCAGGCGAGCTTGGCCGTCAGCGTGATCGGCGTGGCCTTGAGGGCCTGGCTGACCGGGCAGCCGACCTTGGCCTCCTCGGCGGCGGCCAGGAACGCCTCCTCGTCCATGCCGGGGACGGTGCCCTCGACGGTGAGGTGGATGCCGGTGATGCCCTCACCGGGCTGGAAGGTGACGTCCGCGGAGGTCACCAGCTTGGTCGGCGGGGTGCCGGCCTTGTCGAGGATGTTGGAGAAGGCCATCGAGAAGCAGCTGGAGTGGGCCGCGGCGATCAGCTCCTCCGGGCTGGTCTTCCCGCCCGGCTCCTCGGTGCGGGCGGCCCAGCTGACGGGCTGCTCGCTGAGGATGCCGGAGGAGTCGAAGGTGACGACCCCGTTGCCCTTGAAGAGGTTGCCTTCCCAGACGGTGTGTGCGGAGCGTGTGGTTGCCATGACGCACCCTTTCCAAAATGTCCGACTGTATGTGTCTTCAGTGGTCCAAGTGACCCGTTACCGGGTCGCGGCCCCATCTGATCACACTACGACTCAACTCACGTGGAAGACCGGGCCCCTTGCGGTGAACGGCAGGCGTCCTCCTCGGGGGATCAGGTACGCGTGCTCGCGCCGCACGCGGAGGGTGTCGCACCAGCCGTCGGTGATGACGAGGACGGGCGCGCCGGGCGGGAAGTCGTCGGCGCGGTGCAGCAGGTCGATGCCGGGTTGCAGGACGGTGCCGCCGCGGCCGCGCACGCGGACCCGGCCCGCGATCTCGGTGACGGGCAGATAGCCGGCGTCGTGCGGGGCCGCGTCGCAGAACACGACCCGGGCGGCGGGCACGTCGCGGGCCTCGGCGTAGGAGGCGATGGCGCCCAGGGCCTTGCCGAGCAGCACGCGGTCCATGGAGCCGGAGGTGTCCAGGACGACGCCGAAGGTGCAGCGGGCGATCTCCTCGGGCGGGAAGTGCCGCCCGGCGCGCGGGATGTCGGGCGTGGCCGCCTGGCGCCGGGAGGGGCGGGCGTAGGAGCGGACGGGTTCGGGGCGGGGCACGAACTCGTCGAACCAGCGGGCCAGGCGCGCGTCCCAGGGCAGCGGCGGGTGGCTCAGCGCCCGGATCTCCTCGACCAGCCCGCCGGGCAGGAAGCCGCGCTCCTGCCGCTGGTGCAGGTCGAGGCCCTGGGCGAGGCCGCGGCGGTAGAACGCGTCGAGGTCGACGTAGTCACGGGGCGCGCCGAGGGGGCCGCCGAGGATGTCGCCCACGCCCTTGCCGCGCAGGGTGGCCAGGCGGCGGGTGCGGCGCAGGTCGCCGGCGATGCGGTCGTAGACCTCCTCGGCGGAGAGCCCGGCGAGCTGCGGGTCGTACAGCAGCCCCGGGGGCATGGTGCCGACCTCCATCTCGGTCAGCCAGCCGTTGACGACGTAGTCGCAGGCGACGTTGAAGAGGTAGGGGTCGCGGGTGCCGCAGCGGTCGCCGTGGCGCAGGGCGGCGTGCAGCATCTCGTGGGCGAGGACGAACCGCCACTCCTCGTCCTCGAAGCCGCGCAGGGGGTTGATGTAGATCTCGCCCGCCTCGGCGTCGACGGCGGCGACGGCGATACCGTGGGCGCGGGCGAGTTCGGCGTCGGCGACCAGCTTGACGCCGGCCGCGATGCCGCCGAGCAGCGGGTAGGAGGAGATGAACCAGCTCAGCGCCCGCTGCCAGGGCTGCGGCCGGGCGACCTCGCCGGTGAGGCTGTCGCGGCGCCCGCCCGCCATGTCCATCGCGGCGGACACGGTCCGGGTCAGGGCGGTGGCGAAGGCCAGCTGCCAGTCGGGCGGCCGGGACCAGCCCAGCCACGGCACCAGCACCTGGTCGGGCTCGTCACCGGCCGTGCCGCAGCGCTCGTAGACCGGGGGCAGTCCGTCGCGCCGCCAGCGGGCGGCGAGCTGCTCCTCGTCGCCGTCCGGGTAGGAGGCCGGCAGGTGCTCGGGGGTCTCGCCGATGGTGACGCCGAGCAGGAAGCGGTTGACGACGACGCAGCGGGCGGCGAGGTCGAAGCGGTCGGGCTGGACGCGGTCGCCCTTGACCGCGGGGACGTGCCCGAAGCCGAGGTGGAGGACGGTGTGGGCGAGCGCCCAGGCCCAGGCGGCGGGCTCGGCGAGCCGGTCCGGGTGGGCGTGCAGGGTGCCGTCGGAGTCGACGGTCACCAGCCCGTCGCGGGGCGCGAGGTGGCACTCCTCCTGGCGGCAGACGTCGAACTCCACGGCCGCGAGGGCCGGGTTGGTCTTCATCAGCCGCATGCCCTCGGCGAACGCCTCGCCCGCCAGGTCCCGCTTCTTCTTGCGCCGGTCCTTGCCGGGGCCACGGCTCACCGCCGCGCCTCCACCAGCCGGGGCATGTCCCGCGCCGCCTCGACGAGGAACCAGGAGGGCAGCACGGGGTTGCCGTCGGCGTCGGAGGCGATGACGGTCTGGGCGACCTCGACGGATATCTCGGCGAGCTGCACCAGCAGCGACTTGGCGCGGTAGGCGGTCTGCCGGCCGTTCGCCGACATGTGCTCCTTGCTGACGGGCAGTTCCTTGACCAGGCGGCCGCGGAAGGAGTCGGCGAGGTAGTAGAGCAGGTCGCGGTCCTCCGGGCGGTTCGGCCAGCGGGCGTCGCCTTTGATGATCGCCTCGATGCCGTAGCGGCTGCGCACGACCTTGACGTAGCCGCAGAACGCCTCGGCGTGCGCGGGCGTCAGCGTGCCGTGCGCGAGCACCCGCAGCGTCTCCTCGTCCAGGTCGCGGCCGAAGGAGTGCAGGGCGTCGGAGAGCATGTGCCAGGAGCGGGGCGTGGAGAACGGCTCCTCCGTCTTGGGCGGCTTGGACCACAGGTGGTCGGGCCGGTCGGTGAGGTGGTCCGCGATCCAGGGGTGGATGCCGTTGTTCCCGGCCCAGGTCAGCCAGTCCTTGGCGGAGGCCTCCAGGTGCACGTGGGTGAGCCGGTTGACCAGCGCGGAGGCGATGGGCCGGGCGAGCGCGTTGTCGGTGGCGCGGTTGCCGGCGCCGATGACGATCGAGCCCTTGGGCAGTTCGTAGCTGCCGATGCGGCGGTCGAGGATCAGCGAGTAGAACGCCTTCTGCACATCCGGCGTGGCCGCGTTGAGCTCGTCCAGGAACAGGCAGTACGGCTCGTCCCGGGCGATCGCCTCGGGCGGGCAGAACACCGAGCGGCCGTCGCGGATCTGCGGGACGCCGATGAGGTCCTCCGGGGCGAGCTGGGTGCCCAGCAGGCTCACGCACTCCAGGCCCAGCGAGTCGGCGAAGTTCCGCACCAGGGAGGACTTCCCGATGCCGGGGGCGCCCCAGATGAAGACCGGCCGCACGGTGGCGAGGCCGAGCAGCAGGTCGGGGAGGCGGGCGGGCGTGACGGTGACGGCTGCCTGCACGGCAGGGGCTCCTTGGGAGGTGGGAGGAGGACGAGCCCCACCAGTGTGGGAGCACGGCTCCGCGAACGCAGCCCAATTTCAGGCGGCGCGCTCCTCGCTCGTCTCCAGCGGCACCTGCGGTCCGTTCGACTCGCGCAGCCAGCGGCTCAGGACGCGGTGGACGTGCTCGGCGCCGACGAGTTCCGCCCCGTCCTCCACCGGCGCGGACAGCACGAGCGGCGACAGCAGGAAGGGCTTGCCCTGGGCGCCGCCGAGGCCGCCGTGCGAGCCGATCTGCTCCTCGAAGGCGAGGACTTCGCCGTCGGCCGGGTCGTGGAAGGAGTTCACCATGATGTCGGCGGTGTGCGGGAAGGTGTGCGTACGGCGGACCGCTTCGACCGCGCCCGGCCCGAACGGGGCGAGCGGGCCGGGGTCCTCGTCGAGGTCGGCCAGCGGGATCTCCGCTCCGTACGCGCCGAGGACGACACCGCCGTGCCGGTCGCTGCGGACCAGCAGGAAGCCGATGCCGGGGTGGTTGGCGAGGGTCGGCAGCAGCGCGGGGTGGCGAGCGTCGATCTCCTCCTTGCTCATCCGGTGCGTGACGTCCGGGAAGGAGACCAGACCGAGGTTGCCGGAGGCCAGCACGATCGGCTCCGAGCGGCGCGCGGGGCGGTGCTGCCCCTCGCCCTCCTCGACCGGGATGCGCAGGGCGGCGCGCACGGCCGTGCGGGCCTCAGCGCCGCTGCGGGTGCGCTCCGCGCGGCGCGGCACGGGCAGTCCGCAGCCGGCCCGCACCAGGTCGCCGAGGGTGAGGCCGTAGCGGGAGCGGAAGGTCTCCCCGGGGCTCTGGCCGTGGTCGGACAGCACGACGATCCGGTACGGGCGCGGGGCGTGCTCGGCGACGTTCTCGATCAGCGCGAGGGAGCGGTCGAGGCGTTCGAGGACCTTCTGCGCGTCGCGGCTCGCCGGGCCGGAGTGGTGGGCGACCTCGTCGTAGGCCACGAGGTCGGCGTAGACGGCGGTGCGCCCGGCGAGCATGTCGCCCATCACGGCGGCCACGACGACGTCCCGCTCGACGACGGTCGCGAAGGCGCGGATGAACGGGTAGAGGCCGCCGCGGGAGACGCGCGGGCGCTGCTTGCGCAGCCTCGCCCGGGTGGACTGGCCGATCTCCCGGCCCACCTCGGCGACGAAGGACAGCGCCGTGCGCACGGCGTTGGCCGGGTCGGAGAAGTAGGCGAAGTACCCGGCCCGGGAGCGGTTCTCGCGGCTGCGGCGGCGGGTGGCGATCGACAGCACGAGGGCCTGCTGCCCGGCGCCGCCGCTGAACAGGTTGCCGCGGGAGGCGCCGTCGACGCTCAGCAGACCGTCGTGTCCGGCGTAGCCGACGGCACGCCGCTGGAGTTCGGCGGCGCTGGTCGGGCGGTTGCAGACGACGACCTCGCGGGTGTCCTTCTCGTACCAGCGGAACGCGGGGACGTCGTGGTTGCTGCCGTGCAGGATGCCGAGCTGGCTGGCGCCGGTCTGGCTGGACCAGTCGGTGCGCCAGGGCGTGAGGCGGTGGGTGGGGCGGCCGCCGTCGCCGGGGCCGAGCCAGCGGGCGACGGTGGGCATCAGGCCCTTGCCGACCGCGTCCAGCAGGGTGTCGTGGCCGACGCCGTCGAGTTGCAGGAAGACCGTGCCGGGCCCGGCCGGGCAGGGTGGTCCGGACCGGCGGCGGCGGTCGGAGAGGCGGTACAGCCGGCGGCGGTAGGCGTCGTCGTCGCGCACGGCCAGGGCGGCGCCGGTCGCCGACGCGACGGCCGACATCACGGCGGCGACCACGACGGCGGTCTCCGGGGCGGCGGCGCCGCGCTCGGCGGGGTTCAGCCGCAGGGCGAGCGTGAGCAGCGCGCCGTTGAGGAAGAACACCAGCAGCCCGAGCACCAGCGCCGGCACGAGGAGCAGCAGCCGGACCAGCAGCGGCCACACCAGGGCCGACAGCAGTCCGAAGGCTCCGGCGCCGAAGGCCGCGGTGACGGCGATGTCGGTCGCGCTGTCGCCGTCGGCCGACCGGAGCCGGAAGTCCGGGAGGATCCCGGCGAGCACGAGCATGGTGACGGTGGAGACCGCCCACACGGCGACGCTCCGCCCCACCTGACTGGCAACCCGCCGCCACCGCACGTCCAGCCACCTCACGTCCTGGCCCGCCCCGACCGCGGGCCCTCCCCCACAGTCTCTCAATGCCCTGGAGGTGGCCTGCCGTGCCTCCGGCGTCCTTCGAGCCGGGGCCGCCCCCGCTCAGCGGCCGTCGTAGCCCGCCGTCGGCATCGAGAGCCGGCGGTGCACGCACGCCTTCATCGCCGCGTCGTACGCCGGCTCCGCGTGCCCCACCGTCTCGACCCGCACCCCGCGCCGCGCGCACTCGGCGGTGAACTGCTCGACGGACGCGAGCGCGCTCTCCAGGACCCGCCGGCTGGGCGCCACGAACAGGTCGAGGCCGGGCCGGACGCCGTCCCACAGCGCGCCGTGGTCGGGGCGCAGCCCCCGCACCAGCAACTCCCGGCTGACCACGTAGCCCCGCTCGGCGGCCCAGCGGGCGCACATCGCGTGCTGGCTGCGGGAGTCGACGAGGAACGGATCGTCGTCGAGCTCCTCCAGCGGCGTCAGACTCGCGATCGCCGTGACCCGGACCGGCACCATGGCGTCCCCCCTCACCTCCGGTTTCGCCGCCGACCCTACTCCTGCACGTAGGCTTCGGGGAGTCGCGCGAAGGAGGCAAAGAAGTGCCGGTGGAGATCACCTGGTGGGGTCACGCCACTTGCACGGTCGAGGACTCGAACGTACGCGTACTCACCGACCCGTTGTTCGCGCGCCGGCTCGCGCACCTGCGCCGCCGGCGCGGAGACCTGCCGCCGCCCGGCGCCCGGCGGGCGGACGTGGCGCTGGTCTCCCATCTGCACGCCGACCACCTGCACCTGCCCTCGCTGATGGGGCTCGCGCCGGGCACGCGCCTGCTCGTGCCCCGGGGCGCGCGCCGGGCCGTCCCCGGTCTGCGCCGGCTCGCGCACCTGCGGGTGAGCGAGGTGGCTCCCGGCGACGAGACACCGGTCGGCGACCTCGTCGTACGGGCGGTGCCCGCGCGGCACGACGGGCGGCGGCTGCCGCTCGGGCCCCACCGCTCCCCCGCTCTCGGCTACGTCATCGCCGGTGAGGCGCGGACGTACTTCGCCGGGGACACGGGGCTGTTCGACGAGATGGCCAAGGAGGTCGGGCCGGTCGAGGTGGCGCTGCTGCCGGTGGGCGGCTGGGGGCCGTACCTGGGCGAGGGGCATCTGGACGCGGGCCGGGCGGCGGAGGCGCTGGCGCGGCTGGCGCCGAGCAGTGCGGTGCCGGTGCACTACGGCACGTACTGGCCGATCGGGATGGACGCCGTGCGCCCCCACGAGTTCCACGCGCCCGGGGACGAGTTCGTACGGCTGGCGGCCCGGCACGCGCCGGACGTGGCGGTGCACCGGCTGGGACACGGGGAGAGCGTGCGCCTGGAGGGCGCGCGGTGACCTGGTCCGCGCCCCTGGCGCAGGCCGGTGTGCCTTTGCTGGCGGTGTCGGCCGTCACCCCGGCGTCCGTGGTGCCGGAGTCCACGCAGCAGGCGATCGGGTATCCGACGCTCTTTCTGCTCGTGTTCGTCGGGGCGCTGGTGCCCGTCATCCCGACGGGGGCGCTGGTGAGTTCGGCGGCGGTGGTCGCGTTCCACCAGACGGCGCCGTTCTCGCTGGCGATGGTGTTCGTGACGGCGTCGCTGGCGGCGTTCCTGGGCGACGCGGCGCTGTACTGGCTGGGGCGGCGCGGGATGAGGTCGAGGAACGGGTCGCGGTGGCTGGAGGCGATCCGGGCGCGGGCGCCGGAGGACCGGCTGGCGCAGGCGCAGGGGAAACTGGCCGCGCACGGGGTCGCGGTGCTGGTGCTGTCCCGGCTGGTGCCGGCGGGGCGGATCCCGGTGATGCTGGCGTGTCTGCTGGCGAAGTGGCCGCTGCGGCGGTTCTCCCGGGGGAACTTTCCGGCCTGTCTGGCCTGGGCCGTGACGTATCAGTTGATCGGGATTCTCGGGGGGTCGTTGTTCGACGAGCCGTGGGAGGGTGTGGTGGCGGCGATCGGGCTGACCTTGCTGATCAGTGTGGTGCCGAGTCTTGTGCGGCGGGTTCGGTAGCGCCGTGGGCGTACGGTCGTTCGCGGAGTGCGGGTGGTCTGTGGTTGCTCGCGCAGTTCCCCGCGCCCCTTTTCAGGTCGGTTCTCCTACAGCACCTTTGACGCGCCCACCGGCATGTCCCACAGGTTTTCGCGCGGCAGACCCGTTTTTTCCCAGGCCGCTCGGACTCGTGTGAGGGGTTCCAGGACCGGCTCGGCCGAGAGGACGAAGGTGGCCCAGTGCATGGGGGCCATCCTGGTCGCTCCCAGGTCCTGGGCCGCTCGGACCGCTTCCTCCGGGTCGCAGTGGACGTCGCTGAGCCACCAGCGGGGGTCGTAGGCGCCGATGGGCAGGAGGGCGAGGTCGATGCCGGGGTAGCGGCGGCCGATGCGGGAGAACCAGTGGCCGTAGCCCGTGTCGCCGGCGAAGTAGACGCGTCGGCCCTCCTGGTCGGTGAGGACCCAGCCGCCCCAGAGGCTGTGGCAGGTGTCGGTGAGGGTGCGCTTGGACCAGTGGTGGGACGGGACGAAGTCGAAGCGGACGCCGTTCAGTTCGGCCGCCTCCCACCAGTCGAGCTCCGTCACGCGCGTGAAGCGGCGGCGGTGGAACCAGCGGGCGAGTCCGGCCGGCACGAACACCGGGGTGTCGCGCGGGAGTCGGCGCAGCGTGGGGGCGTCCAGGTGGTCGTAGTGGTTGTGGCTGATGACGACGGCGTCGACGCGGGGCAGGTCCTCCCAGGGGACGCCCACGGGGGTGATGCGGGCCGGGGTGCCGAGGATGCGGCGGGACCAGACCGGGTCGGTGAGGACGGTCAGTCCGCCGATCCGCACGACCCAACTGGCGTGTCCCGCCCAGGTGACGGCGACCGTACGGGCGTCGACGCGGGGCAGGGGGGCGGGGGCGTAGGGCAGCAGGGGGATGTCGGCGAGGCCTTCCGGGCCGGGTCTCACGGCGCCCTCGCGGGCGAAACGGGCCATGGCCTTCAGGCCGGGGAGCGGGGCGGTCAGCCGGTCGTGGAAGGTGCGCGGCCAGACTCTCCGCTCGGCCAGCGGCCGGGGTTCGGCCAGGGGCGGGTACGGGGGCGCGAGCGGGGACGGGAGGGCGGGACCATCGGCTTCCCGGGTGGTCGTGCTCGTGGTCGACTCGGACTGCTGCGTCATCGAGGAGGCTCCCATCGCTGAGCGTCGTCGCGGAGGTCGTCGAAGACCGACTTCAAGTGGATCAACGCGTGGTGCACGTGCGGCAGTTCCAACGGCGTGGGTGACGTGAGGCATTCCGCGCGTTCCGTGTCGGAGCCGGCCACCAGCGCGCCGGTGGAGAGCCGCACGCGCGGGGCTTCGAGCTCGTCGCCGAAGCGGTGGCCGCCCGGCGCGGGCATGCCGAGACGGGCGGAGAGGAAGTCCTCCAACTCCTGCGCGTCGCCGACGCCGTGCGCGCTCAGCGCGGGGCGCAGCGGGGAGAGGTCGACGTACAGGTGGCGGCCCGCCTGCGGCGGCCGGGCGAGGGCGCCCGCGCCGACCACGGCGGCGTGCGCCTCGGCGGCCACGCGCGCGTGCAGGCGCACCGCCCCGGCCACGCGCGCGGTCACCGGCTCCGGTTCCGTCAGGGCGTAGCCCGCCGCCGCGGCGACGGGGGCGGCGACCCGGGCGTCGAGCGCGGTGAGGACGTCGAGCACGCGCGCGTGGAGGCCGTCGGCGTCCTCGCCGGCCGGGAAGCGGGCCACGGCGGCGGGCCAGCCGGGCGGGAGCAGGGCACCGGCCAGGTCGGTGACGACGGTGACCCGGTCGGGCAGCATCTCGGCGGGGCTGAGCAGCACGGTGTCGTGCGGGTCGTGCAGGGTGTCGCGCCAGGTCTCGTCGCTGACCAGGTGCAGGCCCTCCCCCTGGGCGGCCTCGACGGTCTCGTGCAGCAGCTCGGGCGGGGCGACGGTCGCGGTGGGGTCGTCGGCGACGGACAGCACCAGCAGGCGCGGGTCGCCGCCCTCGGCGCGGACCCGGCGCACCGTCTCCAGCAGGGCGTACGGGTCCGGGACGCCGCCGCTCTCCGGCGGGGTCGGCACATGGAAGGAGGGGCGCCCCAGCAGGCGCGCGTACGGCGCCCACCACGCGGCGCAGGGTCTCGGGACGAGGACGTCGCCGCCGAGGGCGGCGGTCAGCGCGAGCAGCAGGGCGGGCGCGCCGGGGCCGGCGGCCACGCGGTCGGGGTCGCAGCGCAGTCCGCGCCGGTCCCAGTAGCCGCAGGCGGCCTCGCGCAGGGCCGGGCCGCCACCGACCGGTTCGTGGCCGCCGCGGAAGGCCGCGGCGGCGAGCACCGCGGACAGCTCAGGCAGCACCGGCAGCCCGTCCTCGGGGAGCGGCGGCCCGAACCGGACGGGGCCGTGGCCTACCGGGTCCGTCCGCCGCATCCGTACCTCCGCAGTGCCTGGTGCCGCCGTGTCCTGTCGCCTTCGGCGCGTGCCCTGTCCGCTGCCCGGAGCTCCGTACGGTGCGACTCGTGCCCTCGGCCACTGAGTACCCAGGTCGCCACCGCCCCATGGGCACCCGGCCGGGTTGTGACGGTCACAGCATGAGCGGGCCGGGGCGGGGAAGCGGGGGGCGTGCGGGGCACCGGTGTCGCCGGTGCGCGCTGGTACGCGCCGGGGTCAGCGGTCGGCACTCGCCGGTACGCGCCGGTGCGCGCCCGGGGTCAGCGGTACATGTCGGTCTCGCGGTTGCGCAGCCGGTGCACGGCGGCGCCGCACGCGCCCGCGATCAGCACCCCGCCCGCGACCAGGGCCGGCACGGAGTCGGTGAAGGCACCGCCGTCACCGGCCCGCACCCCGCGCTGGACGGCCGCGGGGCCGCAGTCGGTGTGGTGCGGGACGGGGTGGTGCTGGTCGCCGTGCTGCGGGTCGCGGTGGTGCGGGGGCTCGGGACAGGGCTTGTGCGTGGGCTTGTGGGTGGGGTGACGGGTGGGGTGGTGGGGCGGCTTGTGGGGGCCGGAGCCGTGGGCCACCGTGAAGGTCGCGCTCCACTGCTTGCCCTCCCCGCCGGGCGCGGCCGGGCAGGTGCCGTCCACGGTCCAGGCGGAGTCCTCGCCCAGGGCGTCCGGATCGCCCTCGAAGTTCTCGGCGGAGGCGATGCGGGCCGTGCCGCGGTAGGCCGGGCCGGACACCTTGTCGTCGTTGCCGGTGACCCTGCGCAACGGCACGGTTCCCTCGTCGAAGGCCTGCGAGGTGGCGTCGATGGTGTCGGGCGGCGGCCCCCCGGTCGGGTCACAGCTGACCGAGACGGTGAGCGTGCCCCCGGGCTCGACGGTGGCGGGACTGACCTCGGCGGCGGGTTCGGCGAACGCGCCCGGCGCGAACCCCACCAGGGCGGCCCCGGCGAGAACGGCGACGGACAGGGCGTGCGGGCTGCGGCGCATGGAGGGGACTCCTTCGGTTGTCATGCCCCTTAGCCATGACAGCCCGCCCGCAGCGGGCCCGCGCGAAACCGGACCCCATTAGCGGGACAGCACCCTCCGAACGGGTGAAAGTGAAGCACCCCAGGGGCGGGTGGACGCGACCAGCCACAGACGACCGGCACCCGCAAACCGCCGGAAACCCCCACGGCGCTAGGCGACATCCCGCATGACCTGCTCCCGCACCCGCCCGCAGCACCGGCTGATCAGCCGGGACACGTGCATCTGGGAGATGCCCAGCTCCTCGGCGATCCGGCTCTGCGTCATGTCGGAGAAGAACCGCATGTACAGGATCGCCCGCTCCCGCTCCGGCAGCGCCGCCAGCCGCGACTTCACGGCCTCGCGGTCCACCACCGTGTCCAGCGCCGGGTCCACCGACCCCAGGGCGTCACTGAGCGAGTACCCGTCCTCGCTGCCGGGCAGCTCCGCGTCCAGGGACAGCGCCGTGAAGCTCTCCAGCGCCTCCAGGCCCACCTGGACGTCCTCCTCGCTCATCTTCGCGTGCGCGGCGATCTCGGCCACGGTCGGCCTGCGGCCGGAGATGGTCTGGGACAGGTCCTGGGAGGCGAAGCGCACGCGGTTGCGCAGGTCCTGGACCCGGCGAGGTACGTGCAGGGTCCACATGTGGTCGCGGAAGTGCCGCTTGATCTCGCCGGTGATGGTCGGCACCGCGTAGCTCTCGAACGCGTTGCCGCGCGCGGGGTCGTACCGGTCGACGGCCTTGACCAGGCCGAGGGCCGCGACCTGCCGCAGGTCCTCGAAGCTCTCGCCGCGGCTGCGGAAGCGTCCGGCGAGACGGTCCGCCATGGGCAGCCAGGCCTCGACGATCTCGTCCCGGAGGGCGTCGCGCTCCGGGCCGGCGGGCATGGAGGTGAGCCTGCGGAAGGCCTCGGCGGTGTCGGGGGCGTCGTCGTGCGGGTGCTGCTTCGCGCTGGTTCGAGTCGGCATGATGCGTCGCGATTCCCTTGAGGTGCTCTGTGGTGGACAGTCACCGCGGGAGCGCGTCGACGGTGCGGACCAGGGGCGCCGGTGACGGCGCGATACGCCGCTCCCACGGGCGTGCCTCCTGTCCGAAGCACTGAGGTGCGCCTGCCCCCGGCCCCCGCCCGCAAACCCGGCCAGGTTTTCCGCCGTCGCGCAGGGTGACTCGTACTGCTGGCTCTGTCCCCATACGTCCGGGAGGTCGTACATGAGCACCAAGGTCTCCGACCACGTCCTGCAGAGGCTGCGCGAGTGGGGGGTGGACCAGGTCTTCGGTTATCCGGGGGACGGGATCAACGGTCTGCTCGCGGCGTGGGGCCGGGCCGAGAACGAGCCGCGTTTCGTGCAGTCGCGCCACGAGGAGATGTCCGCGTTCCAGGCCGTCGGCTACGCCAAGTTCAGCGGCCGGCTCGGGGTGTGCGCCGCGACGTCGGGGCCGGGCGCGATCCATCTGCTGAACGGCCTGTACGACGCCAAGCTGGACCACGTCCCGGTGCTGGCGATCGTCGGCCAGACGCACCGCACCGCGATGGGCGGCTCCTACCAGCAGGAAGTGGATCTGCACACGCTGTACAAGGACGTCGCCTCCGAGTTCGTGGAGACGGTGACGGTGCCGGAGCAGCTGCCGAACGTGCTGGACCGGGCGATCCGCACCGCGTACGCGCGGCGCTGCCCGACCGCGGTCATCATCCCCGGCGACGTGCAGGAGCTGGACTACTCGCCGCCGACGCACGAGTTCAAGATGGTGCCCTCCAGCCTGGACCGCAGTTCGTGGACGGCGGTCCCGTCCGACGACGCGGTGCGGCGGGCCGCGGAGATCCTCAACTCCGGTGACAAGGTGGCGATCCTGGTCGGCCAGGGCGCGGCCGGGGCACGGGCCGAGGTGGAGCGGATCGCGGAGCTGCTCGGCGCCGGGGTCGCCAAGGCGCTGCTCGGCAAGGACGTCCTCAGCGACGAACTGCCGTACGTCACCGGCTCGATCGGCCTGCTGGGCACCCGCCCGTCCTACGAGCTGATGCGGGACTGCGACACGCTGCTGACCATCGGGTCGTCGTTCCCGTACAGCCAGTTCCTGCCGGAGTTCGGCAAGGCGCGGGGCGTGCAGATCGACATCGACCCGCACATGGTCGGGATGCGCTACCCGTACGAGGTGAACCTGGTCGGCGACGCGAAGGCCACCCTGGAGCGGCTGATCCCGCTGATCGAGGAGGGCCGCGGGCGCGAGTGGTACGACACGGTGTGCGACAACGTGACGCGCTGGCGCGAGGTCATGGAGCGCCGGGCGGGGCTCGACGCCCATCCGATCAACCCGGAGTACGTGGCCCGCGCCCTGGACCCGCTGCTGCCGGACAACGCGATCGTCACGTCCGACTCGGGTTCGACGGCCAACTGGTACGCGCGGCACCTGACGATGCGGCCGGGCATGCGCGGCTCGCTCTCCGGCACGCTGGCGACGATGGGCTGCGGAGTGCCGTACGTGATCGGCGCGAAGTTCGCGCACCCGGACCGGCCGGCGATCGCGCTGGTCGGGGACGGGGCGATGCAGATGAACGGGATGGCGGAGCTGATCACGGCGGCGAAGTACCGCCACCAGTGGGAGGACCCGCGGCTGGTGATCGCGGTGTGGAACAACCACGACCTGAATCAGGTCACGTGGGAAATGCGGGCCATGGAGGGCGCGCCGTCGTTCCTGCCGTCGCAGGAGCTGCCGGACGTGCGGTACGCCGCGTTCGCGCGTTCCCTGGGGCTGACCGGCATCCGGGTGGAGAAGCCGGAGGACGTCGAGGCGGCCTGGCGTGCCGCGCTGGAGGCGGACGGTCCCGCGGTGGTCGAGTTCCTGACCGATCCGGCTGTCCCACCGATCCCGCCGCACGCCACCTGGGACCAGATGGAGGCGACCGCCGCGTCGGTCCTGAAGGGCGACGCGGACCGGGGATCGATGGTCAAGCAGGGCTTCAAGGCGAAGGTGCAGGAGTTCCTGCCGGGGCGTGAGAAGAAGAAGTAGCGGCCGCGGGGGCGGGGGCGCCGGCCGGTTCGTGCCGGTCGGCGTCGTCCTGTGGCAGCAGCAGCTCCTCGTACCGGCCCAGCACCAGCACCACTCCGAGCATGAGCAGCGGGATGAGCACAGCGAGCATCGCCATGGCGTGTCCTTCCCCAGAGATGAGTGGGGGGTGTGATCCGGGTCTCCCGCAGGCCATGGCGCAAACCAGGGCGTACGGCGGTGATCCGGCGGGCCGAACCCGTGTCGGCTCCCGGTGTTCGGGTACGCGGTGCGGACCCCCGAAGGTCTGGAGGGAGACATGCAGCGAGGCAGCGACCGGCTGAGCGTCCACCGGGACGACGAGATGAAGCACGAACTGCAGGGTCTGCTCAGGTCCGGGCACCCCACGCGCAGTGAGGAGTGGCACGACCCGGAGCCGGCCGCCGAGGACGACCCCGAGGTCGCGTACGGGCCGGTGACGCCGAGCCGTCGGCCGACGTCCCTGGAGTCGGTGCGGCTGGAGCTGGCCCGGATGCTGGGCCGCAGGGCGTTCCCCGCGAGCCCGCGTGAGCTGGCCCGTGAGCTGCGCGGCCACCAGGCGCCCGACGCGCTCGTCGAGGCCCTGGAGCGGCTGCCGCGCCAGAAGCGCTACGGCAACGTCCAGGAGCTGGCCGAGGCCCTGGTCCGGGCCCGGGAGACC
Organism: Streptomyces sp. Go-475; assembly: GCF_003330845.1. Taxonomy (GTDB): domain Bacteria; phylum Actinomycetota; class Actinomycetes; order Streptomycetales; family Streptomycetaceae; genus Streptomyces. The sequence continues at coordinate 7,363,434 of NZ_CP026121.1, read as the reverse complement.
GGGCCGGAGGAGTACGCGTAGGGACCGCGTCGGGGGCATCGCGGGGCGCCTGTCGGCGCGCCGCGGTGCCCCTACCGGCGTGGGGAGCCGAGGGAGGGCCCCGTGATGGCCGAGTTGGTGAAGGACGTGATGACTCCGGGTGTGGTCGCCGTGCGCCCGGACGCCTCGCTCGTGGAGGCGGCGCAGCTGATGCGCACCCAGAACATCGGCGACGTGGTGGTGGCCGACGGGCAGGACGTGATCGGGGTGCTCACCGACCGTGACATCACGGTGCGGGCCGTCGCCGACGGTGCCGACCCGATGTCGGTGAGCGTCCGGGCCGTGTGCACGCCGGACCCGGTGACGGTGACCCCGGACGACCCGGTGGCGACCGCGGTCACGCTGATGCGCGAGCACGCGGTGCGCCGGCTGCCTGTGGTGGAGAACGGGCTGCCGGTCGGGATCGTGAGCCTCGGCGACGTGGCCGAGGCGGAGGACCCCGCGTCGGCGCTCGCCGACATCAGCCGCGCGGAGCCGGACACCCGGGGTGGTGCATGAGCGCGGACCAGGCGAGGGAGATCAGCGCCACCGGCGTCACCGTCGACGTCGGTGACGCCACGACCCGGTACCTGATGTACGGGCTGCTGCCCAGCTGGTTCGTGCCGGGGGTGGCCGACTGGGTGATGCACCGGCGCACCCGGATCGAGGAGACGGCGGGGACGAAGGAGTCCCTGATCCACTCGTTGATGATGGCCGAGGTCGGCATCCCGATCGCCCTCACCCTGCGCTACGAGGTCAACCCGCTGCTGCTGAGCGTGCAGCTGGGCGGCGCCGCGGTGCACGAGGCGACGGCGCTGTGGGACGTCCGTACGGCCGTCGAGAGCGACCGGGAGGTCAAGCCGGTCGAGCAGCACATCCACAGCTTCCTGGAGTCGCTGCCGTTCGGGGCGCTGGCCGCCCTGATGTGCCTGCACGCCGACCAGGTGAAGTCCCTGCTGCGCGGCGGCCGGGGCGACCCCGACGCGTGGCGGCTGGTGCCGCGGCGGCGGCCGCTGTCGCGCGGCTACCTGACGGGCATCGCCGCCGCGATCGGCACGTGCGTGCTGCTGCCGTACGGCGAGGAGCTGCTGCGGTGCGTGCGCGCGGGCCGCAGGAACAGCAAGCGCGAGAAGAACGACAAGAACGACAAGAACGTGAGGAGCGACGCGGCGCGCTGGAGCGCCGCGGGCTCAGGGAAAGGACGTTGAACATCATGCGCATCGCATTTCTGGTGGCACCCGAGGGCGTCGAGCAGGTCGAGCTGACCGATCCGTGGCAGGCCGTGAAGGACGCCGGGCACGAGCCCGTGCTGGTGTCGACGAAGCAGGGTGAGATCCAGGCGTTCCACCACCTCGACAAGGCGGACACCTTCCCCGTGGACGAGGTCGTGGGCGAGACCGAGCCCGGCTCGTTCGGCGCGCTGGTGCTGCCGGGCGGCGTGGCCAACCCGGACTTCCTGCGGATGGACGCCAAGGCCGTCGCGTTCGTCCGGGACTTCTTCGAGCAGGGCCGCCCCGTGGCCGCGATCTGCCACGCGCCGTGGACGCTGGTCGAGGCGGACGTCGTACGGGGCCGGACGCTGACCTCCTGGCCGAGCCTGCGGACCGACATCCGCAACGCGGGCGGCACCTGGGTCGACGCGCAGGTGAAGGTCTGTGACCACGGGGCGGGCAAGCTGGTCACCAGCCGCAAGCCCGACGATCTGAAGGCGTTCTGCGAGACGTTCCTCGACGTCTTCGCCGAGGCGGCCGCCTGATGACCTCTCCCGCCGACCGCAAGCAGGAGCAGCGCGAGGCGTCCAGGGCGGACGACCCGGCCGGCGGGCCGCTCACCACCGACCAGGGAGTCGCGGTCGACCACACCGACGACTCCCTGGCGGCGGGCGAGCGCGGTCCGACGCTGCTGGAGGACTTCCACTTCCGGGAGAAGCTCACCCGCTTCGACCACGAGCGGATTCCCGAGCGGGTGGTGCACGCCCGGGGTGCGGGCGCGTACGGCTATTTCGAACCGTACGAGTCCTGCGCGGAGTTCACCCGCGCGGCGTTCCTCCAGGACCCGTCGGTGCGCACGCCGGTGTTCGTGCGGTTCTCGACCGTGCAGGGCCCGAAGGGCTCGGCGGACACCGTGCGCGACGTGCGCGGATTCGCGACCAAGTTCTATACCTCTGAGGGCAATTACGACCTGGTCGGGAACAACTTCCCGGTCTTCTTCATCCAGGACGGCGTCAAGTTCCCGGACTTCGTGCACGCGGTGAAGCCCGAGCCGCACAACGACATCCCGACCGGCGCGTCCGCGCACGACACCCTGTGGGACTTCGTGTCGCTCCAGCCCGAGACGCTGCACGCGATCATGTGGCTGATGTCGGACCGGGCGATCCCGCGCAGCTACCGCATGATGCAGGGCTTCGGCGTGCACACGTTCCGGTTCGTCAACGCGGACGGCAAGGGCACGTTCGTGAAGTTCCACTGGAAGCCGCGGCTCGGTGTGCACTCGCTGGTGTGGGACGAGGCGCAGGAGTGCCAGGGCCGCGACCCGGACTTCAACCGGCGTGACCTGTGGGACGCGATCGAGGCGGGCGAGTACCCCGAGTGGGAGCTGGGGGTGCAACTCGTGCCGGAGGAGGACGAGTTCGCCTTCGACTTCGACCTGCTCGACCCGACGAAGATCATCCCGGAGGAGCAGGTGCCGGTGCGGCCGATCGGCCGGATGGTGCTGGACCGCAATCCGGAGAACTTCTTCGCGGAGACCGAGCAGGTCGCCTTCCACACGGCGAACGTCGTCCCCGGCATCGACTTCACCAACGACCCGCTGCTCCAGGCCCGGAACTTCTCCTACCTGGACACGCAGCTGATCCGGCTCGGCGGGCCCAACTTCTCGCAGCTGCCGGTGAACCGGCCGGTCGCGCCGGTGCGCAACAACCAGCGTGACGGCTACCACCAGAGCGCGATCCACTCCGGCACGAACTACTTCCCGAACTCGCTGGGCGGGGGCTGCCCGGCCCACGCGGGTGCCGGTGCGGGCGCCTACACCCACCACGCCGAACGCGTCGACGGCCACAAGATCCGGCGGCGCAGCCCCAGCTTCCAGGACCACTACAGCCAGACCGCGATGTTCTGGAACAGCATGGCGGGCTGGGAGAAGCAGCACATCGTGGAGGCGTTCCGGTTCGAGCTCGGCAAGGTCGGGGCGATGACCGTGCGGGCCCGTACGGTCGAGCACCTGGCCAAGGTCGACGGGGACCTGGCCGCGCGGGTGGCGCGGGGCGTCGGCGTACCGGTACCGGCCGGGGCGGAGACCCCCGGCAAGCAGGTCTCCCCCGCCCTCAGCCTGGAGTCGCTGCGCGGGGACGGTTCGATCCGGACCCGGCAGATCGCGGTCCTCGTCACCGACGGGGTGGACGCCGAGCAGATCACCTCCGTGCGGGAGCGGCTGGCCGCCGAGGGGGCGGTCGTCGAGGCGCTGGCCCCGGCGGACGGGACGATCACCGGCGCCGACGGCGAGACGTACGCGGTCGACCGGGCGCTGCCGACGGTGGCGTCCGTGCTGTACGACGCCGTGCTGCTGCCCGGCGGGCCGGTCGGCACCCCGCCGACGGCGGCCGACCCGGACGCGGTGCGGTTCGTGCGGGACGCCTTCCGGCACGGCAAGCCGGTGGGCGCGCTCGGCTCGGGCGTGGGAGTGCTGTCGGCGCTGGAGCCCGAGGGGCTCCGCCTGTCGACGGAGTTCCAGCGGGTCGTCACCGACCAGGGGGTCGTGACCGACACGTCACCGGGACCGGCGAGCGAGGAGTTCCTGGACGCGTTCGTGGCCGCGATCGCGGCGCACCGGCACTGGGGGCGTCCGCCGGTACGGCGCTGAGGGGCAGGGCCGGGCCGGATGTCTCCGGTCCGGTCCCCAAACGCGCCGGGCTCTGTTCCTCTGCTCCCGGCTTCCGGTCTGTCTGTCCTGTGAGGGGCTCAGGTGCCGGGGGTCGTGGGAGTCGCCGACTCCCCGCTCCCGCGCTCCCGGGCCCCTTCGCGTGTGCGGCCCGCGGCGACCGGGCGGCGCGGGTTGCGGCGCAGGAATTCGCCCTCCAACTGCGCCATGCGCTCGTTGTGGGCCCGCAGCGCGTCGTTCGAGCCGTACAGCAGCGTGTCGTGGCGCGTGCGGTGGATGGTCTCCAGCTCCTTCATGAGCTGCTGGTCGTCCAGCCGGTCAGGGTCCACTCCGGTCATGGTGTCGCCCCGCTCGTCGTGTTCGTTCATGTGGTCCGGGTACCCGCCCCGGGAGCAACTGAGCACTACCCCCGAGCGGCATCCGGGAGGGAGCCATGGATCTCGCATTTCTGCACCCACTGTACGAACACCAGGGGCCCTGGGCCTCTGTGTACGTCGACACCTCCCGGCACACGGAGGACACCCCCCATGAGCGGCAGCTGACGGCCCAGGCGATGGCCAGGGAGCTGGCCGCGCAGGGCGCGGACGAGGCGACCTGCCGGGCCGTGCAGAACGCGATCGAGGATCTGCGGCACTCGTCCGAACCGCACGGCCGGGCCCTGTTCGCGCGGGCCGGCCAGGTCGTCCTGGACCCGCCGCTGGTCCGTCCCCCGCAGGGCGGCGACTGGGCCGAGTGGGCCCCGCTGCCGCGGGTGACGCCGCTGCTGGAGCTGGCCGGCGAGAACCCGGTGTGCGTGGTGGCGTACGTCGACCGCAAGGGCGCGGACTTCGAGCTGCGCAGCGCGCTGGGCCGGGAGGACGCCGGGAGCGTCACCGGGCGCCAGTGGCCGGTGCACCGGACGAGTTCGGTGGACTGGTCCGAGCGGCATTTCCAGCTGCGGGTGGAGAACACCTGGGAGCACAACGCCGCGGAGATCGCCGACGCGCTCGCCGTGTGCCAGGAGGAGACCGGGGCCGACCTGCTGATTCTCGTCGGTGACGACCGTGAGCGGCGGTCCGTGTACGAGCGGCTGCCCAAGCGGCTGCACGACCGGGTCGTCCAGGCGCCGCACGGCACGGGCAGCCGGCTCCTCGACGAGGACGTCGAGCGGGCCCGCGCCGAGCACATGGCGCGGCAGGCCGAGGCGGAGCTGGAGCGGTTCCGCGCCGCCCGGAACCCGGACGACGAGGGCCGGGCCGGGGCCGTGGAGGGCGTGCCCGCGCTGGTCGAGGCGGCGCGGGAGCACCGCATCGACGAGCTGCTGATCAGGGTGGACGGGCCGGACGCGCACCGCGAGGTGTGGATCGGCGAGGACCCGGACCAGCTGGCGGTGCGCCGCACGGACCTGAAGGTCCTCGGCGAGCAGCACTCCTGGCCGGCCCGGGCGGACGACGCCCTGATCCGGTCGGCGGTGGCGACGGACGCGCCCGCGCTGTCGGTGTCCGAGCGTGAGGTGCCGGTGGGCGGCCTCGGGGCGCTGCTGCGCTGGAAGTGAGCGGGCGCTGCCCCTGGAGACCTAGCGCGCCCGTTCCACCCGGCGTTCGTCCCAGACCGGGTCCGGGGTCTCCCGGACCCGGCCGTCGCTGCCGAAGACCAGGTAGCGGTCGAAGGAGCGGGCGAACCAGCGGTCGTGGGTGACCGCGAGGACCGTGCCGTCGAAGGCCTCCAGGCCCTCCTGGAGGGCCTCGGCGGACTCCAGGTCCAGGTTGTCGGTCGGTTCGTCGAGCAGCAGGGCCGTGACGCCCTGGAGCTCCAGCAGGAGGATCTGGAACCGGGCCTGCTGACCGCCGGACAGTCGCTCGAACGTCTGCTCGGCCTGGTTGGTCAGCTCGTAGCGGCGCAGCCGGGACATGGCGGCGCCGCGGTCCTGGGAGTGCTCGGTCCAGAGGATGTCCAGGAGCGTGCGGCCCTCCAGCTCCGGATGGGCGTGCGTCTGGGCGAAGTGGCCGGGCACCACCCGGGCGCCGAGCTTCCACTCCCCCGTGTGCGCCACGTCGTCCCCGGCGAGCAGCCGCAGGAAGTGCGACTTGCCGGAGCCGTTGGAGCCGAGCACGGCGACGCGTTCGCCGTAGAAGACCTCCAGGTCGAAGGGCTTCATCAGGCCCGTCAGCTCAAGTCCCTCGCAGGTGACGGCCCGTACGCCCGTGCGGCCGCCCTTGAGCCGCATCCTGATGTCCTGCTCGCGCGGCGGCTCCGGGGGCGGCCCGGCCTCCTCGAACTTGCGCAGGCGGGTCTGGGCGGCCTGGTAGCGGGAGGCCAGCTCGTGGCTGACGGTGGCCGCCTGACGCAGGCTCAGCACCAGCTTCTTCAGCTGGGCGTGCTTCTCGTCCCAGCGCCTGCGCAACTCCTCGAAACGGGCGAAGCGTTCGCGGCGGGCCTCGTGGTAGGTGGCGAAGCCGCCGCCGTGCACCCAGGCGTCGGCGCCGGCGGGGCCGGGCTCCAGGGAGACGATCCGCTGGGCGGCGCGGGCGAGGAGTTCGCGGTCGTGGGAGACGAAGAGGACGGTCTTGCGGGTCTCGGCGAGGCGTTCCTCCAGCCAGCGCTTGCCGGGGACGTCGAGGTAGTTGTCGGGCTCGTCGAGGAGGAGGACCTCGTCGGTGCCGCGCAGGAGCGCCTCCAGGACGAGGCGTTTCTGCTCACCGCCGGAGAGGGTGCGGACCTGGCGCCACTGCGCCTTGTCGTACGGGATGCCGAGCGCGGCCGTGGTGCACATGTCCCACAGCGTCTCGGCCTCGTAGCCGCGGGCCTCGGCCCAGTCGGCGAGCGCCTGGGCGTACTTCAGTTGCGCGGCCTCGTCGTCGACGGTCATGAGGGCGTGCTCGGCGGCGTCCACGGCACGGGCCGCGTCGCGGATGCGGGGCGTCGCGACGGACACGAGGAGGTCCCGTACGGTCGTCTCGTCGCGTACGGATCCGATGAACTGCCGCATCACGCCCAGGCCGCCGCCGACGGTGACGGATCCGCCGTGCGGCCGGATCTCGCCGGCGAGCATGCGGAGCAGGGTGGTCTTGCCGGCGCCGTTGGGCCCCACGAGGGCGACCACGGCGCCCTCCCCCACCCGGAAGGACACATCACCCAGCAAGGCCCGTCCGTCGGGCAGGTGGTACTCCAGGTGTGCGGCTTCGAGGTGACCCATGCCCGCGATTCTCCGTGGCGCCGCACACGCCGGGCAAACGCATTTCCGAACGGTCAGACCCGCTCCAGCGGCCGGTGCGGCTCGGCGGGCGGTTCCGCCTCGATCCGGTCGCCGGGGCGCACCACGCCCCCTTCCCGCACCACGCTCATGATCCCGGCCTTGCGCACGACGTTCCCCGCCTCGTCCCGGCCGACGACCCGCTTCAGCAGCCCGCCCCGGAAGGCGTCGATCTGCGCGCAGGGATTGCGCAGGCCGGTGACCTCCAGGACCGCGGAGTCGCCGATGCGCAGCAGCGTGCCGGTCGGGAGGCCCAGCAGGTCGACGCCCGCCGTGGTGATGTTCTCGCCCAGCTGACCGGGAGCCACCTCGAAGCCGTCCTCGGCGACCTCGGCGAAGAGCTCCTCGTGCATGAGGTGGACCTGGCGCAGGTTCGGCTGCGTGGGGTCCTGCGCGACGCGCGAGCGGTGCTTGACCGTGACCCCGGCGTGCACGTCCCCCTCCACCCCGAGGCCGGCGAGCAGGGTGATGCTGTCCCGGTTGGGCTTGGTGAACGAGTACTCCCCGTTGCTGCTGACCGCCGTCACGCGCCCGCTCATGTCGTCGTCTCCCCCTGTCCGGCCACCATGATCAGCCACGAGCTTGCCCGGCGGCGGCCGGTGTGTCCACCCCCCGCCGGGTACCCGCACCTCATGAATCCCCCCGACCTGGACCTCGCCACGAAGCCCGGGCGCCATCCGCTGCGCGACCACGCCCTCGCCGTGGACCGCCGTCTCTTCGAGGCCGCCGCGGCCCGGCGCCGGACGGGGGCCGGCTCCGTCCTGTCCCGGCTGGGCCGCGGCGCGGACCACGGCGCGCTGTGGTGCGTGACCGCCGCCGCCCTCGCGGCGAGCCGCACCCCCCGTGCCCGCCGCGCGGCAACCCGCGGACTGGCCTCGCTGGGCCTCGCGTCCCTCGCCGTCAGCGCCCTCGGCAAGCGTTCGGTCCGCCGCCCCGGCCCGGCGCTCGCCCCGGTCCCGCTGCTCCGGCGGGTGCGGCGGCGGCCGGTCACCACGTCGTTCCCCTCCGGGCACGCCGCGTCGGCCGCCGCCTTCGCCGCCGGCGTCGCCCTGGAGTCCCCGGCCTGGGGCACGGTCGTCACCCCGGTGGCCGCCTCGGTCGCCCTCTCCCGCGTCTCCACCGGCGACCACTTCCCCAGCGACGTCCTGGCGGGCGCCGCCCTGGGCGTGGGCGCCGCGTTCGCCGTCCGGGGCCTGGTGCCGACGCGGGGGCAGGCCACCCCGCCGGGCCGCCCCCGTGCCGAGGTCCCGGCGCTGCTGGAGGGCGAGGGGCTCGTCCTCGTCGCGAACACCGCCTCCGGATCCGCCGAGCGGGCCCGCGCCCTGCGGGACGCCCTGCCGCGCGCCGAGGTCGTCGAATGCCGGCCGGAGGACGTGCCGGCCGAGTTGGCGGAGGCGGCCTCCCGGGCCCGGGTCCTCGGGGTGTGCGGCGGTGACGGCACCGTGAACACCGCCGCCCGGGTCGCGCTGCGCTCCGGCCTGCCCCTCGCGGTGCTGCCCGGCGGCACCCTCAACCACTTCGCCTACGACCTCGGCGTGGAGGACGTGCGGGACCTCGCCCGTGCGCTGCGCCAGGGCGACGCGGTGCGCGTGGACGTGGGGCGGTACACCTGCGGCGGCGAGGAGGGCGTCTTCCTCAACACGTGCAGCGTCGGCGTCTATCCGGAGCTGGTGCGCGAGCGGGAGCGCTGGTCGCACCGGATCGGCGGCTGGCCGGCCGGTGTGCTCGCGGCGCTGCGGGTACTGCGGGCCGACCGGCACCCGCTGGAGGCGGAGTTCCAGGGCCGCACCCGGCCCCTGTGGCTGCTGTTCGCGGGGAACGGCACCTATCACCGCATGGGCCTCGCGTCCGGACGCCGGCGGGACCTCGCGGACGGGCAGCTCGACGTGCGGGTCGTGCACGGCGGCCGCCGGCCCGCGGTGCGGCTGCTCGCCGCCGCCCTCGCCGGGCCCCTGACCCGCTCCCCCGCGCACGCGGCCGTCCAGGTGGGCCGGCTGCGCCTGGACCACGTGACGCCGGGCACGCTCCTCGCCTACGACGGTGAAGTGACCGAGGTGGCGGGCCGCGTGGAGCTGGAGAAGCTGCCCCAGGCCCTGACCGTGTACCGGCCCGTCACCGGATACTGACACACCGTCAGCTGGTCCATATCCTGATACGCGGGTCTCATTATTCGGTCGACCTGCGTACGGTGATCTCATGCCGACCGGAACGGAAGGGGTGGGATCCGCCATGCCGGAACCACGGGAGACCGCCGTCTACACCCACGGGCACCACGAGTCCGTACTGCGCTCGCACACCTGGCGCACCGCCGCCAACTCGGCCGCGTACCTGCTGCCTTCGCTCAAGCCCCACATGAAGGTCCTGGACATCGGCTGCGGTCCGGGCACCATCACCGCCGACCTGGCGGCGCTCGTACCGGACGGGCACGTCACCGGTGTCGACCGGGTGCCGGAGATCCTGGAGCAGGCCCGGGCCACGGCGGCCGGACGGGGACTGGCCAACGTCGATTTCGCGGTCGCCGACGTGCACGCCCTGGACTACCCCGACGACACGTTCTGCGTCGTCCACGCCCATCAGGTGCTCCAGCACGTGGGGGACCCCGTGCGGGCGCTGCGGGAGATGCGGCGGGTCGTCCGGCCCGGCGGCATCGTCGCCGTGCGGGACGCCGACTACGAGGCCATGACCTGGTACCCGGCGTCCGCGGGGCTCGACCACTGGCTGGACCTCTACCGCCGGGTCGCCCGCGCCAACGGCGGCGAGCCGGACGCCGGACGCCGGCTGAAGGCCTGGGCGCTGCGGGCCGGCCTGACCGACGTCACGGCGACCGCCGGCACCTGGACCTTCGCCTCGCGCGAGGAGCGGGCGTGGTGGAGCGGGCTGTGGGCCGACCGCACGCTGGCGTCGACGTACGCGGACCGGGCCCGGCAGGGCGGGCACGCGAGCGAGGCGGAGCTGCGGGCCGTGGCCGACGCCTGGCGGGAGTGGGGGAAACGGGAGGACGGCTGGTTCAGCGTCCTGCACGGAGAAATTCTCTGCCGAAAGGAAGCCTGAAACCCGATTTCCGGGACACTCTGAAAGCAGGAGGTTCGAATTATGGTTCCCATCCTGCTGGTGCTGCTTCTGGCCTTGGTTCTGTTCGGCGCCGGATTTGCAGTAAAGGTACTCTGGTGGATCGCGCTGGCGGTTCTCGTCCTGTGGCTGCTGGGATTCTTCGTCCGTGGTACGTCGGCAGCCGGCGGCCGGGGCCGTTGGTACAGGTGGTGAATGAGCCGCCTCACCGGCGGTAAATAATCCCCCCCCCCCGCTTCCCCGGGACTGCATCAGTCCCGGGGAAGCAGCGGTCCGAGCGGCCCGAGGTCCAGGTTGAGGTCCTCGGGCCGCAGTCCGTAGCGGTCGCGCAGCTCCGCCATGCGCTCCTCCAGCAGCATCAGGGTGAGCCCGATCCGCTCCTCCTGGTCCTCGCTGAGGTCCCCCACGTCGAACCGGCGCAGCGCCTGGCGCTCCATGAGCTGGCGCAGCAGTTCCACGACGGTCAGCACGAGTTTGACCAGGTCGCGCTCGACGGTGTCGGGCTCGAGGTCCAGCCGGTTGCGGTGCGGCCGGGGCTCGGGCCGGTGGTGGTCGGGGGACGTCACAGCAACTCCTCGAACGGGGAGGGCACCTGGGCGTTCACCGAGCTGATGAGCGCGTTGAGGTCGATGCGGACGAGGTCGACGTCGGCGATGCGCAGGGTGATGTCCCCCGTGATCACGACGCCGCCGGCGAGCAGCCGGTCGAGCAGGTCCACGAGGGCGACCTCACGGCGTTCCACTACGGTCACGGCTTCTCCCCGTCGGTCATGCGTCCTCCCCGGCGAACGAATAGGCGGCCCAGGGCCCGGTGAGTTCGACCCGCATTCCGGGCACCTCGCCCTTCGTGCGGTCCACCATCTCCACGAATTCCTCGGAATGCGCGCGCGGCACGAGATAGGCGGCATTCAGTACGTTCCGCCCGGTCGCCTTGGACAGTGCGGGATTCTGCGGGGGATGCAGCCGGGAATCCTCCGCGAATGCGGAAAGCTGCTCGTGCAGCCGGGTCGAGAAATTCTCGGCCTTCTGCCACATCTCCTCGTGCGACCGGGTCTGCATACGCCGCTGTCGCAGGTAGTCCCGGCCCGAGGTGGCCTTCTGCACGGGCCGGGGACTCTCCTGCGGTTCGGACTCGGCGTACACCTTGACGCCCCACTCGACGCGGCCCTCCAGCCGGTCGAGGGTGCGCCGGAAGTCCTCCTCGCGCGCCTCGATCATCGTCCGTACGCCGCTGTCGTCCCGGAAGACGGTGCCGAGCCGCAGCGGCAGCGGGGTCGTGACGGTGGTGAGCGCGTCGATCACGCCCTGGTGGGCCCGGGCCGTCTCGGTGAGCCAGTCCAGGTCCTCCAGATGGGCGCGGAGCGGTTCCTCCGCGAAGTCCCGCTCCGGCACGTGGCTGACCACGGCGACGAGGCCGTGGTGGGTCAGCGCTCTGGGCGGATCGCCGGCCACCCCCGTCAGCTGGGCCTGGAGCGGTGTGCCGAAGGGGCGGCAGACGGCGTAGACGTACCGCAGTCCGGTCACGGTGCCTCCTTCTTCTCCGCGCGGCCGGGCTCCAGTTCCTCCAGCCGGGCCAGCCTCTCGCGCAACTCGGCGTTCTCACGGGCCAGTTCGTCGCGGCGGGCCCGCGAGGACAGGGCCGGGTCGGTCTCCCACCAGTCGATGCCCATCTCCTTCGCCTTGTCCACCGAGGCGACGATCAGCCGCAGTTTGATGGTGAGCAGTTCGATGTCGAGCAGGTTGATGCGGATGTCGCCCGCGATGACGATGCCCTTGTCGAGCACCCGTTCCAGGATGTCGGCGAGGTTGGCGCCGCCTCCCTGGCCGTAGGGTTCGGGCATCCGGTGGGGCGTCGTCATCGCCGGCCCCCGCTCTCGGCGTACTCGTCTTCGTATTCGTCGTCCTCGTACTCGCCCTCGGGCTCCTCGTCCTCGGGCTCTTCGTCGCCTTCGGCCTCCTCGTCGTAGTCGGCCTCGGCCTCTTCCTCGTCCTCGTACGCGCCCTCGGGCTCGTCCTCGCCTTCCTCCTCCTCGGCTTCCTCGTCCTCGTAGGCGTCCTCCGGCTCCTCGTCCTCGGGGCGCTCCTCGGACTCCTCCCCGGACTCCTCCTCGGCGACGGCGTCGTCGTGGCTGCGGACGACCTCGCCGTCGCGGATCTCGCCGCGCCAGCCGTCCTCCGCCTCGCCCTTGATCGTGATGAAGCGGGCGAAGTTCTTCAGGTCGAGCCGGGCCCGGCGGCCCTGGGCGCGCCAGATGTTGCCGGTCTTCTCGAAGAAGCCGGAGGGGTAGTACTCGATGACCAGCAGGACCCGGGTGAGGTTGTCGGCGAGCCGGTGGAAGGAGACGACGCCCTTCGTGGAGCCCTTGGCGCCCTCGGAGGTCCAGACGATGCGGTCGTCGGGGACCTGCTCGGTCGTCGTCGCCTTCCAGCTGCGGTTGGACCACCAGATCTTCGCCTGCCAGTCGGAGGTGGTGTCGTCGGCGCGGCTCGCGCTCTTGACGCCCTTCGCGAAGGTGCTGAAGTCCTGGTACTGGGTCCACTGGTCGTACGCGGTGCGCAGCGGCACGCCGACGTCGATGTGCTCGATGATGACGGTGGGCTTGTTGCCGGAACGGCCCTTGCCCTTGCCCTTGCCGCCCAGGCCCTTGAGGGCGCCGGTGACCTTGTCCTTGAGGTGCGAGCCGCCGGTCTCCAGTGCTGAGCGCAGCGGCCCCTTGCCCTCGGCGAGCTTGCGCCCGCCGTCGAGGGCGAGCTTGGCGAACCCGGGGCTGTTGCCCTCGGCGATGTCGTTCAGCTTGCCGGTGGTCTCGCCGAGCTTGCGGCCCACTCCGGTCAGCATGCGCGTGGCCTGGGCGGCGAGGTATTCCTGGACTTCGGCCTTGAGCCGGTCGGCGGCCTCGCTGTGCGCCAGGTCGGTGAGCGGGTTCTTCGCCGCTCCCTTCGCGGCGGAGGTACCTGTTCCGAGCGTGTCGGTCATCCCTCACCGCCTCCCTTCGGCAGCCGGGAGCGGGCACTGCCGCCCCTGTTCCCGGCGGTCGCCTTCTTGGCGGCCGTCTTCTTCGCCGCGGCCTTCCGGCCCGCCGCCTTCTTCGCCGGGGCCTTCTTGGCGGCGGCCTTCTTCGCCGGGGCCTTGCGCGCCGGCTTCTTGGCGGGCGCCTTCTTGGCCGGGGCCTTCCTCGCCTCCGGTTCCCCGTCCTCGTCGTCGCCCTCGTCAGGAGCGGAGTCCTCGGGCTCCCGCGCCTCGGGCGGCTCCTCGCCCTCGTCGGCTCCGGAGCCCTCCGGCTCCTCGTCCTCGTACTCGGCGTCCTCGGCGTCCTCGTCCTTGCCGCCGGGCACCACGCCCGTCAACTGGTCGCGCACCTGGGCGGTGCGACCGTGCAGCCGGTCGGCGAGGGCGTCCATCTGCCGCTCGACCATGGCCCCGGAGGCCGCCTTGCCGACGCCGCGCAGGTCCTCGCGCAGCTGGTCCCCGATCTCCTTGAACTGCGGATTGTTCCGCAGCTGCTGCTGGAGCAGCTCCGCGACCATGCGCGGGCTCAGGTTCAGCTTCTTCCCGGCGACCAGGCCGCCGACGGCCATCGCCATCTTCAGCTTCTTGGTCCGTCCCAGGAGGTATCCGGCCCCTATGGCGAGACCCAGTCCCACTCGGTTCATGGTGTTGTCCCGTTGCCTGTTCCCGCGCTCCCGCGCGACGCGATCTCCAGCCGGTCGAGGAGTTCGTCCTCGAGGCGGTCGAACTCCTCCTCCGTGATCTCTCCGGCCTCCAACTGCTCCTCCAGACGGGACAGTTCGGCCCGGACCGTGGCGGGGTCGTAGTAGATCCGCTCGGCCTCCTGGAGCACCTGTCTGATGGCCCAGGCGCTGCCGCGCACCGGTGCGAACGGCAGCAGCAGCACCTCCGAGATCAGGCCCACGTCGTCACCCCGCTCCGGTGTCCGTGCCACTCGCCGCGGTGCCCGCGGGCTCGGCCGGGCCGGGCTCGACGAAGCTGTAGGGGGGCAGCGGGCCGTTGACCCGCACCTCCAGGTGCGGCAGGTCCTTGCGGGCCTGCTCCACCGCGGCCAGGAAGTTCTCGGCCGACTCCCGGTCCACCAGGAACGACACGTTGGCCAGCCAGCCGGTGGACTCGGGGCCCACGCTCACCGCCTCGGCGGCGGGTTCCAGGATGCTCTGGAGCGCGGCGGCGTCGTCGGCCTCCCGGGCCTTGACGGCGGCCGCGACCATCTCGCCGAGCCGGATCTTGTCGTCGTAACTGCCGCCGCCGGCCTGCCGGTTGGCCTCCGCGAGACCCCGGATCTCCGGGTTCTCGGCCATCACCTGGTGCAGGACGGCCTCTTCCACGTGGTTGGCCTTGACGTTGTACTCGACCCGGCCGTCCAGGGCCCGCAGGCGCTCCTTGTAGTGCTCGGCGCGCTCGGCGAGCACCCCGGTGATCGACTTGTCGTCCGGGGCGACGCTGCCGAACCGCATGGGCAGCACGCAGCCGGCCGCGCCCGCCTCGCTGAGCACGTTCTGGTGGGCGAGCAGGTCCTTGCGCTTGGGCCGCAGCCCCTCGGGGGCCTCGCTGACGACGGCCGCCAGGTCACCCTCCCGCAGGATGCGCACCGGGCGGGGCGGGTCACCGACGCCGCCCATGCCCTCGGGGAGCCCGGGGTGCGAGCTCGCCGCGATGCCGTAGACGTAGGTGCTCACTCCTGCTCCTCCTTACGGCGGGCCGACGTGCTCTTGCGGGCGCGCGGACGCGACTCGGTCTCCCGCTCGGAGCCTTCGCTCCGCGCCTGCTTGAAGGCGTCGGAGATGGTCTCGGCGGCGCCGGACAGCGCCCCCTTGGACTTGCCGCGGGCGCCGGACTCGGTCATCTCCCCGACCAGGTCGGGCAGGCCCGGGTCCTTGCGCGGCCCGGCCTCCAGGTCGAGCCGGTTGCACGCCTCGGCGAAGCGCAGATAGGTGTCGACGCTGGCGACGACGACGCGGACGTCGATCTTGAGAATCTCGATACCGACCAGGGACACTCGAACGAACGCGTCGATCACGAGCCCCCTGTCCAGAACGAGTTCGAGCACGTCGTAGAGACCGCTGCTGCCGCCTCCGCCGCCGGTCTGCTGTGCCGGTACGACAGTCATGCCGGCTGTTCCTCCTCGTGTGTGGGTGTGGTTCCGGTGGGGCGGCCTAGCGGCCGCCGGGCCTGCGCGCGTCGGATCGACCGCGTTCGTAGCGGCGGACGCGCCGGTAGCCGGTGAGCTGACCCTGGGGGTCCAGCTCCACCTGGTAGCTCGCCATCAGGCTCATCGTGTCGGGCACGCGCTCGAGTTCGAGTACCTCGACCTCGAGCGACCAGCCCTCGTCCGTCTGCTCGAAGGACGACACGGATTCGGCCTCCATGCCGGTGAGCTCCGCGAGCTGCCCGCGCGCCTGGCGCAGCACCTCCATCGGGCTCGGCCGGTTGCCGGCCGCCTGCTTGTGG
The DNA here is from genome assembly GCF_003330845.1 of Streptomyces sp. Go-475. Taxonomy (GTDB): domain Bacteria; phylum Actinomycetota; class Actinomycetes; order Streptomycetales; family Streptomycetaceae; genus Streptomyces. The sequence goes on along the minus strand of NZ_CP026121.1, from coordinate 7,347,776 downwards.
TCCGAAGTGTGCGTATTCTGAGAGTCCTGGGACTTCTGTGAACTCTGTGACTCTTGCGTGTTTTTTGTGTTCGACATGGCCACCTCCCCCTCCGTGTGGCCGCAAGAGTGTTCGCCAAACCTCTACGGACGCATGCATCTGCCACCCGCCCGGAGCGGCCCGCGGGTGGTTCAGCCGCGCAGGGCGTGCAGCCGGCGCCGGGCCGGCCCCAGCGCCCGGCCCCGGTTCAGCAGTCCTGACCAGGGGTTGGTCCGGGCCTGCTCGACGGCGTCGGCGAGGGTCCAGCGGCGGGCGTGCAGCTCCGGGTCGTCGAGCTGGTCCCAGGTGATGGGGGTGGCCACGGGGGCGCCCGGCCGGGGCCGGACGGTGAAGGGCGCGACGGCGGTCTGCGCGTAGGCGTTGCGCTGGACGTCGAGGTAGAGCCGGTCGCCGCGGTCCTTCTTGCGGGCGGCGGTGGTGAGCCGGTCGGGATGGGCGTCGGCGAGGGTGTCGGCGACGTCCCGGGCGAAGGCGCGGACCTCGTCGAAGTCGTGCCGGCCGGTCAGCGGGACGATCGCGTGCAGCCCGCGGGACCCGGTGGTCATCAGCGCGGAAGGCAGCTCCAGCTCGTCGAGCAGTTCCCGCAGCAGCCGGGCGGCCTCGCGCACGGCCTCGAAATCGTCACCGGCCGGGTCGAGGTCGAAGACCAGCCGGTCGGGGTGGTCCGGGCTGTCGGCGCGGGACAGCCAGCGGTGCAGGGTGATGCTCGCCTGGTCGGCCAGGTAGAGGAGGGTGGCGGTGTCGTCGCACACGGTGTGCCGGACGGTGCCGCCCTCCTTGGCCAGCTCGACGCGGGGAATCCACTCCGGGTAGTGGTCCGGGGTGTTCTTCTGCATGAACCGGGGCCCGTCGAGGCCGTCCGGGTGCCGCTCCAGCATCAGGGGCCGGCCGCGCAGGTGGGGCAGTATGAAGGGGGCGACGGCCCGGTGGTAGTCCACCAGGTCGCCCTTGGTGTACTCCTTGGCGTCGCCGCCGCCGGGGAAGAGCACCTTGTCCGGCCGGTGCACCTCCACCGTGCGGCGGCCCGCCCGCACCCTGCGCGTGCCGTCGCCGCCGCTCACCGCACGACCGCCTCCTCCACCAGCAGCCGTCCGGCCGCCGCGACGGACTCGGCGTCGATGCCCGCGGCGTGCAGCTGCTCGTCGGGCGAGGCCGAACCCGGCATCGTCCGGACGCCGAGCCGCACCAGGCGCGGTACGGGGCGCCCGTCGGTGAAGGCGTCGAGCACCGCGTCCCCCAGGCCGCCCTCCGGGCGGTGGTCCTCCACGGTCACCAGGCAGCCGGTCTCCTCGGCGGCCCGGCGCAGGGTGGCCCGGTCGACGGGCTTCACGGAGTACAGGTCGATCACCCGCACCCGGATGCCCTCCTGCTCCAGGGCGTCGGCGGCGGCCAGCGCCTCGTGCACGGTGACGCCCGCCGCCACGAGCGTCAGCCGGTCCTCGCCGGAGGAGCGCAGCACCTTGCTGCCGCCGATGGGGAACTCCTCGTCCGGGCCGTAGATCACCGGGCTCTCGCCGCGGGAGGTGCGCAGGTAGCGGATGCCCTCCAGGCCGGCCATCGTGCCGACGAGCCGCGCGGTCTGGTTGGCGTCGCACGGGTACAGCACGGTCGAGCCGTGCACCGCCCGCATCATCGCCAGGTCCTCCAGGCCCATCTGGCTGGGGCCGTCCTGGCCGATGGCGACGCCCGCGTGGGAGCCGACGAGGTTGAGGCCGGAGCCGCTGACGGACGCCATCCGGATGAAGTCGTGGGCCCGGGTCAGGAAGGCCGCGAAGGTGGCGGCGTAGGGCACCCAGCCGCGGGCGGCGAGGCCGACCGCCGAGGCGACCAGCTGCTGCTCGGCGATGTAGCACTCGAAGTAGCGGTCGGGGTGCTCCTTGGCGAAGAACTCGGCCCGGGTGGAGTCGCCGACCTCGCCGTCCAGGGCGACGATGTCGCCGCGGCCGGTGCCGAGCGCGGCCAGGGCCTCGCCGAAGGCGTTGCGGGTGGCGACCTCCTCGCCCTTCTCCCAGCTGGGGAGCTCGAAGTCCCCGGTCTGGACGGAGTGCAGCATGCGGGCGGCGGCCGGTTCCCGCACCTGGATGCGGAGGTCGCGGGAGCCGCCGAGTTCGGCGATCGCGTCCTCGGCCTCCGGCAGCGGCTTGCCGTGCAGGCCCTCGCGGTCCTGGACGCCCTCGACGCCCTTGCCCTTGAGGGTGCGGGCGAGGATGGCGGTGGGCTGGCCCTTGGTGGAGGCGGCCTCGCCGTAGGCCCGGTCGATCGCGTCCACGTCGTGGCCGTCGACCTCGATGGTGTGCCAGTCGAAGGCCTGGAAGCGGCGGGCGTAGGCGTCCAGGTCGTGGCCGTGCCGGGTCGGGCCGCGCTGGCCGAGCCGGTTGACGTCGACGATCACGGTGAGGTTGTCCAGGTGCTCGTACCCGGCGTGCTCGGCGGCCTCCCACACGGATCCCTCGGCCAGCTCGCTGTCGCCGCACAGCACCCAGACGCGGTAGCCGGTGCGGTCCAGGCGCTTGCCGGCCAGCGCGATGCCGACGCCGACGGGCAGGCCCTGTCCGAGCGAGCCGGTGGCCGTCTCGACCCACGGCAGGCGCTGCGGGGTGGGGTGCCCTTCGAGGCGGCTGCCCAGCTTGCGGAAGGTGAGCAGTTCGTCGTCGTCGATGGCGCCGGCCGCCTTGTACGCGGCGTACAGCAGCGGCGAGGCGTGTCCCTTGGACAGCACGAAGCGGTCGTTGCCGGGGTGGGCCGGGCGGTCGAAGTCGTAGCGGAAGTGATTCGCGAGCAGCACCGCCATCAGGTCGGCGGCGGACATCGAGGACGTCGGATGCCCGGAGCCCGCGGCGGCGGCAGCGCGGACGCTGTCCACGCGCAGCTGCTGTCCGAGGTCGGTGAGTTCACCGGTGTTCATGAGTCTCCCTTCGCGGAGTCGTCCGGGGCGTCGGTTCGTTTGACGGGGCCGGGGGCGGCGCCGGTGTCCGGGGGCGGCGGGGCGGGCTCGGGCTGGTTCCTCGCGGGCTCACCACCCGGCTGGTTCTTCGCGGGCTCACCCCCGGGCTGGTTCTTCGCGGGCTCACCGCCCGGCTGCCCCTTCGCGGGTTCAAGGGGCTCAAGGGGCTCAGCGGGATCGCCGCCGGGCCGGTTCCCAGTCGGCCCGGCGTCGGGGCGGCCCTTCGCCGCCTCCGACTCGGAGCGGCGCAGGACCGCGGATCCGGAGCCGGGGCGGTCGCCGGGCGCTCCCTCGTCCGGGCGGCCCTTCGCCGCCTCCGACTCGAAGCGGCGCAGGACCGCGGATCCGGAGCCGGGGCGGTCGCCGGGCGCTCCCTCGTCCGGGCGGCCCTTCGCCGCCTCCGACTCGAAGCGGCGCAGGACCGCGGATCCGGAGCCGGGGCGGTCGCCGGGCGCTCCCTCGTCCGGGCGGCCCTTCGCCGTCTCCGACTCGAAGCGGCGCAGCTGAGCGGGCCCGGACCCGGCCGGCGGACCGGCCGCCGCGCCGGATCCGGGCTGCCCCTTCGCGGGCTCGTCATCGGCCCGGCCCCGGTCGGGACCCGTGCCGGTCCCCCCGTCCCGCGTGTCGGCCTCGATCGCCGCCCCCGGACCCGACCTGGCGCTCGCCTCCTGCCGCCGCTCGGGCCCGCCCGGCACCCGGGCCAGCTCCGGCGACGACGTGTCCAGCGGCACGGACCAGGACCGCACGAGCCCCAACTGCACGGCCTGGCGCGGCAGTACGGCGTCCAGCAGCCAGTCGGCGGCGACCCGGACGCGGTTGCCGGGCATCGCGGCGAGGTGGTAGCCGCGCGTCACCGCGCCAGCGGGCACCCCGGACAGGGGCACGCCGAGCGGGTTGGCGGCGGCCTTCGCACCGCCCAGGTCCACCACGAAGCCCAGGTCGCGATGGCGGTAGGGCTTCCGCGCCCCGCCGAGACCCAGCGACGCGGCGACGTTCTCGGCCGCGACCTTGCCGTGCCGCCAGGCGTGCTGCGCCGTCATCGGCGTGTAGCTCCCCGGCTTCTCCAGGTCCGGCACCGCGGCCACGTCACCGCAGGCGAACAGTTCGGGCCGCCCCGGCACCTGGAGGTGGGGGTCGACGAGCAGCCGCCCCTTCTCCATCGGCAGCCCGAGGGACTCGACCAGCGGGTCGGGGCGTACGCCCACGCACCACACCAGCGTCCGGGTCTGGACGAACTCGCCGTCGGTCAGCACCACCCCGTCGTGCGTGGCCTCCTTCACGGAGGTGCCCATCCGCACGTCCACGCCCCGCTCCCGCAGTACCCGGTCGGCGGTGGCCGACAGCTTCTCGTCCATCTCGGGCAGCACCCGCGGCGCCACGTCCAGCAGCATCCAGCGCGGCCGCATGCCCCGCCGCAACGGGTGCTTGCGGACCTGCGCGTCGGTGAACATCTGCCCGTGCGCGGCGACCTCGGTGCCGGTGTAGCCGGCGCCGACCACGACGAACGTGCAGCGCGCGGCGCACTCCTCGGGATCGTCGGCGGCGGCCGCGAGCTCCACCTGCCGGGTGACGTGGTCGCGCAGGTACAGCGCCTCGGGCAGCCCGCGGAAGCCGTGCGCGTGCTCGGCGACACCCGGGATGGGCAGCAGCTTGTTGACGCTGCCCGCGGCGAGCACCAGCCGGTCGTAGGCGAGCGTGCCGCCCTCGCCCTCGGGGCCGGTGTAGCGCAGCGTGCGGTCGTCGAGGTCGATCCGGTCGGCCTCGCCCAGCACCAGCCGTACGTTCGGCAGCGTGTCCGAGAGGGAGACCGTGACCCGGCGCGGCTCCAGCACGCCGGCGGCGACCTGGGGCAGCAGGGGCAGATACAGGAAGTAGTCGGTCGGGTTCAGCAGGGTGATGTGGGCCCGGCCCCGGGTCATCCGGGACAGGGTGCGGGCCGTGCGGTATCCGGCGAAGCCGGCACCGACGATCACGATGCGGGGTCGACTCACGGTCGCTCGCCTCCGGCGCTGTCGCGTACCTCGGGAGCCTTCCGCGTCCCCCTGGCCAGGGCACCCAAACGTCCACCGGTCTCCGCCCGCCCGCACGGCACCGGTTTCCGGCCCCGCGCCCGGGTACTCGGTGCGGGTTACGAACCGCCGACGTCGCGGAGGCACTTCCCCATGCCCGAGTACGGTTACTTCCTCTCGTGCGAGCAGTACGGACCCGCCGAGCTGATCGAGCAGGCGCGGATGGCCGAGCAGGCCGGTTTCCAGGCGCTGTGGATCTCGGACCACTACCACCCGTGGAACGACGCGCAGGGCCAGAGCCCGTTCGTGTGGTCGGTGATCGGCGCGCTGTCCGAGGCGGTGTCGCTGCCCATCGAGACGGCGGTGACGTGCCCGACCGTGCGGATGCACCCGGCGGTGGTGGCACAGGCCGCGGCGACCAGCGCGGTGATGACGGACAACCGCTTCCGGCTGGGCGTGGGCTCCGGCGAGGCCCTCAACGAGCACATCCTGGGAGACCACTGGCCGCCGGCCCACGTCCGCCTCGACATGCTGGAGGAGGCCATCCAGGTGATGCGCCGCCTGTTCACCGGCGAGGAGGTCAACCACCACGGCCCGCACTACACGGTCGAGAACGCCCGCCTGTACACCGTGCCGGACGAGCCGATCCCGATCGACATCTCCGGCTTCGGCCCGGCGGCGACGCAGCTCGCCTCCCGCGTCGGCGACGGCTACATCACGATCCAGCCGGACGAGACGATGGTCGAGCAGTACCGCAAGGGCGGGGGCGGCGGAAAGCTGGTCAGCGGCGGCACCAAGGTCTGCTACGGCACGGACAAGGACGAGGCCGTGCGGACCGTGCACCGGCTCTGGGCGAACGAGCAGCTGCCGGGCGAGCTGGGTCAGGTGCTGCCCTCCCCCAAGCACTTCGAGCAGGCGCAGCAGCTGGTCACCGAGGACATGGTGCGCGAGAACCGGGTGTGCGGCGACGACGTGGACGAGCACGTGCAGGAGCTGAAGCGGTTCGCCGACGCGGGCTTCGACCGGGTCTACGTCAACCAGATCGGACCGGACCTGCGCGGCTTCTTCGACTTCTACCGCACGAAGGTGCTGCCCCAGCTCCAGGCCGTCTGACGGGACGGGAGGCGCGATGCTGCTCCACCGACCGGTCGTCTCCGTGTACACGGTGCCGACCGACGCCCCCGAGGCGGACGGCACCCTGCGCTGGGACTCCACGACCGTGGTGATCTGCGAGGTGGCGGCGGGCGACGAGACCGGCACGGGCTGGACGTACGGGCCGGCGCCGGTCGGCGACGTCGTCACCGGGCAGCTCGCCCCGCTCGTGGAGGGCATGAACGCCCTGGACATCCCGGCCGTGCACGACGCGATGTGCCGCTCGGTGCGCAACGCCGGCCGCCCGGGCATCGCGGCCTGCGCCATCTCGGCGCTGGACATCGCCCTGTGGGACCTCAAGGCCCGGCTGCTGGAACTCCCGCTGGCCCGGCTGCTGGGCGTGCGCGAGGAGCAGGTGCCGGTGTACGGCAGCGGGGGTTTCACGACGTATCACGACACGCGTCTGGCCGCGCAGCTCAACGGCTGGGTGCACGGGCAGCACATCCCGCGCGTGAAGATCAAGATCGGCGAGGGGTGGGGCCGCGAGGTGGCCCGCGACCTGCACCGGGTGCGGGCCGCTCGTCATGTCATCGGTGACGACGCCGAGTTGTACGTCGACGCCAACGGCGCCTACACCCGCAAACAGGCGGTGCGGGTGGGCCGGGTCCTCGCCGAGCACGGCGTGGGGTGGTTCGAGGAGCCGGTCTCCTCCGACGACCTGACGGGCCTCAGGCTGGTCCGGGACGCGGTGGTGTGCGATGTGACGGCCGGGGAGTACGGCTTCGACCTGCCCTGCTTGGCCCGGATGATCACGGCCGGGGCGGTCGACTGCCTCCAGGTCGACGCGACGCGCTGTGGCGGCCTGACCGAGTTCCTGCGCGCGGCCGCCCTGGCCCAGGCCCACGGCCTGGAGGTCTCCGCGCACTGCGCCCCGCACGCACACGCGGCGGCGTGCGCCGCGATCCCGAACCTCCGCCACATCGAGTGGTTCCACGACCACGTCCGCATCGAGGACATGTTCTTCGACGGCGCCCTGGACCCCACCGGCGGCACGATCCGCCCCACCCAGGGGCCGGGCCACGGACTCACCCTGCGCACGCAGGAGGTGGAGGAGTACCGCGTCGCCTAGGGCCTGTCGTCGGGCCGCGAGCAGGGGTCCCGCAGGCAGAGGTCCCGCAGGCAGAGGTCAGCGGCGGACCAGCCTGCGTGCCGCCAGGGCTCCGGCTCCCACGGTGAGGGCCGCGCCCACCCAGCCCCGGTTGCGTGACGCCCACTGCTGTGGGCTGTCGTCCGTGGCCTCGTCGTCGAAGCGCCCGTGCGCCCCGAAGTCCTGCCCGTGGAGTCCGTCCGCCGGGGCCCACAGGTTGGCCGGGCCGTCGGGCCGGCCCTCGTCCTGCTGCGCGTCGAAGTTCGTACGCGCCAGATAGCGGTCCAGCAGCCCGGGGGCGATCGCGTTGGCGATGAGCGTGGCGGCCGTGGAGCCACCGACCCAGTACTCCCGGCGCCGCGCGTGCGCCGAGGCGTGCACGACCGCCCGGGCCGCGACCTCCGGCTGGTACACGGGCGCGACGGGCCGGGCCCGGCCCGGCATCCGGTTCAGCACCCAGTCGAACTGCGGGGTGTTGAGGCCGGGCAGCTGCACCATCGTCGTCCGCACCCCGCTGCGGGCGTGCAGCAGCTCGCAGCGCAGCGACTCGTTGAACCCCTGGATGGCGTGCTTGGCGCCGCAGTACGCCGACTGCAGCGGGATGCCCCGGTAGGCGAGCGCGGAGCCGACCTGCACGATCGTGCCGCGGTCGCGCGGCAGCATGTGCCGCAGGGCGGCCCGGGTGCCGAACACATAGCCGAGGTAGGTCACCTCGGTCACGCGGCGGAACTCGTCCGGGTCGACCTCCGTGAACGGCGCGAACACCCCGGTGAAGGCGTTGTTGACCCAGACGTCGATGCGGCCGTACGCGTCGACGACCTGCTGGGCGGCGTCCTCGACGGCCTCGGCGTCGGAGACGTCCACGCCGATGACGAGCGCCTCGCCGCCCGCGCGGCGCACGTCGTCCGCCGCGGCCGCGAGTCCCTTGCGCCCACGGGCGAGCAGGGCGACCGTGTCGCCGCGGGCGGCGAAGGCCCGGGCCGTGGCCCGTCCGACGCCGCCGCTGGCCCCGGTCACCACGACCACCCGGCCGTGCCCGTGCGATGTCCCTGTCGTGCGCACCCGGCATCACGCCCTGTGGTGGGGTACGTCCGGGTCGTCCGTGGGCCGCGGGGGCACGGTGCCCGGGGCGGCCCCGGCGGGCGGGGCGGGCGGCACGGGCGGATACGGCATGCCCCCGGCGGCCGCCTGGCCCGCTTCCCCACGGCCCGGGAACCGCCCACCGGCCGCGTGCCCGCCGCCCGGGCGGGACGGCCGGGCCATGCCGCGCAGCACGAACGCCGCCGCTCCCAGGATCACGGCGGTGATCAGCGCCGCGGCCCAGTCGGGCAGGCCGAGGGCGAGGGCCAGGCCCACGGCGAGCGCGAGGGCCGCGCCCGCGTACAGGGCGAGGGCACCGGACGCGGCGTACAGCGCGGCCTTGCGGCGCTGCTTGCGGGTCTGCTCGCGCAGTTCGTCCCGTACGGTCTCGCGCGCCACCTGTGCCAGCTCGTCGACCAGGTGCTTGTCCAGATGCTCCAGGTGATCCAACGGCTTCATGCCCGGCCGGGTACCCTCGCCCCCTGCCGCGTAACGCCGGGGCGGTGTGCCCGGCGCGCGGGGAGATCGTGTGGAGTGATCTCCCGGCCGGGTCGACGCAACTAGGCTCGTCCGCATGGAGATTCTGGGTGCCACACTGCGCGTCTGCGTCGACGACCTCGAGACCGCGATCCCCTTCTACGAGCGGCTGGCGGGCGGCCCGGCCCAGCGCTTCGAACGGGGCGGTGTCCAGGTGGCGGCGATCGGCTGCTTCCTGCTGATGAGCGGTCCCCCGACCGAGCTGGAGCTGCTGCGCAAGGTCGCCGCGACGATCGCGGTGACGGACGTCGAGGAGACGCACAAGGTCCTCACCGAACTGGGCGCCCACATCATCGCGGGCCCCATCGCCTCACCGGCGGGCCGCAACCTGATCGCGCTGCACCCGGACGGGTCGGTCTACGAGTACGTCGACCGCCGCCCGTGACTCCGGCCGGGGCCGGTCCCGGCATTGCGGCCGGTCTCGCAGTCCGGCCGGGGCCGGTCTCAGCGCCGCCCCGGCTCCCGGACCATCTCGGCGGTGATCGCCCAGCGCTCGTGGTCGCGCCAGGCGCCGTCGACGAAGAGCATCTTCGGCGAGAAGCCCTCCAGGCGGAACCCGCAGCCCCGGGCCAGGGCGATCGACGCGGCGTTCAGCGGCTGGACGTTGATCTCCAGCCGGTGCAGCCGCAGCGGACCGAACGCGTACCGCACGACGAGGTCCAGCCCTTCGCGCATCAGCCCGCGCCCGGCGGCGTGCGCGAAGGCGCCGTAGCCCAGCGCGCCGGACTGGAAGCCGCCCTCGACGATGTTGTTGATGTTGATGAACCCGGCGATGGCCCCGTCGGACTTCTCGCAGACGAGGAAGCCGGCCTTGGACGGGTCCTCGATCAACCGGCTCGCGTAGGCGGTGTAGGCCTGTGCGGTGTCGGGCGGGAAGAGCCACGGGTGGTGCAGGTCCTTGCTCTCCCGGGCGCGGGCGGTGAACTCGGCACCGTCCTCGTAGGTGAAGTGGCGTATGCCCACCCGGGGGCCTTCGGCGAGGTAGCGGGATGCGGTGTGCGGCACCCCGCCACAGTAACCGCCCCGACGGCGTCTCCTCAGGTCAGGGCCCGGCGACCGGCAGGCGGAGCACGCCGGTCTCCCGCGGTCCGCTGACCACGGTCACCGGCTTGATCCCCCGGTTGCCGAAGTAGGCGTCGTCGCTCGCCGCGATCACGAACCGCAGCCGGTGCCCCGTCTCGTACCGGTGCACGATGCCGGGCAGGGTGACGGTGAAGCTCTTGGTCACGTCCGGGACGCGGACCGGCGCGACCAGGCGGCGCACCAGGGTGCGGGTGCCGTCGGGGGCGACGTCGTAGAGCTTGGCGAAGAGGACGAGCTTGTCGGCGGCGTCGCCGGAGTTCTGCGTGCGTTCGGCCTTCGGGGAGCGGACCTTCAGCGTGGCCCGGGGAGCGCCCACGACGTCGAGGGGCCGTTCCAGCGGTGCGCCGGTCCAGTCGAGGTAGGTGCCCTTGGTGTCGCGCGGCGACGAGTCCGGCACGCCGAGGAGGCCGGCCAGCGAGTTCTCCGAGTGGCTCGTGGGGATCGGCCAGTTGGCGTACCCGCGGCTGCCGCGGACCACCTTGGCACGGTCGTCGACGAGTGTGCCGTCGCCGGAGAGGTACAGCGTGCGGCTGAGGGCGGGGAGGCGGTCGGCGGTGGCGTAGGTGCGGTCCGGGTCGGTGATCCAGTCGCGGTAGTAGGCGAAGGCGGGTCCGGTGTCGACGCGGGTCCGCTCGCGCAGGTGGCGGTCGAACCAGGCGAGGACGCGCCGGCCGACGTAGCTGGTCTCCAGGTTGCCCCGGGACAGGTCGAGTTCGCCTGTGGCCGGGCCGGTGAGTCCGCCGCTGTGGCCCCAGGACTGCCAGATCATCTTCACGGGGGTGCCCTGCGCCGCGAGCGTCCGGTAGGTCGCCGTCGCCTCGTTGAGGTTGAAGAGCGTGTCGGCCTGCCCCTGGACCAGCAGGGTCGGCGCCTTGACCCGGTGCAGGTACGACACCGGGGAGACGCGGTGCGCGAAGGCGAGCAGCTCGGCGGTCCGGTCGGCGGGGTAGCTCCCGGAGTTGAGGGTGTGGACGGTGCGGCAGGCCTGGGTGACGAAGTGCAGGCAGGTGAGGGAGTTGATCCGGGACGGGTCGAGGCTGGGCTGGAGCAGCGGCTGGCCCTCGCCCATGAGGTAGAAGCCGTTGGTCCACTGCCATTTGAAGACGCCGGGCACGCCGGCGCCGCCGACGGCGTTGTTGGGGTCGAGCGAGTAGGCCAGGTCGTTCCAGGTGATCATCGGCACGAGTGCGTCGAGGCGGTGGTCGACGGCGGCCGTCGCCAGCTGGACGGCGCCGCCGTAGGAGCCGCCGATCATGCCGACGCGTGGGTCGCCGGGGGCGTCGAGGGTGACGAAGTCGGCGGTGGTGCCGTCGTCGGCGGCGCGTTTGCCGCCGAGGAAGTCCACCAGCTGCGCGGCGGCGGCGCCGTCGATGTCCGGGTCGTCGAGGGAGATGAGGCAGCCGCTACGGCCGAAGCCGAGTCCGGAGTAGACGAGGGAGACGTAGCCGCGCTGGGCGAAGGCCTTGCCGATGGTGTCCGTCGAGCCGTCCGACTTGCTGCCGCCGAAGCCGTTCGTGCCGAGCACGGCGGGCGCCGGGTGGTCGCGGTCCACGCCCGTGGGGCGGTAGAGGTCGGCGTCGACGGTGCAGGCCCGTCCGCCGGCCTGGACGGTGAACTTCAGCGGGGTGACGGAGTAGGAGGCGGCCGCGGCCGCGGGCGGGGTGAGGGCGAGCGGGGCGGCCAGGGCGGCGCCCAGGGCGAGGGCGAGTGCGCGGGATCTGGGCGCGCGTCGGGACACACGGACCTCCACGGTGGGGACGGCGACACCCGGACAACCCGGATACCGACCAGTAGGTACCGGCCGGTAGTCATGGTGTGACACGTGTCAGGGCGCGTCAATCACCGAAACGAGGGTTTCTTGACGGGATTTCAGCAGTGCCGGTCAGCTCAGGGCCGGTTCGTCGAGCGTCAACGTCCCTGTCTCCGCGTCCAGTTCGGCCGCGACCCCGAGGGGCATCGTCAGCGCGCCCTCGCCGTGCCCGAACCCGAACTCCTCCACCACCGGGACCCCGAGCCGGCCCAGCCGGTCGGCGAGGACCGCGCGCACCTCCTCGTACGGACCGCACCTCGCCCACGACCCGAGCACGATGCCCGCGACCCCGTCCAGCCAGCCGCCGCGCAGGAGTTGGGTCAGGCAGCGGTCCAGCCGGTACGGGCTCTCGCCGACGTCCTCCATCAGCAGCAGCCCGCCGCGCGCGCCGGGGTGGGCGTGCGGGGTGCCGAGGTCGCTCGCGAGCAGGCTCAGGCAGCCGCCCAGGGTGACGCCCCGGGCCCGGCCGGGCACCAGTGCGGCACCGCCCGGGGGCGCGGCGGCGATGGTCCGCACGGACTCCGGCTCGAAGAGGGTGGCCCGCAGGTGCTCCTGGGCGCGGGCGTTCTTGAGGAAGTCGACACCGGCCGCCGCGGGCCCGTACAGGGTGACCAGGCCGAGGCGGGTGGCGAACGCCTGGTGCAGGACGGTGATGTCGCTGAACCCGGCGAGCACCTTCGGGCCCGCATGGCGCATCGCCGCCCAGTCGAGCAGGTCGACCGTGCGCTGCGCCCCGTACCCGCCCCGGGCGCACAGCACCGCGGCGACGGACGGGTCGCACCAGGCGTTCTGCAGGTCGGCGGCCCGCTGCTCGTCCGTGCCGGCCAGATAGCCCAACGCGCCGTGCCGGCCGAGCACATGGGGTGCGGCCACGGGGTCGAGGTCCCAGCCGCGCAGGACGTCGAGCCCGGCCTGGAGCCGCTCCTCGGGCACGGGTCCGCTGGGGGCGACGACGGCCACGCGGTCACCGGGTGCGAGCCGGGGCGGCCGGACGAGCGGGTTCACGAGACGGGCTCCAGGGTGGGGATGCCGAAGGGAATCACTTGGCGAGTCGCAGGGTCGGGATGCCGAGCGGGTTCAGGCGGAACACCTGGGCGTACAGGGAGAGTTCGGCCTCCAGGGCGCGCACCATGGTCTCCGCCCTGCGGAAGCCGTGTCCCTCCCCCTCGAAGGCGAGGTAGGCGTGCGGCACCTCGCGGCCTTCCAGACGGGCCAGGAACCGCTCGCACTGGACCGGCGGGCAGATCACGTCGTCCAGGCCCTGCAGCAGCAGGAACGGCACCCGGAGGCGGTCGGCGTGGGTGGCGGGCGAGCGCTCCGCGTACCGCGCGGGCACCTCGGCGAGCGGCCCGATCAGGCTCTCCAGGTAGTGGGACTCGAAGTCGTGGGTCTCCCCGGTGCCCCAGCCGGTGAGGTCCAGGATGGGGTACTTGATGGTGCCGCAGGCGTAGACGTCGGTCGTGGTGAGCGAGGCCGCCGCGGTCCAGCCGCCCGCGCTGCCGCCGCGGACGGCGAGCCGGTGCCGGTCGGCGGTGCCCTCCTCGGCGAGGGCCAGGGCGACGGCGGCGCAGTCCTCGACGTCGACCACGCCCCACTGCTCGCGCAGCCGGTCGCGGTACTCACGGCCGTATCCGGTGGAGCCGCCGTAGTCGACCTCGGCGACGCCGATGCCGCGCGAGGTGAAGTAGGCGATCTCCAGGTCCAGCACGAGCCCCGCGCGGCCGGTGGGGCCGCCGTGCGCCCAGATGACGTACGGCGGCAGCTCGTCGCCGGGCGCGACGCAGGCCGGGTGGTGCGGCGGGTAGATGTGGGCGTGGATGTCCCGCCCGTCCGGGCCGGTGAAGGTGCGGATCTGCGGCTCCGGGTAGAACGCGGGGTCCACGGCGTCGTCGTGCTCGGCGCCGATGACACGGGCGTGGCCGGTGCGCGTGTCCAGCTCCACGACCTCGTGGGCGCTGCGCGGGCTGGCCCCGACGGCGACGACCCGCTCGCCGTGGGCCGCGAGGGTGGGGGCGAACTCGGTCCAGGGCCCGGCCGCGTCGACGACCTCGCCCGTCTCGGGGTCCAGGATGCCGAGGGCGGTGGCGCCCCGGCCGTGCACGACGGCGATCAGCCCGCTCTCCAGCGGCGTGAACCACCTCGACCCCAGCTTCCACAGCGGGCCGCCGAACTCCTCCTCGCGGGGGCACAGCGGCTCCCCGTCGAGGTAGAGGTTCCACCAGCCGGTGCGGTCGCTCACGTGCAGCAGGCGGCCGTCGTGGGTCCAGTCGGCCTGCGGGATGGACTCCCCGGGGCCGCCGGCGACGGTCCGGGGCTCGAGCGGGGTGCCGTCGGGGCCGATGTCGGCGAGGACCAGTTCGGTGCCGTCCCAGGGCATGCGGGGATGGTCCCAGGCGAGCCAGGCCGCCTGCCGCCCGTCGGGCGAGAGTCGCGGACCGGTCAGGAACCGGTGCCGGTCGTCGGTGAGTTCGCGCACGGCGCCCCGGTCCTGGGCGGCGGACCCGTCCAGCGGTACGGCGGCCAGGACGCGGCGCACGTCGGTGGACCCGTCGCCGGTGAACTCCTCCAGCACGCACCACACCTCGCCCCGCTCCGGCCGGAGCAGCGGCTCCGCCCAGCGCAGGCCCGCGCCCACCGGGGACACCGGCGTGAGGGGACGCGGCTCGCCGCCCGGCTCACAGCGGTAGAGCCGCTGGTCGGCGAAGTTCACGAAGACCAGCAGCGGCCCGTCCTCGCCGGCCAGGGCGGCCCACGGGTGTCCGCCGTACTCGATGACCCGGCTGCGCACGTTCCACGGCGCGGGCAGCACCGGCTCCTCCCGGCCGTCGGCGTGCCGCCGCACCAGGGTGCGCCGGCCGCCCTCGGCGGGGCGCGGCTCGGTCCACCACACCTCGTCGCCGACGAAGCCCACGTACTCCGGGTGCCCGTCGTGCGCGGCGGCCAGAGCCGCGTCGATGGGCGAGGGCCACGCCCCGTACGCCAGCGTCCGCACCGTCTCCCCCACTCGTTCAGGCGGTCCGCAGGAACCGGTCGAGCACCCGGACCCCGAAGTGCAGTGCCTCGACGGGTACCCGCTCGTCGACCCCGTGGTACATGGCGCCGTAGTCGTAGCCCTCCGGCAGCTTCAGCGGGGTGAAGCCGTAGCCGGTGATGCCGAGGCGGGAGAACTGCTTGGCGTCGGTGCCGCCGGACATGCAGAACGGCACGACGTGGCCCTCCGGCGCGAACTCCTCGACGGCGGCCCGCATCCGGGCGAACGTCGGCGAGTCCACCGGCGCCTGGAGGGCGACCTCCCGGTGGTGGAACTCCCACTCCACGTCCGGCCCGGTGAGCCGGTCGAGGGTGGCGCGGAACTCGTCCTCGGCGCCCGGCAGATACCGTCCGTCGACGTACGCCACGGCCTCCCCGGGGATGACGTTGATCTTGTAACCGGCGTCCAGCATGGTCGGGTTGGCGCTGTTGCGGAGGGTCGGCTCGACGAGGTGCGCGGCCGGGCCGAGCTTGTCCAGCAGCGCGTCGACGTCGGTCAGGTCGGTCTCGATGCCGTACACGGCCGCGAGTTCGGTGAGGGCGGCGCGTACGGTCGGGGTCAGCCGCAGCGGCCATTCGTGTGCCCCGATCCGCGCGATCGCCCCCGCGAGGCGCGTCACCGCGTTGTCCCGGTTCACCTTGGAGCCGTGTCCGGCGCGTCCCCGCGCGGTGAGCTTCAGCCATGCGGTGCCGCGCTCGCCGGCCGCGATCGGGTAGATCTGCCGCCCGGCCCCGTCGTGGAACGTGAAGCCGCCCGACTCGCTGACGCCCTCGGTGCAGCCCTCGAACAGCGCGGCGTGCTCGTCGGCGAGGAATCCGGCGCCGTCCTCGGCACTGGCCTCCTCGTCGGCGGTGAACGCGATGACGATGTCCCGCCGGGGCCGCACGCCCCGGCGGGCCCAGGAGCGCACCACGGCCAGGATCATCGCGTCCATGTCCTTCATGTCGACGGCGCCGCGCCCCCAGAGGATCCCGTCGCGGACCTCCCCGGAGAACGGGTGCACGCTCCAGTCGGCGGCCTCGGCCGGTACGACGTCCAGATGGCCGTGGAGGAGCAGCGCGCCGGCCGTGGGGTCGGCGCCCTCGACGCGGGCGACGACGTTGGTGCGGCCCGGGGTGCGTTCCAGGAGCGTCGGCTCGATCCCGGCGTCGGCGAGCCGCGCGGCGGCGTACTCGGCGGCGGGCCGCTCCCGGCAGTCGCCGCCGCCCCGGTTGGTGGTGTCGATCCGGACGAGGTCGGACGTGAACGTCACGACCTCCTCCAGCGCCTGCCCGTCCACCCGCTCAGCCATACTGCTCCTCCACCGCGGCCGCGACGATCGTGGTGACCGCCTTGAAGGCGCGGATGCCCTCGTACATGGTCCCGCTCGTGTACGCCACCTTCCGCTCGGCGATCCGGTCCACACCCGGTACGACCGTCGCGGCCATCGCCAGGTGCTCCGCGTCGAACTCCACGGCGACGGTGAACGGCCCGCCGCGCACCGGCTCGTGACGCACCGCCAGCGCGGCGGCCTCCTTGGCGGCGGCCCGGATGTCGGCCGCGGTGCGCGCGGGCGGGCGGCACACGGCCGCGTACCGGGACACGTGGTCCTTGACGGCGACCTTCAGCGCCCCGGGCGCGTACCCGAGCGCGTCCTCGCAGGCCACGTCGTCCCCGGTGACCAGCACGACCGGCACCCCGAACTCGGCCGCGACCCGCGCGTTGAGCAGCCCCTCACTCGCCCGTACGTCGTTCAGCCACACGCCCGTGATGGAGTTGGCCAGGTAGGTGTGGGCGAGGACGCCCTCCATGCCGGCGCCCGCGTGGTAGCCGACGAACGCGACACCGTCGACGTCGCCGTACTGCACGCCCTCCACCATGGACAGCGCCTTGTGCCGCCCGGTGAGCAACTGGGCCCGTTCGTCCAGCTGCTCCAGCAGCAGGTTGCGCATCGTCGAGTGCGCCTCGTTGATGACCACCTCGTCGGCGCCGCCGTCGTGGAAGCCGAGCACGGCGGCGTTGACGTCGGAGGTGAACAGCGAGCGGCAGCGCTCCCACTGCGAGGCGCCCGGCAGCACGTCGTCCGGCCAGGTGACTCCGGTGGCGCCCTCCATGTCCGCGCTGATGAGGATTCTCATGACGAGCCGTCCCGGGTGCAGATCTTCATGGTTCGTCACGTTACGCGCTGCGGGCGGAACCGGCTACGAGGTGGTCACCACCGTATCGGCAGGTCGCTGATGAACGCGGTGAGCCGGTCGGCGAGGAGCCGGTGGTCGCGGGCCGAGTAGTGCCAGTGGCAGCCGGTGTGGTCCAGGCCGGTGGCGTCGGGGGACCAGTGGCGGACCCGGCGGTCGCCGGCGGCGGTGCGGTCCTGGACGACCTGCTCGACGTGTCCGGCGAACGGGCCGGCGCCGACGGCCAGGAGGGTGGTCCCAGGGCCGTAGCGCGTGCGCAGTTTCTCCAGGAAGCCGCGGTAGGCGCTGCGGTAGGCGGCGGCGAGGCTCTCGTCCGTCCACGGCTCCCCGGGGTTGACGGGCGTGGAGAAGTCGTTCGTGCCGAGGTACACCACGACGAGCTGCGGCCGCCAGGTGCCCGGGTTCTGCCAGACGTCGCCCGGCACGTTCAGCAGCGCGCGATCGTAGAAGGTGCGGTAGTTCACCTCCGGGGAGCCGCCGTTGTAGTTGCGCACCATGCCCAGGCCCGAGTAGGCGTTGAGCTGGTAGTCGGCCTTCAGCCGCCGGGCGGTGAGGGCGCCGTAGCTCACGTCCGCGTTGGTGGTGCGCTTGAGCTGCTCGCCGTCGCAGTCGCGGGACGTCGAGAGGTTGCCGTAGCCCGCGGTGAGGGAGTCGCCGACGAACTCGATCTGGCGGCTCCGCGCGGCCGGCCTGCTCAGCACGGCGCCGCCCGGCGCGGCGACGAACCCGCCGAACGCGCTGGTGCTCCAGGGTGTGTCGTTGCGCTTGACGAGCCGGACGGTGTGCACGCCGTCGCGCAGGCCCCTGACCCAGTGGGTGGTCCGGCCCGGCGTGACGAGGGTCGCGACGGTGGTTCCGTCGACCTGGACGTCGTAGTCGGCGGCCGGGTCGTCGAGCACGATTCCGACGCCGGTCCCCCGGACCCGGCCCTCGAAGTACACGCCGGGCCAGCTGTACCGGAGGACGTCCCCGGCGTCCTGGACCCGCCCGGCGGTGTGGACGCTCGCCCGCACTCCGTCCCGGTCGGGCGCGGCGGTGGCGACGGCCGACGTGCCGAGCAGCAGCAGCGACGCCGCCGACGCGACGAGCATCCGGACCCAGGGCAACGGCATGACTGTCCTCCGGACGGCGAGGCAGGTGCACGGACAGAACGGCGCACCAGTGACCGTACACCGACAAAAACCAAGGTCACCAGGGTCCGTGCCGGAGCCGGCCGAAGCGGCGGGGCAGGAGCGCCTCGGTCAGCCCGTGCGCCCCGCCACCACCCACCGCGACGGCAGCTCCACGCGGGTGCCGTCGGGGCGGTACTCGGTGGTGCTCAGCGGGAGTTCGCCGCTCGCGAGGACGGTGAGCCCCGCGGCGCGCAGGTACTCGGGGACGGCGTCGTCCGAGACCTCGCCGGGCGCGATGCCGTGCCGGAACACGGGCGCGAGCTTGGGCGGCGGACCGGCCGGGCCGCTCGCCAGGGCCATGAGCACCGGCTTGGCGTCCCCCGAGAGCTCCACGAGGAGGGCGCGGCCGCGGTCGCCGACCAGCGTGGCGACGCCGTCCACGAGCGCCTGCCGGTCGTCCGGCTCGCACTGGTGCAGGACGCCCCGCACATAGACGTTGGCGTCGCCGAGTTCCGCGTGCAGGGCCTGGGTCTCGCTCTTCTCGGCGGCGTCCAGTTGCCGGTAGGTCGCCTGTCCCGCCGGGTCGGCCCGCCGGGCGTGGTCGAGGGCCGCGGCGGACAGATCGGCGCCCAGGACCCGCGGGAAGCGGTCGGCGAGGTAACGGGTCTGGGTGCCGTTGCCGCAGCCGAGGTCCACCAGCGGCAGCGCGGGGTCGGCCAGGTGCGGTTCGAACAGGGCGAGGTGGGGACCGGCGGTCAGGGCCGGTTCGGCGTCCCAGATCACCGCCCCGGGTTCGTCGGACGCCTCACGCCAGAACCCCTCCCAGGACTCCCGGTACCGACTCGTCACGCTCATGTCCGACTCCCCAGGGTGCGAACGGTTCCCGCCATGAGTGACGGGCGAGTACGGTGTACCGCGCCCCGGTCGCGGCCACAAGGACGCGGCGCGTTCCTTCACCTCGCGTTCGACGCGGTGGTGCTCAGCGGCGCGGCAGGGTCAGCTCGAACCACACCGTCTTGCCGGCCTTGGTCCGGCTGGTCCCCCACTCGCGGGACAGGGTGCTGACCACGCGCAGACCGCGTCCGGCGTCGTCGAGCGGGCCCGCGTCCGTCAGCGTGGGCAGTTCGTGGTCGTCGTCGTGCACCTCGCACAGCAGCGTGTCGCCGCGGACCAGGCGCAGTTCGACGGGGTGGGCGTGGGAGTGCCGTACGGCGTTGGTGACGAGTTCGCCGACCATCAGCTCGGCGGACGCGACCAGCTTCGCCAGGCCCCAGTCGTGCAGTTGCTCGCGGACCGCGGCGCGGGCCCGGCCCACCTCGGCCGGGTCGAGGGCCAGGCGCCATTCGGCCACGTCGTCCGGCTCGATGCCGTTGAGGCGGGCCATCAGCAGCGCCACGTCGTCCTTGCGGCCGCCCCGCGTGTTGAGGGCGCGGATGATCGTGTCGCACGCCTCGTCCATGGACGCGGCCGGATGGGCGGCGGACTCGCAGAGGGTCGCCAGGCCCACGCCGATGTCCTCGCCGCGCACCTCCACCAGCCCGTCGGTGCACATCACCAGCCGGTCGCCGGGCTCGACGCGCACCCGGACCGCCTCGAAGGGCACTCCCCCGACACCGATGGGCGCGCCCGTGGGCAGGTCCAGCAGCTCGCTGCGGCCGTCCTCGGCCCGGACCAGGACGGGCGGGACGTGCCCGGCGTTGGCGAGGTGGAGTTCGCTCGCGATCGGGTCGTAGACGCCGTACAGACAGGTCGCGAGGTAGGTGTCGCCGAGGCGCTGGGCGAGGTCGTCGAGGTTGCGCAGCAGCTGGGCGGGCGGCAGGTCGAGCCCGGCCATGGTCTGCACGGCCGTGCGCAACTGTCCCATCATCGCGGCCGAGTTCAGGCCGTGGCCCATGACGTCGCCGACGACGAGCGCCGTGCGCCCGCCGTGCAGCTTCACCGCGTCGAACCAGTCGCCGCCGACCCGTCCGAGCAGCGTGCCCGGCAGATAGCGGGTGGCGATGTCGCAGCCCGGCATGCGGGGCGGGATGTGCGGCAGCATGCTGTCCTGGAGCGTCTCGGCGACGTTCTCCTGGAACGTGTACATGCGCGCGTTGTCGAGCACCAGGCCCGCGCGGGCGGCGAGTTCGGCGCCGGTGACGCGGTCCATGTCGTTGAAGACGGGCCGCTCCGGGTGGCGCAGCAGGATCATGAAGCCGAGGACGACGTTGCGCGCCTTCAGCGGTACGACGAGCATGGAGCGGCCCGTGATGAGCGGCCGGATGTCGCGCTTCTCGAACTGCGCGGCGATGGCGTGCCCCATCTCCTCGCTGATGCGCGGCACGAGCACGGGTTCGCCGCTGGTCATGCACTGGAAGAACGGCGTGTGCGCCGGGAAGGGCATGGCCTCGCCGACGGGCACGACGTCGTCCCAGCGGCCGGGCTCGTCGGTGTGCTCGACGGCGACCCGGTGCCACAGGGTCGTCGTGTCGGGCACGCCCTCGGGGAAGCCCTCGCCCGCGACGACCTGTTCGCGCAGATAGGTGCCCGCGACGTCCGTGAAGCGCGGCACGACCGCCCTGCTGACCTCGGTGATCGTGCGGGACAGGTCGAGGGAGGTGCCGATGCGGCCGCTGACCTCGTTGAGGAACTCCAGGCGCTCGCGGACGGCGGCGTACTCCAGATCCTCGCCTTCGTCGCGCAGTTCCTCGGGGACGGGCTGCCCCGCGGCCCGGGCCCGCGCGGCCCGCTCGCGGCGCGCCCTGCGCTCGGCACGCCGGGCCACGCCCCAGTCGGGGGTGACGGGCACCCGGTCGTTCTGGCTGAACTCCAGGACGGGGTAGCCGAGTTCGAGGACCTGCGCGACGATGCGGGCGCTCTCGCCGACGCTCATGCTGGGCAGGATCTCCGGGAGCCGGCGGGCGAGGTCCTCCGCGCCGGGGAAGTCGGTGTGCAGGGCGAAGCCGGGCGCGATCCGCTCGAAGGTCCCGTCGCAGGGCCGCAGCCCGTCCGCGTCGGCGGCGAGCACGAGCAGCCGCTCGGGTCCGGGACCGACCAGCGGATAGGCCCACCACAGGACGTCGGCCCGCTCCCGGCCGGGCGCGGCGAGGCGGGCGCGGCCCGCCGCCGGGTAGGAGAGCCCGCCGTCCAGGGAGGATTCGAGGTCGGGTCCGAGGCCGTCGTCGTCGTACGGGGCCGGGTCCTGCCCCTCGGCCAGGGCGCCGGAGACGGGCAGCAGGTCGAGGGCCGGGCGGCCGATCGCCTCTTCCTTCGGGACGCCGAACAGGCGCCGTGCGCCCCGGCTCCAGTGGGACACGAGGCCCTCGCGGTCGACGACGACCACGGCCAGCGGGACCCGGCCGGGCTCGCCGGCTTCCGTCACCGCGCCGCGCCCAGCCCCGGGGCTGGGGGTGGTGTCCGTCTCGGTGCCACGGTCCATGGCCCAGGCCCTCTCTCCCCACGGATCCGCAAGATCTGTGCCAGCGTCACCACCGTACGGCTCCCGCCGGGCGTGAGGTGAGTCAACGCGGGAATTGCTCGCGCGGGGTGCGCACCGGCGTACGACCCCGCGCGCCCGCGCCGTTCAGTCCTCGTGCCCCAGTTGCAGATCCCGCTCGGTGCGTCCGCCGCCGGCCACCTGGAGGACGGTGGCGACGGGCGGGTAGCCGGCGGCGATGACGGTGTACTCCCCGGAGGCCAGGTCGACGAAGCGGAAGGTGCCGTCGGCGCCGGTGGTGAGGGTGTCGATGACGTTGCCGCCCACATCCAGCAGGGTCACCCGCGCGTCCTCCACCGGCCGTCCGCCGCCCGCCCGGACGGTGCCCCGCAGCACGGCGCCACCGGCCAGCTCGATGTCCCGGCGGGTCTCGCGGGCGGCCTGGACGGTGACGGGGAGCGCGGCCGGGCGGAAGGCGGGCGCGCTGGCGGCGAGGGTGTACTCGCCGGCCACCAGCTCGGTGATGACGTAACCGCCCTCGCGGCCGCTGCGGGTGGTGGCGACGACCTCGCCGTGCGCGTTGGTGAGGGTGACGGTGGCGTCGCGCACGGGCGTGCCGTCGGCGGTGACCACGCTGCCGACGAGGTTCCCGGCGCCGCCGAGGACGATGTCGAGTTCGACGGGGCGTTCGCCGACGGTGACGGAGACCGCCTGCGGCTGGTGGCCGCCCGCCGCGGCGATCAGCACGTACGAGCCCGGGCCCGGGGTGGCCAGCGCGTAGCGTCCGTCCTCGCCGCTCGCGCCGCGCCCGGTCTGCCGTCCGGTGACGTCGATCAGCGTGAGCGCCGCGCGGGGCACGACGGTCCCGTCGTGGTGCTGCACCGAGCCGCAGACGGGCACGCCGGCGGTGTACGCGCCGCGCGCCTGCGGGATCGGGGCGTTCCCCGGTGCCGTGTCCGGGTCGGTGACGGAGGCGTTGTGGGACACCAGGGGTTTCTCCTTGAGGAAGAAGGCGATGACGAGTCCGAGGACGAGCACCGGCACCAGGTAGAGGAAGATCCGCGGCATGGTGTCGGCGTAGGCCCGGACGTAGTCGTCGCGCAGGGCCGGGGGCAGGGAGTGCACCAGCCGCGGGGTGAGGGACTCCGGGTCGGGCAGCGGGGTCCCCGCGCGCGTGGGCGGGCGGTCGGCCAGGGCGTCGGTGAGCCGTTCCGCGAGGAGCGTGCCGCAGACGGCGGCTCCGACGCTGCCGCCGATCTGCCGGAAGTAGTTGTTGGCGCTGGTGGCGGTCGACAGGTCGGCCGGGCGCACGGAGTTCTGCACGGCGAGGATCAGCACCGGCATCACCATGCCGATCCCGGCGCCGAGGACGGCCGTCCAGATGCCGAAGTGCAGCCGGGGCGTGTCGGCCTCCAGGCGGGAGAGCAGCCACAGGCCGGCCACGGAGAGGGCACAGCCGAGGATCGGGTAGGCCTTGTAGCGGCCGGTGTGGCTGATGAGCTGTCCGGCGACGACCGAGGCGCCGACGATGCCGGCCGTCATCGGCAGCATGAGCAGGCCCGACTCGGTGGCGGAGACCCCGTCGACCATCTGCAGGTAGGTCGGCAGGTAGCCGGCGGCGCCGAAGAGCGCGACGCCGATCACCAGGCCGACGAGGCCGGTGACGGTGAAGACGGAGTCCCGGAACAGCCGCAGCGGCATGAGGGGTTCGGCGGCGAAGCGCTCGACGACGAGGAAGAGGACGGTCGCCGCGGCCGCTCCGGCGCCGAGGCCGAGGATCACGCGCGAGTCCCAGGCGTGCTCCGTGCCGCCCCAGGTGGTCAGCAGGACCAGGCAGGTGGAGGCGGCGGTCAGCAGCAGCGCGCCGAGGATGTCCAGCCGGGCCCTGGCGGCCGGTTTCGGGAGTTTCAGCGCGAGGGCGACGACGGCGAGGGTGACCAGGCCGAAGGGCACGTTGACGTAGAAGCACCAGCGCCAGGAGAGGTGGTCCGCGAAGTAGCCGCCGAGCAGGGGGCCGGCCACGGAGGCGAGACCGAAGGCGGCGCCGATCAGGCCCAGGTAGCGGCCGCGCTGCCGGGGCGGCGCGATGTCGGCGATGATCGTCTGCACGCCGATCATGAGGCCGCCCGCGCCGGCGCCCTGCAGGGCGCGGAACGCGATCAGCTGGTCCATGGTCTGCGCCCGGCCCGCGAGCGCGGAGCCGGCGACGAAGACGACCACGGCGAACTGGAAGACGCCCTTGCGGCCGAGGAGATCGCCGAGCTTGCCGTAGACGGGCAGTCCGACGGTGGCGGTGAGCAGGTAGGCCGTGATCGCCCAGGACATCCGGTCCGCACCGTGCAGCTCGCCGACGATCTCCGGGAGCGCGGTGGCGACGATCATCTGCTCCAGGGCGGCCAGGAGCAGGGCCGGCAGCAGCGCGAGGAAGACCAACC
The DNA here is from genome assembly GCF_003330845.1 of Streptomyces sp. Go-475. Lineage (GTDB taxonomy): Bacteria > Actinomycetota > Actinomycetes > Streptomycetales > Streptomycetaceae > Streptomyces. The sequence continues at coordinate 7,323,868 of NZ_CP026121.1, read as the reverse complement.
GCACCCGCCACGGGCTCGGTCGGGCTTCCGCGGTCGATGGTGGTGCGGGGGCGTCGGGAGGTGCTACCGCCGGTTCGTCCTGCGCCAGAGTGATACCGCCCACCTACCGCTCCCCTCGTCGCGCTGCCGCACAATTCCCGCGTAAAAGCGACAACTACGAGCAAGCGCGACGAGTTACGGCACAGGAGCGAGCCGTACGGAGATCACCCGAACCGGTGAGGGGCCCAACGGCCCCGAGGGATCCGGGCCTTGGGAGCGGCTACTTCTCGACCTCGGCGGCGAGCCTGGCGAGCACCGCGTCGTAGATCCGGCCGAGCCCCTTGGGCGCGAACGTCTTCTCGAAGAAGCCGCCGATGCCGCCCGCGCCGGTCCAGGTGGTGGTCACGACGACGCGGGACTTGCCCTCCCCGGCCGGGGTGACCCGCCAGGTGGTGACCATGGAGGAGTTGCGGTCCTTCTCGACCAGCTCGCCGTCGGTGGGCTCGGTGACCTCCAGCAGGCAGTCGCGCACGCGCTTGCTGGTGGCCTGGAGCCGCCAGTGGACGAGGGTGCCCTCGCCGTCGCCGCCCTCCCGGACCTCGTACTCGCTGAACTGCTCGGGCAGCAGCTTCGCGCGCGTGCCGCTGTAGTCGGCGAGGGCGTCGAACACCGTCTCCGCGTCCGCCGCGACGATCCGCTCCGTAGTGGCTTCGACCTGCGCCATCGCTTTCCTCCAGGACATGGTTGCTCGGGGGTCGGGGCAAGCCAACCACCCCGCCGCCCGGCCGCCCAAATCGGGGGGGCCCAACCCGGTCGAACACGTTCGGAAAACACCCTCGCACGATCAAGGGAACATGTGTTCTATTCTGTGGGCAGTGCTACCGAGGAGGCGTCATGCGCTGGGAGAACCTCGCAGTGGACTCCGAACACAGCCGGGCCGATGCCGCGCTGTTCGGCGCGGACGCGGTGACGACCCGCACCTTCGACACGCCGGAGTTCGCCGGGATCACGTTCCACGAGATCCGGGCCCGCTCGATCATCAACCGGGTGCCGGCGGTCTCCCGGATGTCGTTCCAGTGGACGGTCAACCCCTACCGGGGCTGCACGCACGCGTGCGTGTACTGCTTCGCGCGCAAGACGCACAGCTACCTCGACCTCGACACGGGACTCGGCTTCGACAGCCAGATCGTCGTCAAGATCAACGCCCCGGAGCTGCTGCGCCGGCAGCTCGGCTCGCACCGCTGGCAGGGCGAGCACATCGCGATGGGCACGAACGTCGACTGCTACCAGCGCGCCGAGGGCCGCTACCGCCTGATGCCGGGCATCATCTCGGCCCTGCGCGACCACGCGAACCCCTTCTCGATCCTGACCAAGGGCACGCTGATCCTTCGCGATCTGGACCTGATCAGGCAGGCCGCCGAGGTGACCGACGTGGGCATCTCCGTCTCGGTCGGCTTCACCGACCAGGAGCTGTGGCGCACCGTCGAGCCGGGCACGCCCGCGCCGGAGCGGCGCCTCGAGGTCGTGCGGACCTTCGGCGAGCACGGCATCGGCTGCGGTGTGCTGATGGCGCCGGTGATCCCGTTCCTGAGCGACCAGCCGGCCCAACTGCGCGCCACCGTACGGGCGATTGCGGCCTCGGGCGCCACGTCCGTCACGCCCCTGGTGCTGCACCTGCGGCCCGGCGCCCGCGAGTGGTTCATGACCTGGCTGGGACAGCACCACCCGCACCTGGTGCCGCGCTACGAGCGGCTGTACGCGGAGGGCTCCTACGCCCCGAAGTGGTACCAGCGCCGGATCACCCGTCAGGTGCACGAACTGGCCGAGGAGTACGGCATCGGACCCACGCGCGCGGGGATGCCGCGGCGGATCCGGCCCCCCGAGCCGGCAAAGGAGCCGCCGGTGTCCGGGCCGACCCAACTCTCGCTCATTTAGGAGCATACGAGCGCATCCGAAGATCCAACTGGGTCATCAATTTGACGGAATGAGTTCTTCCGGGACCGCTTTCCGGGACGATGCGGCGAGGACGGTGACCCTCGCGGCCCGACATCCCGCCGTCCTGGGAGGACTCCATGAGAAAACGCGCAGCCGCGCTGTGCGGCGCCGCCGTCGTCATGGCCGGGGCCTTCACGGCCGTTCCCGCCGAGGCGAACGCACCCGGCACCGCCGGCTCCGTACAGACCGCGAAGCTCACCTGGAAGAACTGCGCCACCGACAACTACCCGACGCTGCAGTGCGCGTCGCTGAAGGTGCCGCTCGACCACCGCAGGCCGCACGGGAAGCAGATCACCCTCGCCCTGTCCCGCGTCCCGCACACCGCCAAGACCTACCAGGGCCCGCTCCTGGTCAACCCGGGCGGTCCCGGCGGCAGCGGTCTGACGCTCGCCGGGTTCGTCGCGTCCGCGCTGCCGAAGGAGGTCGCGGCCCAGTACGACGTCATCGGCTTCGACCCGCGCGGCGTGGGAGCGAGCGAGCCCGCCCTGGACTGCAAGCCGGGCCACTTCGCCCCGGTCCGCCCGAACTCGCTGCCCAGCACGCCCGCGATCGAGAAGGCCAACCTCGACCGCGCCAAGTCCTTCGCCGCCGCCTGCGGCGAGAAGTACGGGCACCTGCTGCCGTACGTCAACACCACGAGCGCCGTACGGGACATGGACGCGATCCGGCAGGCCCTGGGCGCGAAGAAGATCAACTACTTCGGCTACTCGTACGGCACCTACCTGGGCGCGGTCTACGCCAAGTTCTTCCCGGAGCGGGTGCGCCGCCTGGTCCTGGACTCGGTGGTCGACCCCACGGACGTCTGGTACGAGGCCAACCTCAACCAGGACGTGGCCTTCAACGACCGCCACCGCGCCTTCCTGGCCTGGGTCGCCGAGCACGACGCGACGTACCGGCTCGGCACCGATCCGGAGAAGGTCGAGGCCAAGTGGTACGCGATGCGGTCCGCCGTGGCGAAGAAGCCGGCCGGCGGCTCGGTGGGCGCCTCGGAGCTGGAGGACACCTTCATCCCGGGCGGCTACTACAACGGCTACTGGCCGGACCTGGCGGAGGCGTTCGCGGCGTACGTGAACGACAAGGACCCCGAGCCGCTGGTCGACGCGTACGAAAACTTCGGCGCGGTGGACGCCTCCGGCGACAACGGCTACAGCATCTACACCTCGGTGCAGTGCCGGGACGTCGGCTGGCCGCGCGACTGGCGGCAGTGGCGCAAGGACAACTGGGCGGTGCACGAGAAGGCACCGTTCATGACCTGGAACAACGCCTGGTACAACGCGCCGTGCGCGTTCTGGCCGACGGACTCGCTGCGCCCGGTGAACGTCGCCAACGGCAAGCTGCCGCCCGTGCTGCTGTTCCAGGCGACCGGCGACGCGGCCACCCCGTACCAGGGCGGCGTCACCGTCCACCACCTGCTGGCCCGCTCCAGCCTGGTGGTCGAGGAGGGCGGCGGCAACCACGGCATCACGCTGAGCGGCAACGCCTGCCTGGACAAGCACCTGGCGGCGTACCTGACCGACGGCACCGTGCCGCGCGGGTACGGCGAGGCGGACGCGGTGTGCGCGGCGCTGCCGGACCCGAAGCCGGCGGCGTCGGCCGAGGGGCCCTCGGCGAAGGCCGGGTCGGCCTCCGCGAAGGGCTCGACGCTGCACGGCCTGCTCGGCTTCCGCGGCTGAGCGGTTGACGGCCCGTCCGTCGGGGGCGGGCCCTGTCAGACCCATGGTCCACCATGGACCCATGAGTGAGCTGACGAGGATCCCCGCCCCCGCCGGAGTGGCCGCCGCGGCCCAGTACAGCCACGTGGTCATGGGCACGGGCCGTTTCGTGGCGGTCTCCGGTCAGCTCGCGCTCGACGAGCGGGGCGAACCGGTCGGCGAGGGCGACCCGGCGGCACAGGCCCGCCAGGTCTTCGAGAACCTCCGGCGCTGCCTGGCCGCCGCCGGGGCGACCTTCGACGACGTCGTCAAACTGACCTATTTCGTCACGGACATGGCCCACATGCCCGCGATCCGGGCCGCCCGCGCCGAGCACATACCCGACGACCGGCTGCCGGCGGCGTCGGCGGTGCGGGTCGCGGGGCTGGTCCGCCCCGAGTTCCTGCTGGAGGTCGAGGCGTTCGCGGTGGTGGCGGAATGAACGGTCTCCGGATCCGGGAGATGACGCTCGCCGACTGCGACCGCGTCGCGGAGATCCGCGTCCGCGGCTGGCAGACCGCCTACCGGGGCCTGATCCCGCAGCCGTACCTGGACGGACTCAGCGTCGCGGCGGACGCCGAGCGGCGGCGCGCGCGTCTCGCGCGGTCCGACGGCAGTGTGCGGAACCTGGTCGCCGAGGACACCGCGGGCGAAGTCATCGGCTGGTCGTGCCACGGCCCCTACCGGGACGGCGAAGTTCTCACCGAAGACGCCGAGTTGTACGCCCTTTACGTCCATCCGGAGCAGGTGGGACGAGGCGCGGGGCGGGCGCTGCTCGCCGAGTCGGTCGCGCGCTGCGCCGCCGCGGGCCACGGCCGTGTGCTCCTGTGGGTGCTCAAGGAGAACGCCCGGGCCCGCCGCTTCTACGAACGGGCGGGCTTCCGCGCGGACGGCACCGAGGAGCCCTTCGCGGTGGCCGGGGCCGAGGTCCCGGAGGTGCGGTACGCGAAGGGACTCCCCGACTGACGAGTCCTCACCGCTGCCTCGGGATCCGCCCCAGCGCCCGCACCGCCGCCTCGGCGAGCGCCGGATGCGCCAGGGCCTCGTTCAGCACCGGTCTGGCCCGGCCGTCCCCGAGCGCGCCCAGTCCGTCCACGCAGGCGAGGGCCACACGGCGGTACGGGTCGTGCGGGCGCAGCCGGCGCTGCAGGGTGGTGATCAGCGCGGGTACGGCCTCGGGGGCACGCAGCTCGACCAGGAGCCGCACGGGGTGCAGGGCGTAGGCGACGCGCAGCTCGTTGGTGGCGAGGGCGGCGGCCGCGCGGGCGGTGCGCGGGTCGCCGAGCCGGGCCAGTGCGTACGCGGCGGAGGCGCAGCGCGGTGGATCGCGGTGGTTGAGCAGCAGCACCAGGGCCTCGAAGGCCCGCCGGTCCCCCGCGAGACCGAGCCGGAACGCGGCCAGCTCCCGCGCCCAGAGCGGTTGCCCGGGTTCGGTCAGCACCGCCGCCAGGGCGTCGAGGTCGTCGGTCGCCACGAGCCGCTCGAACGCGGGCGACGCCCCCGACTCCTGCCGTAAGCGCTCCGTGAGTGATCGCAACTCTTCGTCCATGACTGAGAGGTTAGGCGGGCCGCGAGCCGCGCGGGACGTACATCACAAACACGGGGACTGGCGCGCTCGTTACCCGCCAGTTAAGCTCAGACGAGCGAGTTACCCACTCGCATTCCTCGCGGTGGTCTGGTGACGCGGCCACCGTGAGAGCAGTCGGTTCGGTGCCTCAGGTACCGCAGTACGGCTCGGCCCCGGGACAGGGCCGGTCGGAACGGCCGATGCTCTCCGGGCGTGTGCACGCCCGTGGAGACGGCACCGGGCGTGTGCGCTCGCAGCCCGGCCCACACCCACACTTCACACGCACCCGGTGCGCCCGGCGTCCGGCTTCCCGCCGGCCGTCTTCGGCGCACCCGGGCGGCGTTCCCCGTCGTCACCCTCATCCTGGAGTCCCGCGATGGCCACTCCCCTTTCCGACCCGTCCCTGTCCCCGCTGCGGACCGTCGCCGTCGTCGGCCTCGGCACGATGGGCACCGGCATCGCCGAGGTCCTCGCCAAGGCCGGCCGCGAGGTCGTCGGCATCGACATCAGCGAGGCCCAGGCCGCGAAGTGCGTCGCCGCCCTGGAGGCCTCCACGGCCCGTGGCGTCGAGCGCGGGCGGCTGACCGAGCAGGAGCGCGCCGAGATCCTGGGCCGCGTCCGCACCTCCGCCGACCTGCGGGCGGCGGCCGACGCCGACCTGGTCATCGAGGTCGCGCCGGAGTCGTACGAGGTCAAGCAGCAGATCTTCCGGGAGCTCGACGGGATCGTGCGCCCCGAGACCATCCTGGCGACCGGCACCAACGCCCTGTCCGTCACCCGGCTGGCCGCCGACTCGGCGCGTCCCGAGCGGGTGCTGGGCCTGCACTTCTTCAACCCGGCCCCGGCGATGCGCCTGGTCGAGGTCGTCTCCTCGGTGCTGACCGCCCCGGCGGCCGTCACGGCGGTCACCGACCTCGCGCTCGACCTGGGCAAGGAGCCCGTCGCGGTCGGCGACCGGCCCGGTTTCGTCGCCGACGGCCTGCTGTTCGGCTACCTGAACCAGGCCGCCGCGATGTACGAGGCGAAGTACGCCTCCCGCGAGGACATCGACGCCGCGATGCGGCTCGGCTGCGGTCTGCCCATGGGTCCGCTGGCGCTGCTCGACCTGATCGGCGTCGACACCGCCCGCACGGTCCTGGAGGCCATGTACGCCGCCTCCCGCGACCGGCTGCACGCCCCCGCGCCCATCCTCAAGCAGCTCAGCGAAGCGGGTCTGACCGGCCGCAAGGCGGGGCGCGGTTTCTACACGTACGAGGCGCCGGGCAGCGGCACGGTCGTGCCGGACGCGCTCACCCCGCAGGAGGGCGGCGACACGGTCGCCGGCCGCACGGTCCGCTCGGTCGGTGTCGCCGGCTCCGGGACGATGGCCTCCGGTATCGCCGAGGTCTTCGCCAAGGCCGGGTACGAGGTCGTGCTGGCGGCCCGCAGCGAGGAGAAGGCGCAGGCCGCCAAGGCCCGGATCGGCAAGTCCCTGGCCCGCTCGGTCGACAAGGGCCGGATGACCGCCGAGGCCGCCGCCGAGACCCTGGACCGCATCACCGCCACGGGCACGTACGACGACTTCGCGGACGTGGACCTGGCCGTCGAGGCGGTCGCCGAGGACCTGGAGGTCAAGCGGCAGCTGTTCGCCGCGCTGGACAAGGTCTGCAAGCCGGGCGCGGTCCTGGCCACCACCACCTCGTCCCTGCCGGTCGTCGCCTGCGCCCGGGCCACCGCGCGTCCGCAGGACGTGATCGGCATGCACTTCTTCAACCCGGCGCCGGCCATGAAGCTGGTCGAGGTCGTCCGGACGGTGCTGACCGCCGACGACGTCCACGCGACGGTCCGCGAGGTCTGCGGCAGGATCAGGAAGCACGCCGTCGACTGCGGGGACCGCGCCGGTTTCATCGTGAACGCGCTGCTGTTCCCGTACCTGAACAACGCGATCAAGATGGTCCAGGAGCACTACGCGTCCCTCGACGACATCGACGCGGCGATGAAGCTGGGCGGCGGCTACCCGATGGGCCCGTTCGAGTTGCTGGACGTCGTCGGGCTGGACGTCTCGCTCGCCATCGAGAAGGTCCTGCACCGCGAGTTCCGCGACCCGGGCCTCGCCCCGGCGCCCCTGCTGGAGCACCTGGTGGCCGCGGGCTGCCTCGGCCGCAAGACCGGCCGTGGTTTCCGCGAATATGCCAAGCGCTGAGCGTCCCGGCGACTGGTTCCGGTCCGGCTCCGAGTGGGGCGGCCTGCTCGGCCCGGACCGGTTCCCGCCCCCCTCCGGAGGGGGCGGAGAACCAGGTCATGCGCACCGAGCTGCGCACATGGAGTACGTTCAGGGCATGTCCCAGCCCGCCAAGTCCGCACGTACACCAGCTACGACCGACGCGCCGGAGAGTGCCGCAGGCTCCCGTGCCGCCGCCCAGCGGCTCAAGATGCGCCGGGAACTGGCGGCCGCCGCGATGGAGCTGTTCGCGACCAAGGGGTACGAGGCGACCACCGTCGACGAGATCGCGGCCCAGGCCGGGGTCGCGCGCCGCACCTTCTTCCGCCACTTCCGCTCCAAGGAAGAGGCGATCTTCCCCGACCACGACGACACCCTGATCCGCGCCGAGGCGGTACTCAACGCCGCGCCCGCGCACGAGCATCCGCTCGACACGGTGTGCCGCGGCATCAAGGAAGTCATGCGGATGTACGCGGCCCGGCCGGAGATCTCGGTCGCCCGCTACAAGCTGACCCGCGAGGTGCCCACCCTGCGCGAGGCGGAGATCGCGTCGGTGGCCCGCTACGAGCGCCTGTTCACCCGCTACCTCCTCGGCCACTTCGACGAGCGCGCGCACGCCGACGACGCCAACGACGACCCGCTGCTGGCGGAGGTGGCCGCCTCCGCGGTCGTCACCGCCCACAACCACGTGCTGCGGCGCTGGCTGAGGGCCGGCGGGCAGGGGGACGTGGAGGCGCAGCTGGACCACGCCTTCGCGATCGTGCGCAAGACCTTCGGCTCGGGCATCGGGGCCGGGCGCTCCACGGAACCGCAGCCGGCCGTCGCCACGGCCTCGGCGCAGGGCGAGGTGCTGGTGACGGTCGCCCGCACCGACGCCCCTCTGGACGAGGTCATGCGGACGATCGAGCAGGCCCTCAAGGAGCGCTGAGCCTCTTCCAGCTGTGTGATGACGGCCACCCCACGGGGTGGCCGTTTTGGCATGTCAGGGGCCGTTTTGCAGGCCCTTGAAGCGGCCATTCGATCGATCATCGCTCATTTGTTACGTAAAGATTTCATCTGAGAGCAAGTTCTGGCACTCAGTGCCTTGCGGGGTGACACGCGGTGTCATACGTTGAAGAGGTCCGGGCGACGTCCCAACGGGCCTCGCGCCCGTCCGCCCCGGACGCCTGCGTCACAGGCAACCTCCCGCGCCACCAGCGCTGCCGAACAGCACCACCGCCGAACCGACGGCACACCCTCGAACCCTCAGCAGCACCGACGTACCCATCGGCGCCCCTCCCTCAGGGCGCTCACCGCCGGAGGCAACACCGTGACCGTGAAGGACATCCTGGCCGCGATCCAGTCGCCCGACTCCACGTCGGAGGACTTCGCCGCCCTCCCGCTGCCCGAGTCGTACCGCGCGATCACCGTGCACAAGGACGAGACGGAGATGTTCTCCGGGCTCGCCACGCGCGACAAGGACCCCCGCAAGTCGATCCACCTGGACGAGGTGCCGCTGCCCGAGCTGGGCCCGGGAGAGGCCCTGGTGGCCGTCATGGCCTCCTCGGTCAACTACAACTCGGTGTGGACGTCGATCTTCGAGCCGCTGTCCACCTTCGGCTTCCTGGAGCGCTACGGCCGCACCAGCGAGCTGGCCAAGCGCCACGACCTGCCGTACCACATCATCGGCTCGGACCTCGCGGGCGTCGTCCTGCGCACCGGCCCGGGCGTCAACGCCTGGCGGCCCGGTGACGAGGTCGTCGCGCACTGCCTCTCCGTCGAGCTGGAGTCCAGCGACGGGCACAACGACACGATGCTCGACCCGGAGCAGCGCATCTGGGGCTTCGAGACGAACTTCGGCGGCCTCGCCGAGATCGCGCTGGTCAAGTCCAACCAGCTGATGCCCAAGCCCGACCACCTCAGCTGGGAGGAGGCCGCCGCTCCCGGCCTGGTCAACTCCACCGCCTACCGGCAGCTGGTCTCCCGCAACGGCGCCGCCATGAAGCAGGGCGACAACGTGCTCATCTGGGGCGCGAGCGGCGGACTCGGCAGCTACGCGACGCAGTTCGCGCTGGCCGGCGGCGCCAACCCCATCTGTGTGGTGAGCAGTCCCCAGAAGGCGGAGATCTGCCGGTCGATGGGCGCCGAGGCGATCATCGACCGCAACGCCGAGGGCTACAAGTTCTGGAAGGACGAGAACACCCAGGACCCCAAGGAGTGGAAGCGCTTCGGCAAGCGCATCCGCGAACTCACCGGCGGCGAGGACATCGACATCGTCTTCGAGCACCCCGGCCGCGAGACCTTCGGCGCGAGTGTCTTCGTCACCCGCAAGGGCGGCACCATCACCACCTGCGCCTCGACCTCGGGCTACATGCACGAGTACGACAACCGCTACCTGTGGATGTCGCTGAAGCGGATCATCGGCTCGCACTTCGCCAACTACCGCGAGGCCTGGGAGGCCAACCGGCTCATCGCGAAGGGCAAGATCCACCCGACCCTGTCCAAGGTGTACTCCCTGGAGGACACCGGCCAGGCGGCCTACGACGTGCACCGCAACCTGCACCAGGGCAAGGTCGGCGTGCTGTGCATGGCCCCCGAGGAGGGCCTGGGCGTGCGCGACGAGGCGAAGCGCGCGCAGCACATCGACGCCATCAACCGCTTCCGCAACATCTGAGACACCCGGGGTCATAGATGACTGAGCGTCAGCCCGCCGACGGCAGGCGGGAGAAGGACCGGCCGTGGCTCATGCGCACCTACGCCGGTCACTCCACGGCCGAGGCGTCCAACGAGCTGTACCGGCGCAACCTCGCCAAGGGCCAGACGGGTCTGTCGGTGGCGTTCGACCTGCCGACGCAGACCGGCTACGACTCCGACCACATCCTCGCCCGCGGCGAGGTGGGCCGGGTCGGCGTGCCGATCGCGCACGTCGGTGACATGCGCCGGCTGTTCCAGGACATCCCCCTGGAGCAGATGAACACCTCGATGACCATCAACGCCACGGCCATGTGGCTGCTGGCGCTCTACCAGGTCGTCGCCGAGGAGCAGGGCGCCGACATCACCAAGCTCCAGGGCACGACCCAGAACGACATCGTCAAGGAGTACCTGTCCCGGGGGACGCACGTCTTCCCCCCGGGGCCCTCCCTCCGCCTGACGACGGACATGATCGCGTACACGGTCTCCCACATCCCGAAGTGGAACCCCATCAACATCTGCAGCTACCACCTGCAGGAGGCGGGCGCCACGCCGGTCCAGGAGATCGCGTACGCGATGTCCACCGCGATCGCCGTCCTCGACGCCGTGCGCGACTCCGGCCAGGTGCCGCAGGAGCGCATGGGCGATGTCGTCGGCCGCATCTCGTTCTTCGTGAACGCGGGCGTCCGCTTCATCGAGGAGATGTGCAAGATGCGCGCCTTCGGCCGCATCTGGGACAAGATCACCCGTGAGCGGTACGGCATCGAGAACCCCAAGCACCGCCGCTTCCGCTACGGCGTCCAGGTCAACTCGCTCGGCCTGACGGAGGCGCAGCCGGAGAACAACGTCCAGCGGATCGTGCTGGAGATGCTGGCCGTCACCCTCTCCAAGGACGCACGCGCGCGTGCCGTGCAGCTGCCCGCCTGGAACGAGGCCCTGGGCCTGCCCCGCCCCTGGGACCAGCAGTGGTCGCTGCGCATCCAGCAGGTGCTGGCGTACGAGAGCGACCTGCTGGAGTACGACGACATCTTCGAGGGCTCGAAGGTCATCGAGGAGAAGGTCGAGGGCCTGGTCGAGGCGGCGCTCGCCGAGATGGAGCGCATCGAGGAGATGGGCGGCGCGATGGCGGCCGTCGAGTCCGGCTACCTCAAGTCGCAGCTGGTCTCCTCGCACGCCGAGCGGCGGGGCCGGATCGAGTCCGGCCAGGAGAAGATCGTCGGCGTCAACATCTTCGAGGGCACCGAGCCGAACCCGCTCACCGCCGACCTGGACACCGCGATCCAGACGGTGGACCCGGAGGTCGAGGCCCGGGTCATCGAGGCGCTCCAGCAGTGGCGCGACAGCCGCTACCAGCCGCCCTTCAACCACCCGCGGCCCTGCAAGGCCCTGGAGCGGCTGAAGGAGGCCGCGCGCGGCACGGAGAACCTCATGGAGGCCACCCTGGAGTGCGCCCGCGCCGGCGCGACGACCGGCGAGTGGGCCGGGGCCCTGCGCGAGGTGTTCGGCGAGTTCCGGGCGCCCACGGGCGTCTCCTCCGCGCCGGTGGCCGTGCCCGCCGAGGAGGGCAGCACGCTCGCCCTGGTGCGGCGCAAGGTGGAGCTGACGGCCAAGGACCTGGGCGTGGGCAAGCTGCGCTTCCTGGTCGGCAAGCCGGGCCTGGACGGGCACTCCAACGGCGCCGAGCAGATCGCGGTCCGCGCGCGGGACGCCGGCTTCGAGGTGGTCTACCAGGGCATCCGGCTGACGCCCGAGCAGATCGTGGACGCGGCCCTCGCCGAGGACGTGCACGCGGTCGGCCTGTCCATCCTGTCCGGCTCGCACGCCCAGCTGGTGCCGGACGTCCTCGAACGGCTCCGTGTGGCCGGTGCCACAGATATACCCGTGATCGCCGGTGGCATCATCCCGAACGGTGATGCCGAGCAGCTCAGGGCAGCCGGAGTGGCCGCGGTCTTCACCCCGAAGGACTTCGACATCACCGGAATCATCGGCCGCATCGTCGACGAGATCCGGAAAGCGAACCAGCTCGACCCCCTGGAGGTCCCCGCATGACCACGGTCAACCGCCTTCGCCCCCGGCGTTCCTGCCTGGCGGTACCGGGCTCGAACCCGCGCTTCCTGGAGAAGGCCCAGGGCCTCCCGGCGGACCAGGTCTTCCTCGACCTGGAGGACGCCTGCGCCCCGCTCGCCAAGCCCGAGGCGCGGCACACCATCGTGAAGTTCCTCAACGAGGGCGACTGGACGGGCAAGACGCGCGTGGTCCGGGTCAACGACTGGACGACCGAATGGACGTACCGCGACGTCGTCACGGTCGTCGAGGGCGCCGGCCAGAACCTCGACTGCATCATGCTGCCGAAGGTCCAGGACGCCCAGCAGATCGTCGCCCTGGACCTCCTGCTGACCCAGATCGAGAAGACGATGGGCTTCGAGGTCGGCAAGATCGGCATCGAGGCGCAGATCGAGAACGCGCAGGGCCTGAACAACGTCAACGAGATCGCGCGGGCCTCCCAGCGCGTCGAGACGATCATCTTCGGCCCGGCCGACTTCATGGCCTCGATCAACATGAAGTCGCTGGTCGTCGGCGAGCAGCCGCCCGGCTACCCGGCGGACGCCTACCACTACATCCTGATGAAGATCCTGATGGCCGCCCGCGCCAACAATCTCCAGGCGATCGACGGCCCCTACCTGCAGATCCGCAACGTCGACGGCTACCGCGAGGTCGCGCAGCGCGCCGCCGCGCTCGGCTTCGACGGCAAGTGGGTGCTGCACCCGGGCCAGGTCGAGGCGTCCAACGAGATCTTCTCGCCGTCGCAGGAGGACTACGACCACGCCGAGCTGATCCTGGACGCGTACGAGTACTACACGTCCGAGGCGGGCGGCAAGAAGGGCTCCGCGATGCTCGGCGACGAGATGATCGACGAGGCCAGCCGCAAGATGGCCCTGGTCATCGCGGGCAAGGGCCGCGCCGCCGGCATGCGGCGCACCAGCACGTTCGAGATCCCGGAGGCCTGAGCGCGATGCAGTTCGGACGCACCTACGAGGAGTTCGAGGTCGGCGCGACGTACAAGCACTGGCCGGGCAAGACGGTCACGGAGTACGACGACCACCTGTTCTGTCTCCTCACCATGAACCACCACCCGCTCCACATGGACACGAACTATGCGGAGAAGACGACGGACTTCGGCAAGAACGTCGTCGTCGGGAACTACATCTACTCCCTGCTGCTCGGCATGTCCGTGCCGGACATCTCCGGCAAGGCCATCGCCAACCTGGAGATCGAGTCGCTGAAGCACGTGGCGCCGACCTTCCACGGCGACACGATCTACGGCCAGACGACCGTGCTCGACAAGTGGCCGTCGAAGTCGAAGAGCGACCGCGGCATCGTGCACGTCGAGACCAAGGGCTACAAGCAGGACGGCACGCTCGTCTGCGTGTTCCGCCGCAAGGTGATGGTGCCGACCGAGACGTACATCAAGGAGCGCGGCGGCGAGCAGCCCGGCCGCCCGGAGCTGCGAGAGCAGGAGAAGTAGCCATGGCGCGACTCGCCCAGACCGCCGGTCTGACGGACGTCCAGCAGGAGATCCTGTCCACCGTCCGCGACTTCGTGGACAAGGAGATCATCCCGGTCGCGACCGAGCTGGAGCACCGTGACGAGTACCCGCAGCAGATCGTCGACGGGCTGAAGGAGTTGGGCCTGTTCGGCCTGATGATCCCCGAGGAGTACGGGGGGCTGGGCGAGTCGCTCCTGACGTACGCGCTGTGCGTGGAGGAGATCGCCCGCGGGTGGATGTCGGTGTCCGGCATCATCAACACCCACTTCATCGTGGCGTACATGCTCAAGCAGCACGGCACGCAGGAGCAGAAGGACCACTTCCTGCCGAGGATGGCGGCCGGCGACATCCGGGGCGCCTTCTCGATGTCGGAGCCGGGCCTCGGCTCGGACGTCTCGGCGATCACGTCGAAGGCGGTGAGGGACGGCGACGAGTACGTCCTGAACGGCCAGAAGATGTGGCTCACGAACGGCGGAACGTCGTCCCTGGTGGCCGTTCTGGTGCGAAGTGACGAAGGTCACCCCGAGGGCACCGCGCCCCACAAGTCGATGACGACCTTCCTCGTGGAGAAGGAGCCCGGCTTCGGCGAGGTCCGCCCCGGCCTCACCATCCCCGGCAAGATCGACAAGATGGGGTACAAGGGGGTCGACACCACCGAACTCATCATGGATGGCCTGCGGATTCCTGCGGATCGTGTGCTCGGCGGGGTCACCGGCCGTGGTTTCTACCAGATGATGGACGGCGTCGAGGTCGGCCGCGTCAACGTGGCGGCGCGTGGCTGCGGCGTCGCTCAGCGTGCGTTCGAACTGGGCGTCCAGTACGCGCAGCAGCGTCACACCTTCGGGAAGCCGATCGCCCAGCACCAGGCGATCCAGTTCAAGCTGGCCGAGATGGCTACCAAGGTCGAGGCCGCGCATGCGATGATGGTGAACGCAGCACGCAAAAAGGACTCCGGGGAGCGAAACGACCTCGAGGCTGGGATGGCGAAGTACCTCGCCTCCGAGTACTGCAAGGAGGTCGTCGAAGACGCCTTCCGGATCCACGGCGGCTACGGCTTCTCCAAGGAGTACGAGATCGAACGCCTCTACCGCGAGGCGCCGATGCTGCTCATCGGTGAAGGTACCGCCGAGATCCAGAAAATGATCATCGGCAGGCGACTGCTCGAAGAGTATCGATTCCAGGGCTAGATGTCCGGATACGGGGTGTTTTCTTGGAGAAGAAGATCACACCCCGTCAGCACTCTTCGGACGCCGACTCGGCTGCCTGGCTTACCCAGTTAGGGCCCCGAGCCGCTACGATCGCCGGAAAGCCGCCGTCCCCCGTCAGAGTGCGGCATCATCCGCTACGAAGGTCATCCATGCCCCACAGCCAAACCTCTGCACCTCGCGACAGCCGGGCCGGCGTACGCCTCGCGCGCGGAGCATCGCCGTGGCTCCTTCCGACCGTCGCCACCGCAGCCCTCAGCCTGGCCCGGGCCCGCCGCTCCGGCGCCGCCAAGGCCGTCGCCGTTCCCGCCACCGCGCTCGCGGCGGGAATGCTGTGGTTCTTCCGCGACCCCGAGCGCGAGATCGCCCAGGGCCGGGTCATCTCGCCCGCCGACGGTGTGGTGCAGAGCATCATGCCGTGGAAGGACGGCCGCACCCGCGTCGCGATCTTCATGAGCCCGCTCAACGTCCACGTGAACCGCGCCCCGCTGGCCGGCACCGTGACGTCGGTCGAGCACATCCCCGGTGGCTTCGTTCCCGCCTTCAACAAGGAGAGCGAGAACAACGAGCGCGTCGTCTGGCACTTCGACACCGAGCTCGGCGACATCGAGATGATCCAGATCGCCGGCGCGGTCGCCCGCCGCATCGTCCCCTACGTGCCCGAGGGCACCAAGGTCGAGCAGGGCGAGCGGATCGGCCTGATCCGCTTCGGCTCGCGGGTCGACCTCTACCTGCCCGAGGGCGTGGAGGTCGCGGTCGAGGTGGGGCAGAAGACCGTGGCTGGGGTGACTCGCATTGACCGTGATTGATCCTGACACCAAGGCCGGCTGGGTCCCGGACGCCGACGAGGTCGACGAAGAGGAGGAGATGCCCCTCTCTCTGCGCCTGTCGATAGCGGACACCCTGACGCTCGGCAACGCCACGTGCGGCTTCATGGCGGTGTACTTCACCACCACCGGCATCCTGATCCCGGACCTCATGGGCAGCCAGGAATCCGGCATGGCGCGCAGCAGCGCGGCCACGGCGGTCATCCTGATGCTCTGCGCGGCGGTCTTCGACCTGTTCGACGGCCTGGTGGCGCGCAAGCTGCGCTCCTCCCCCATGGGCGCCGAGCTGGACAACCTCTCCGACCTGATCAGCTTCGGCCTGGCCCCGGCGTACTTCGTCCTCGTCTACGGCATGGTGGCGGAGGGCGCGTACCAGCGGGTCGCCGCGGTCGGGGCGATCGTGGTGCTGCTGGCGGTGGTGCTACGGCTCGCGCGGTTCTCGTGCGTCACGGTCAAGGACGGCACCTTCCAGGGCATGCCGTCGCCGTTCGGCGCGCTGACAGTGGTGTCCATCGTGCTGCTGGAGCTGCCCTTCGTGGCGACGCTGCTGGCGATCCTGGGGACGGCGTGGCTGATGGTGAGCCGCGTGGAGTACCCGAAGCCGCGCGGCCGGCTCGCGGTGGCGATGCTGTCGTGGATCGTGGTGGGCATGGGCATGATGGCGGCCTGGGCGTTCGACGCCCCGAGCGGTCAGCTGCTGCTCCAGACGGGCTGTGCGCTGCAGCTGGTGATGGGGGCGGTGATTCCGCTGTTCGCGACGGCCCGGCGGGTGAACAACTTCCGTGACAACCGGCGCGAGGCGCGGGCGGCACAGCTTCCGTAACGACCGTACGACGAGGAAGGCCCCGAGCTGACAAGCTCGGGGCCTTCCTCGTGCCTGTGGCGACGGGGGCCGCCCGGCTCAGGTCAGGAAGTCCCTGGCGATGCGTTCCGCCACGCGTTCCAGGATCGGGCCCGCCTCCGCGATGCACTTCGCGACGTCCGGCTCCGCGTCCGTCAGGGGGTAGGCCCGGCGGATGCCCGCGCGGCCCAGGGCCTCCGGGGGCAGGGCGAGACGGCCACAGACCGCGACGACGTCCTTGCCGGCGGCACGGGCGGCGGCGGCGACACCGGCCGGGGCCTTGCCGTGGAGGGTCTGCTCGTCGAGGGAGCCCTCGCCGGTGATCACCAGCTCGGCGCGGTCCAGGGCGGGGGCGAAGCCCAGGACGTCGAGCATGACCTCGATGCCGGGGCGGAAACCGGCGCCCAGGAGCAGGGCGCCGTACCCGATGCCGCCGGCGGCGCCCGCGCCCGGGGCGGCCGCGTACTCGGCGGCCTTCGGGCCGGCCGGGCCCTCCAGCACCTCCGCGAAGTGCGCCAGGGCGGCGTCCAGGGCCGTCACGTCGTCCGGTGTGGCGCCCTTCTGCGGGCCGTAGACCGCGGGTGCGCCCTTCGGGCCGGTCAGGGGGTTGTCGACGTCGCTCGCGAGGATGAATTCGATCTCGCTGAGGCGCGGGTCGAGTCCCGACAGGTCCGCGGTCGCCAGCTCGGCGAGACCGCCGCCGCCCGGGGGCACCGGCTCCCCGTCGGCGTCCAGGAACCGGGCGCCCAGCGCCGACAGCATCCCGGCGCCGCCGTCCGTGGTGGCGCTGCCGCCGACCCCGAAGACGATCGTGCGGGCGCCCGCGTCCAGGGCGGCGCGCAGCAGCTCGCCGGAGCCGTACGTGGACGCCGTGAGCGGTGCGAAGACTCCGGCGGGCAGCCGCTGGAGGCCGCTGGCCTCGGCCATCTCCACGACCGCGGTGCCCTCGCGCAGCGCGAACGCCGCCGTCACCTCGTCGCCGAGGGGGCCGGCGACCCGCACCTCCCGGCGTTCGAACCCGGCCGCGACCGCCGCGGCCACGGTCCCGTCGCCGCCGTCGGCCACGGGCAGCGCCTCGACCTCCAGGTCCGGCACGACCCGGCGCAGCCCGGCCGTCACCCGCTCGGCGACCTCCACGGCCGTCAGCGACCCCTTGAACTTGTCCGCGGCGACGAGCACCCGCTGTGCCTGCCAGGTGCCGCTCACTGCAGCGTCCGCCACTTGCACTCCCCTTGCTCTCCGGGCCCTCACGCACGTCAAGGCCAGTCGCGCCGCTGCGACCTTAACCGCAGGACGCCCCGCCCGTCAGCATCCGCCCATCCCGTGGACCGAGGCTCCCAGGGGCGCGGGGAACTGCGCGAGCGACCACCGCGCACCCGCGGGGACGAACACACGACGACCCCGGGCGAAACGGGTAGACCGTAACCATGACCCTCGCACGCACCGAGACAGACCTGGCGAACCGCATCCTCGGCGGCTGGCAGGGCCGCGTCGCCGGCAACATGCTCGGCAAGCCCGTCGAGCAGGGCGAGGTCTGGACCCGCGACCGCATCGACCGCTACCTGCGGCAGGCCTCCGCCCTGCCCCTGACCGACTACCTGCCCGAGCCGATCAGCGAACACGACGGCATCGAGCTGCGCCCCGAATGGCGCCAGTGCGTCCGCGGCCGCATCCACGGCAGCTGCCGTGACGACGACGTCGACTACGCGATCCTCGGCCTGGACCTGCTGGAGACGCACGGCTTCGGGTTCAGCACCGAGCAGGTCGGCGACCTGTGGCTGCTGCGACTGCCTTACCTGCAGACGTTCACCGCGGAGCGGGCCGCGTACCGCAACCTCGCCAACGGGCTCAAGCCGCCGCTGACGGCGACGTACGACAATCCGTACCAGGAGTGGATCGGGGCGCTGATCAGGGCCGACATCTTCGGCTGGACCCACCCGGGCGCACCGCGCCGGGCCGCCTCGCTGGCCCGGCGGGACGCGGTGCTGTCGCACACCGGCAACGGGGTCTACGGGGCGATGTGGGCGTCGGCGCTGATCGCGGCGGCGTTCACGGCGCCCACCGTGCGGCACGCCGTCGACGAGGCCCTGGCCGTGATCCCGGCGAGCAGCCGCCTGGCCCGCACGGTACGGCGGGTGGCCTCCCTGCACGACGCCGGGATGTCCTGGGAGGACACGCTCACCACGGTCGCCGAGGAGACCATCGGGATGGGCTGGATCCACACCGTCCCGAACGCGGCCGTCCTCACCGCGGGCCTGCTCTACGGCGACGGCGACTTCACCCGGACCATCACCCTGACCGTCCGCGGCGGCCTGGACACCGACTCCAACGGCGCGACGGCGGGTTCCGTCGCGGGTGTGTTCGGCGGGGCGGCGGCCATCCCGGACCAGTGGAAGGTGCCGCTGGAGGACACGGTCCGCAGCGCGGTGTTCGGTTTCGACGGGGTGCGGATCAGCGAGCTGGCGGAGCGGACGGTGCGGCTGGCGGAGTCCGCGGCCTGACCGCATGCTTCGCCAGCGCCCCGGTGACCGCGAAGAGGGGCTCGTCCTCCAGCAGCGGTGGCTACCCTGCTGCGATGACCACCTCTCCTGACTTCGCCGCCTACATCGCCTCCCTGCCCCGCGTCCTGGCCGGCGCCGCCGCGCTGTTCCGGGACGGCGAGGGCCGTGTCCTGCTCGTCGAACCCAACTACCGGGAGGGCTGGGCGCTGCCGGGCGGCACCGTCGAGTCCGACGACGGCGAGACCCCGCGACAGGGCGCGCGGCGCGAGACGGCCGAGGAGATCGGCCTGGACCGGGAACTCGGCCGGCTGCTGGCGGTCGACTGGGTGCACGGCACCGGCCGCCCGCCGCTCGTGGCGTACCTGTATGACGGCGGCATGCTCGGCGAGGACGACCTCAAGGCGATCCGCCTCCAGGAGGAGGAGCTGCTGTCCTGGCGGCTCGTCGCGCGCGAGGAACTGGCCGAGTACCTGCCGGGCGCCCTCGGCCGCCGGGTGCTGACCGGGCTGGACGTGCTGGCGGACGGCTCGGGCCCGGCGGAGCTGGAGAACGGCCACCGGGTGTCCTGACCGGCGCCGCCCGGGCCACCGCCGTTCGATATCCGCTCGCCGCCCCGGTGCGGCCCGGCCTACGCTCGGGGGCATGGCCAAGCCACTCGTCGCGCTTCTCACCGGTGCCGGTATCAGCACGGACTCCGGGATCCCGGACTACCGCGGGCCGAACGGGCTGTGGCGGCGGGATCCGGAGGCCGAGAAGCTCGTCACGTACGAGTACTACATGGGCGACCCGGAGATCCGCCGCCGCTCCTGGCAGATGCGGCGCCAGAACCGGACGCTCCAGGCGGAGCCCAACGCCGCGCACCGGGCGGTGGCCGAGCTGGAGCGGTCCGGGGTGCCCGTGCGGGTGATCACGCAGAACGTGGACGGGCTGCACCAGCTCGCCGGGATGCCCGCCCGCAAGGTGCTCGAACTGCACGGCACGGCGCGGAGTGTCGTGTGCACCGGCTGCCACGCGCGCGGCCCCATGGAGGACGCGCTGGCGCGGGTCGAGGCCGGTGAGGACGACCCGCCGTGCCTGGAGTGCGGCGGGATCCTCAAGTCGGCGACGGTGATGTTCGGCGAGCGGCTCGACCCCGTCGTCCTCGGCGAGGCGGCCGCCATCAGCAAGGCCTGCCAGGTGTTCGTGGCCGTCGGCACGAGCCTCCAGGTCCAGCCCGCGGCCGGCCTCGCCGGTGTCGCCGCGGACCACGGCGCCCGCCTGATCATCGTCAACGCGGAGCCGACGCCGTACGACGACCGTGCCGACGAGATCGTCCGCGAGCCGATCGGCACGGCCTTGCCGGAACTGCTGCGGGGCCTCGCCGCCTAGGAGGCGGCACCGGCCGCGCCGGGGGTCGTTCACGCGAAGAGTGCGGCGCCCCGTTCGAAGTCCAGCAGGCGCCGCTTGCGCTCCAGGCCGCCGCCGTAGCCGGTCAGGCTGCCGTTCGCGCCGATGACGCGGTGGCAGGGGACGATGATGCCGACGGGGTTGCGGCCGTTGGCGAGGCCGACCGCGCGGGAGGCGGTGGGGGTGCCGAGGGCGTCGGCGAGTTCGCCGTAGGTGCGGGTCTCGCCGTACGGGATGCGGCGCAGCCGGTCCCAGACGGTGCGCTGGAACGGGGTGCCGGTCAGGCGCAGTTCGACGGTGAACTCCTTGAGCTCGCCCGCGAAGTAGGCCTTCAGCTGCTCCTCCGCCTCCGCGAAGAGGGTGTCGTCGCGCGGGCCGAAGGTCTCCTCCGGTGGGCGGTGGCGCTGTTCGGTCATGTAGAGGCCGCACAGGACGCCGTCGTCGGCGACGAGCGTCAGGGGGCCGTACGGGCTGTCGGTCACGGTGTGCTGCTTCATGAACGTCCTTATGCCGGAAGGAAGTTGATGGGGTGGCTGTCGGTCGCCCAGAGGTACTGGACGGCGTACGCCCGCCAGGGGCGCCAGGCCGCCGCGCGGGCGGTGAGCGCGGCCGGGGTCGACGGCAGGCCCAGTTCCCGGGCGGCGCGGCGGACGCCGAGGTCGGTGGGGAGGAAGGCGTCGGGGTCGCCGAGGGCGCGCATGGCGATCACGTCGGCCGTCCAGGGGCCGAAGCCGGGCAGGGCGAGGAGCAGCTCGCGGGTCCGCGGCCAGTCGCTCTCCACGCCCAGCCGGAGGGAGCCGTCGGCGAGCCGGCCGACCAGGGTGGTGAGGGTGGCGCGGCGGGTGCGGGGCATGGCCAGTGACTCCGGGTCCACCTCCGCGAGGGCCTCGGGGGACGGGAACAGGTGGGTCAGGCCGCCCTCGGGGTCGTCGACCGGGTCGCCGTGCGCGGTGACCAGGCGGGCCGCGTGGGTGCGGGCGGCGGCGGTGGAGACCTGCTGGCCGAGCACGGCCCGGACGGCGAACTCCGCCTCGTCGACCGTGCGCGGCACGCGCCGGCCCGGTGCCTTGTCGACCAGGGGGGCGAGGGCCGGGTCGGCGCGCAGCTGGTCGTCGATGGCGACCGGGTCCGCGTCCAGGTCGAGCATGCGGCGGCAGCGGCTGATGGCGACGGTCAGGTCGCGCAGGTCGCTGAGGGTGAGGCGGCAGGCGATGTGGTCGGGGTTGGGGGTGAGGGCCGCGATGCCGTGGCCGTAGGGCAGCCGGAGGGTGCGCCGGTAGGCGCCGTCCCGCCACTCCTCCACGCCGGGTACGGCGGTCGCGGCCAGGTGGCCGAAGAGGTTGTCGGGGTTGAGGGGGGTGCGGAACGGCAGGCGCAGCGTCAGCGCGCCCGCGGTGGCGCCGGTACTCTTCTTCGGCGCCCGGGTCCGCAGCTCGCTCGGGGACAGGGCGAAGACCTCGCGGACGGTGTCGTTGAAGGTGCGGATCGAGGCGAAGCCCGCGGCGAAGGCGATCTGCGCCATCGACAGGGCCGTCGTCTCGACGAGCAGCCGGGCCGTCTGGGCGCGCTGCGCGCGGGCGAGCGCGAGAGGGCCCGCGCCCAGCTCGGCGAGGAGCTGGCGTTCGATCTGCCGGGTGCTGTAGCCGAGCCGGCCGGCGAGACCGGGCACGCCCTCGCGGTCCACGACGCCGTCGGCGATCAGCCGCATGGCGCGGGCCACGAGGTCGGCGCGCTGGTTCCACTCCGGGGAGCCGGGGCTGGTGTCGGGCCGGCAGCGCTTGCAGGCCCGGAACCCGGCCTGCTGGCAGGCCGCGGCGCTCGGGTGGAAGACCATGTTCTCCGGCTTGGGCGGCACCACCGGGCAACTGGGCCGGCAGTAGATGCGGGTCGTCAGGACGGCCGTGAAGAACCATCCGTCGAACCGCGCGTCCTTGGACTGGACCGCGCGCACGCAGCGCTCGGTGTCGGTGTGCATCCCCATCTGCATGCGTCCAGCTTCGGGCACCGGCGGGCCGGGGTCTGGCGAGAATCCGACATCGACGTGAGCGCCCGGCACTTCCGGCAGGCACAGATGAAGATTCATTCATGTGTTCGTGCGGGGCCGGTACGATGACGTCATGGGTCATGGAGCCGTCATCCCCGCGCAGGACGCCGCCGAGCGCGTACGCCTGGACGCGGACAACGTCGCGAAGGTCGCCACCACGCTCCAGGCCCTGTCCACACCGTCCCGGCTGCTGATCCTGGCGCGGCTGCGGGAGGGACCGCTGCCGGCCACGGAGCTGGCCGCCGAGGTGGGCATGGAGCAGTCGGCCTGCTCGCACCAGCTGCGGCTGCTGCGCAACCTGGGCCTGGTGGTGGGCGAGCGGCGGGGCCGCTCGGTCGTCTACGCGCTGCACGACCACCATGTGGCCGAGCTGCTCGACCAGGCGGTGTACCACGTGGAGCACCTGCGCCTGGGCATCAGTGACGCCGCCGAGTGAGACGGTCCCGGCGTCCGCGCGCCGGATGTGGCCGCTGTACGCGGCCGGCTTCACCACCGCCTTCGGGGCGCACGGCATCGCCGCGAACCTGGGCGGCTCCGGCGCCGACGCGGTCACCTCGCTGCTGGTCCTCGGCGGGCTGCTGGCGCTGTACGACGGGGCGGAGGTGCTGCTGAAGCCGGTTTTCGGCACGCTGGCGGACCGGGTGGGAGCGCGGCCGGTGCTGCTGGGCGGCCTGGTGGCCTTCGCCGCCGCGTCCGCGCTGTACGCCCTGGCCGGTTCCCCGGGCTGGCTGTGGGCCGCCCGGCTCGGGCAGGGCGCGGCCGCCTCGGCGTTCTCGCCGGCGGCCTCCGCCCTGGTGGCCCGGCTGAACCCGGCGGCGAAGCAGGGGCGGGCGTTCGGGAGTTACGGCTTCCACAAGTCGGTCGGCTACACGCTCGGGCCGCTGCTCGGCGGGCTGCTGGTGTGGGCGGGCGGGCTGCGGCTGCTGTTCTGGGTGCTGGCGGTGCTGGGCGCCGGGGTCGCGCTGTGGGCGCTGGTGGCCGTGCCCGTCGTGCCGCCGCTCCCCCGGGCCCGGCAGACCGTGCTGGACCTGGCGCGGCGGCTGGCCGACCCGGTGTTCCTGGGCCCGACGGCGGCGCTGGCGGGAGCGACGGCCGCGCTGTCGGTCGGGGTGGGCTTCCTGCCGGTGTCGGGTGCGGCGACCGGGCTGGGGACGGTGGCCACCGGGGCCGCGGTGTCGGTGCTGGCGGCCTGCGCGGCGGTCGTCCAGCCGCGTGCGGGGCGGGCCCTGGACGCCGGTCGGCTCACGCCGCGCGCCGGGCTCACCGCCGGTCTGCTGCTCACGGCGGCCGGGCTCGCCGCGGCGACGCTGCCCGGCCTGGCCGGTCTCCTCCTCGCCGCCGTCCTGATCGGCACGGGCACCGGCGTGATCACCCCGCTCGGCTTCGCGGCCCTGGCCTCGTCCACCCCGCGCGAACGTCTCGGCCAGACGATGGGCGCCGCCGAGCTCGGGCGCGAACTGGGCGACGCGGGCGGCCCGTTGCTCGTCGCCGGGGTGGCCGTGGCGACGACGCTGACGTACGGGTACGGGGCGCTGGCGGTGCTGCTGGCGGCCGGGCCGGTGGTGGTCGTGGCGGTGGGGGTACGGCGGCGGGGTGCGGCCCGGGCGTAGCCCCGCCGTGGCGCAGCCCCGCCCGGACGGCACACGGCCGGGGAGCCGTACCCGCTCCCCGGCCGTGTCCTGGTCCGCTCCGATCGCTCCCTCGCTGTCGTGTTCCGGCTACTCCGTCGCCGTCGGGCGGCGCGAGAGCTTCATCGCGTCGGCCACGTCCGTCAGGGGGCGCAGCCGGTAGGTGTACGCGTAGTCGCGGTTCGCGAACAGCTTGAACTCGTCGTGCGGGTGCGCGCCCCAGCTCGTTGTCGCCGCCCACGCCCGTCTGGCGGTGGTTGACCCGGAGGACCACCGCGTCCCGGGGCGTGAGCTGGTAGTCGTGGCGGGCGCCGACCGACAGGTCCTCGGGCGTGAAGTGCGAGGCGTTGACCTCCAGCAGCGGCTCACCGGAGACGAGCAGTCCGCGTCCGCCGGAGTCGGTCAGCGCGGCCCAGCGGACGTCGGTCTTGTTGCCGTTCTCCTGGGGCCGCAGGTAGGGGGTCCACTGCCCGGCGACGGTGCCGGAGTACAGGCCCACGTCGGTGGCGTTGTTGCGGTCCCACATGTTCTCCTCGGGGCCGCGGCCGTAGTAGTGCAGCCGGTCCAGGCGGCGCGGCAGGAACAGCAGGGTGCCGACCTCGGGGATGTACGGCAGGTTCGCCGCGCCCGGGTGCAGGGTGTTGTCGACCCTGATCTCGCCGTTGCCGAAGACCGTGTAGGTGGTGCTGAACGTGGACTCGGTGCCGGTGGGCAGCGTGCCGGTGATCGCGATCTCGACGGCCCGGTCGCTCAGCGGCCGTACCCGTACGTCCGCGACCTTCCGCTTCGCCCCGGCGTCGCGCCAGATCTGGTTGCGGGTGTGGTGGCCGTTGCCCCGGTCGTTGTCGGTGGGCGCCCGCCAGAAGTTCGGGACGGGCCCGGAGGTGATGAGGCGGGTGCCGGCCGCCTCGTAGGAGGTGATGGTGCCGCTGCTCTTGTCGACGGTGACGGAGAAGCCCTTGCCCTTGACCGTGACGGTCTGGTCGCCGTCGGTGTGGCGCAGGGCGGGCACGCCGTCGAGCGGTGCCGGTTTCACGGCCGGGCTGCCCGCGTCGAGGGCGAGTTGCTGTTTGGCCACCTCGAAGCCCGCCCTGGCCCACGGGGTGGTCTCCCGGGTGGTGAAGGAGAGCTGCAGGAAGTACTCGGTGCCGGGCGCGGGCTTGGCCGGCAGCCGGACCGGGATGTCGATGTCCTTGCTGCTCAGCGGTGCGACGTTCAGCTGCTCGCGGGTCAGCCGGCCGCGCTGGACGACCTTGCCGTCGGCGACCAGGGACCAACGGCCGTCGAACTCGCGGACGTCGGTGAACAGGTACTCGTTGGTGAGCGTGACGGCGCCGGGGCCGCCGGAGGCCGGGGCGGCGTTGATCGCCTGGTAGATCTGCTTGACCTCGGCGGACTTGCCGGTGAGGGTGCGGTCGGGCAGGACGATGCCGTCCCCGGCGAAGGCTCCGTCGTTCGGGTTGTCGCCCCAGTCGCCGCCGTAGGCGTAGAACGTCTTGTCGCGCGGGCGCTTCTCGCTGAAGCCGACGGTGGCGGCGTCGAACCAGAACCGCACGCCCTCGTCGTCCGGGCCGCGGCTGTCGGAGGCCAGTTCCGTGGCGCTGAGCGCGCGGGCGTAGACACGGGCCCGGCGGATGGTGCCGCTGAACTCCCGGGGGGGGTTGTCGACGTCGGTGGCGAGCGTCAGGGAGGCGGTATTGGTGCCGGGACGCCGGGTGGTGGTGCGGGTGCCGCGCACCTGGCCGTCGACGTAGAGGGTCAGCGTGCCCCCGTCCGCGTCGAAGACGCCGGCGATGTGGTGTTCCTTGCCCGTCCATCCGTCCGGCAGCGGCCAGCTCGCGGTGACCCACTGGCCGCCGCCGTGAATGAAGAACTCCAGGTTCTTGTCCGTCTGCTTGAGGGCGTACTGGGTGTCGCCCTTGGCGAGGATGGGCTGGTGGCCGTAGGGCACGTCCGGGGTGACCCAGGCCTCCAGCGTGAGGGAGCCGGTGAGGTCCAGACCGGGGTCGCGGGGGAAGACGGTGCCGCCGGAGACGCCCTTGGCGCGGTCGAAGGTGCCGGCCGGCGCGATGATCTCGCCGCGCAGGGCGCCCGGGCCGGACTCGGTGAGCAGCTTGCGGGTGGGGGTGGGCCAGCTCAGGGCCTGGTCGACGAAGTCCCAGATCCAGCCGCCCTGGAGGACGTCGTAGCGGCGGACGATGTCCCAGTACTTCTTGAAGTTGCCGTTGGAGTTCCCCATCCCGTGCGAGTACTCGATCATCACGTACGGGCGGGTGTCGCGCGTGTCCTTGGCGCGCTGCTCGACCCGCTGCGGGCTGTCGTACATCTCGGAGCGGATGTCGCTGATGCCCGGGCGGTCGTCGCCCTCGTACTGGATGACGCGGGTGGGGTCGTAGGAGCGGATCCAGTCGTACATGGCGTTGAACGTGGTGCCGCCGCCCGCCTCGTTGCCGAGGGACCAGATGACCACCGAGGCGTGGTTCTTGTCCCGGTGGACCATGTTCTGGGCGCGCACCACGCACGCCTCGGTCCACTCGGGGTGGCCGCTGCCGGGGTACGTGTCGCGGATGCCGTGGGTCTCGAGGTTGGTCTCGTCGACGAGGTACAGGCCGTACTCGTCGGCGAGTTCGAGCCACAGCGGGCTGTTGGGGTAGTGCGAGGTGCGGACGCTGTTGATGTTGAGCCGCTTGATGATCCGGATGTCCTCGACCATCTGCGCGCGGGTGAGGGCCGAGCCGGTGACGGGGTGCATCTCGTGCCGGTTGGTGCCGCGGAAGGAGACCGGCTTGCCGTTGATGCGCATCAGGCCGTCCTTGAGCGCGAACTCGCGGAAGCCGACCCGGTGCGACAGGGTCTCGATCACCTTTCCGGCGGGGTCGCGCAGCCGCAGTGCGGCGGTGTACAGGTTCGGGTGCTCGGCCGACCAGAGCTTCGGCGCCGGGACGGCTCTGGACGCCTCGGCCGTGGCCTCGTCGCCGTCGGGGACGTCGACGGGCTGGTTCAGGGGCCGGGACCAGACGGCGTGGCCGCGCGCGTCGTACAGCTGGGTCTCGACGGTGTAGCGGCCCGCGCCGTCGCCGCCGTAGTCGCGGACGTGCGCGGTGACCTTCAGTTCGGCGGAGGTGTAGCCGTCGCCGAGGGGGGTGTCGAGCTTGAAGTCGCGCAGGTGCACGTTCGGCGTGGAGTACAGGTGGACCGAGCGGAAGATGCCGCTCAGCCGGATCATGTCCTGGTCCTCCAGCCACTCCGCGTCGGAGTAGCGGTACACCTCGACGGCGATCTGGTTGGTGCCCGGCTTGAGGTGGCGGGTGATGTCGTACTCGGCGGAGGTGTAGGAGTCCTCGTGGTAGCCGACCAGCTCGCCGTTGATCCACACGTAGTGCGCGGACTTGACGCCCTCGAAGTGCAGGAAGGTGCGCCGGCCCTTCCAGTCGCGGGGGACGGTGAAGGTACGGCGGTACTGGCCGACGGGGTTGTAGCGGGTCGGGGCGGCGGGCGGCTGGGCGTTCTCGCCGCCGCCGTTGGGGCCCCACCAGGGGTAGGTGATGTTGACGTAGATCGGGAAGTCGTAGCCGTGCAGCTGCCAGGCCGAGGGCACCGGGATGGTGTCCCAGCCGGAGTCGTCGACGTCGGTGCGGTAGAAGTCGGGGTCCCGGTCGTCGGGCCGGTCGGCGTAGGCGAACTTCCACCTGCCGTCGAGGCTCAGCCGGTACGGCGAGCGCTCGCGGTCGCCCTTCAGTGCCTGGCCGAGGTCGGGGTACGGCATGAGCGTGGTGTGCGGTGGCTCGGTGCCCACCCGGTAGACCGACAGGCCGTCGTTCCACTCCGGGGGGCCGTCCGCCGCCGGGCGCCGGCCGGCCGCGTGCGCCGCGGCGGGCGACGCGGACAGGGCGAGCGCGCCGAGCACGGCGGCGCCTCCCTCGAGCAGACGGCGGCGGCTGACGACAGGTCGGTCGGCGGGAGTGGGGTGCGGGTGCGGCATGACCGTGGCCTTCCTCGGTTCGACAGGGTGCTGCACGGACTGAGGGCACGTCAGATGCGCTCCCCAACTGCCCATCCAGGATGGGTGTTTCTGTTGGGAATCGTGTCAACTGACGGTGACGGAGCAACTGCTGAGCAGGCACACCCTAGGACTCGAACACAACCGAAGCAATGACCCCGTCGGACTTTGTGCGGTCCTGATGGTTCAGTCCCCGGCGCAGGAGGATCAGTCCCTGAGGAAGGCGAGCAGCTCGCTCGTCAGCCGGGCCGGCGCGTCCAGCGGGACGAGGTGTCCGGCCTCCGGCACGGGCACCAGCCGGGCACCGGGGATCAGCCCCGCCAGCTCCTCCCCCTTGGCGAAGGGGATCCAGGTGTCCTCGGTCGCCCAGCAGACCGTGACCGGCAGGTCGATCGTGGGGTACAGCGGCTGGATGTCGTCGGTGTAGCGCTGGTCGGCCTGTGCTATCTGGCGGTAGAAGGCGGCCTGGCCCCGCTGCCCCGTCCACGGCCGGACCAGCGCGTCGAGCGTGGCGGGGCGCAGCCCGGTGTGGCTCGCGGACGTGACGTACTCGCGCACCAGGGCCTGGTGCAGCGCGTCCGGCAGCTGCTCGAAGACGTGGCTGTGCTCGCCGACCAGCCGGAAGAAGGGGGAGCCCCACGGCTCCAGGGCCACCGGGTCGACCAGGGCGAGCCGCCGGTAGCGCGCCCCGTGCAGCAGGTGGGCCCGCAGCGCCACGCAGCCGCCGAAGTCGTGCGCGACGACGGACGGCTCCCGCAGCCCCCAGTGCTGGAGCAGCTCGGTGAAGACGCGGCCCTGGGCGCCCAGCGAGACGTCCTGGTCCGGGTACATCCCGGAGGTGCCGTAGCCCGGCATGTCCCACACGTGCACGCGGTGTCCCGAGGCGGCCAGGGCGGGGGCGATCTCGTGCCACACGTACGACGAGAACGGCGTGCCGTGCAGCAGCACGACCGGCTCGCCGTCCGGGTCCCCCAGCCGGTCCCAGCGCACGGTCCCCGATGCGGTGGCCAGGCTCTCCCGCAGGATCCAGTCACTCAAGACGCCGCTCCCTCTCTCTGTGTGCGGGCCCTCGGTCCCTCTGTGTACGGACCCTCGATTTTTTGTCATTTCGGCGCGACAGTGTCGCGCCTCCGACCGTAATGTGACCTCATCGGACAGCCCGAGCAACGGATCTTGGCGGTACCTATTGCCGCGCCGGAAGGGGAGCGGCTCGCATGAACGGGTATGCGACCTCGGATCGCGACGCCGTCACGGCCGCACCCGGCGGGCTGCTGGACCTGCTGAAGGTCGCCGCCGTGGTCCTGGACGGGACCGGGCACATCGCCCTGTGGAGCCCCGAGATCGAGCAGCTGCTCGGCTACACCGCCGAGGAGGCCCTGCGGCAGCGCGCCGACACGCTCCTGGTCGCGCCCGAGAACCGCCCTCGCGGCAGGGAGCTGTTCGCCCAGGTCAGCTCCGGGGCCCGGTGGGCCGGTGTCTTCCCGCTGCGGCACCGCGACGGCACGGAACGCGCCGTGGAGTTCCGCACGATGCGCCTCCTCGACAACGAGGGACAGCCCCATCTGCTCGGGCTCGCCACGGACGCCTCGACCGTACGGAAGGTGGAGCGGGACCTCGCCCTCTCGCACAGCCTGGTCAACCAGACGCCGCTCGGCATCGCCGTCTTCGACAACGACCTGCGCTGGGTCGGGGTGAACCCCGCGCTGGAGCGCATGAACGGCGTCCCCGAGGAGGCCCTGCTGGGCCGCCGGGTCGGCGAGGTGCTGCCGGGCCTGGACGTGGCGGCCATCGAGGCCCGGATGCGGCACGTCCTGGAGACCGGCAGGCCCCTGCTCGACCAGCAGACGATCGGCCGTACGGCGGCGGACGCCCAGGACCGCGCCTACTCCGAGTCGTACCACCGCATCGAGGACAGCGACGGGCGGGTGCTGGGCCTGGCGATGGCCGTGCTGGACGTCACCGAGCGGCAGCAGGCCTCGACCGAGGTCGCGCAGGCCCGCCAGCACCTGTCGGTGATCGCCGACGCCGGGGTGCGGATCGGCACCACGCTCGACCTGCGGCAGACCGCCCGGGAGCTGGCCGAGGTGGTCGTGCCGCAGCTGGCCGACCTGGCGGCGGTGGACGTCCTGGAGTCGGTCGTGGCCCACGGCACCATCGCGCCCGTCTCGGGCGGTGCGCCCGCCGAGTTCCGGGCGCTGGCCGTCGCGGCCGGCTATCCCACCGACGCCATCCACGCCGCCGACCCGGTCGGCGAGCTGGCCACGTACGGATCGTCGCGGGTCATCACGCAGTGCGTCCGCAGGGCCCGCCCGGTCCTCGTCGAGCGCGTGGAACCGAAGATGCTTCGGCGCCTCGCCCGGGACGCGCGGGCCGCCCAGGCCCTGCACGAGGCCGGGGCCCACTCCTACCTGGCGCTGCCGCTGATGGCCCGGGGCAAGGTGCTCGGCACGCTCTCGCTGTACCGCACGGTCAACGAGCGCCCCTTCGACGACCGGGACCAGCTGCTCGCCTCGGAACTCGCCGCCCGCGCCGCGATCTGCATAGACAACGCCCGCCTCTACGGCCGGGAGCGCGGCACCGCCCTGACCCTCCAGCGCAGCCTGCTCCCCAGCACGCCCGCCCAGCGGGAGGGGCTCGACATCGCCGCCCGCTACCGCCCGGCCCTCAGCGAGGTCGGCGGCGACTGGTACGACGTGCTGCCGCTGGGGCCGGGGCGCACCGGACTCGTCGT
Organism: Streptomyces sp. Go-475; assembly: GCF_003330845.1. GTDB lineage: Bacteria > Actinomycetota > Actinomycetes > Streptomycetales > Streptomycetaceae > Streptomyces. The sequence goes on along the minus strand of NZ_CP026121.1, from coordinate 7,293,056 downwards.
CGGGGACGTGATGGGCAAGGGCGTCCAGGCCGCCGCGATCATGGGGCAGCTGAGCACGGCGACGCGGGCGCTGGCCCGGCTGGACCTGCCGCCCGCCGAACTGCTGCGGCACCTCGACGACATCGCCGGCTCGCTCGGCGACGCCATCGCCACCTGCGTGTACGCCGTGTGCGACCTGGAGCGCGGCAGCTGTGCCCTGTCCAGCGCGGGCCATCTGCCGCCGGTGCTCGCCGGGGCGGACGGCGGCGCGCGGCTCGTCGAGGTGCCGGGCGGTGTGCCGCTGGGTGTCGGGGGTGTCGAATTCGGCACCGTGGAAGTGGAGTTCGCGCCGGGCTCGCTGCTCGCCCTGTACACCGACGGACTGGTCGAGAACCGCGGCGAGCCGATCGACACCGGGCTGAGCACGCTGACCCGTCTGCTGACGACGGCCGGTCCCAGTCTGCAGCGGACCAGCGACAGTCTCCTCGGCGCGCTGAGCCCGGAGCCCGACGACGACGTGGCGCTGCTGCTGGTGCGCAGCCGCACCTGAGCGCGCGGGCCGCAACTGTTAGCATGTGTGTGTGAGTTACGTTCTCTACCTCTGATCCGGGCCACCGGCTCCGCCCCTCACCCGCCGTGTCGTACGCGGGTCGAGGCGCCGGGAGCCGCGACGTCGCCCACGGCCCGCCCTGTTTCCGGGCCCGGCCGTCCGTCGGATCCGTAGGCCCGCTCGCACCCCCGCCCTGAACCGGGGGTGAAGTGTGCCTCCTCACGGAGGAAGAGAACGTGACCACCCTGACCCTGCCCGCCCGCGCCCGCGCGCAACTGACCTGTGCCGGAATCCGCGTCGCCCGCGGTGGCCGCACGGTGCTGCGCGACGTCGACATGAAGGTCTCCCCCGGTTCCCGCTGGGGCGTCGTCGGCGAGAACGGCCGCGGCAAGTCGACCCTGCTGCACGTCCTGGCCGGCCTCCTGGACCCGGACGCGGGAACCGTGCACCGCGTGGGCACCCTCGCCCTGGCCGAGCAGGAGATGCCGGCCGAGGACACGCGCACGGTCGGCGACTTCGTCGACGCGTACCTGGCCGACGCCCGCGCGGCCCTGCGGGACCTGGACACCGCCGCGCAGGCACTCGCCGCGGATCGCCCCGGGGCCGGACAGGCCTACACCGACGCCCTGGAGACGGCGCAGGCCCTGGACGCCTGGGACGCCGACCGCCGCGTGGACGCCGCCCTGGACGGACTCGGCGCGGTCAGTGACCGGGCCCGTCCGCTCGCCACGCTGTCGACCGGCCAGCGCTACCGCGTCCGGCTGGCCTGTCTGCTCGGCACCGAGTACGACTTCCTGCTCCTGGACGAGCCGACCAACCATCTGGACCTGGCCGGGCTGGAGTACCTCACCGCCCGGCTGCGCGCCCACCCGGGCGGCGTCGTCGTGGTCAGCCACGACCGGGCGCTCCTCGCGGACGTCGCCACCACGATCCTCGACCTCGACCCCACGCGGGACGGCCGCCCGGCCGTCCACGGCGGCGGTTACGCCGGTTACCGCGAGGGCCGCGAGGCCGAGCTGGTCCGCTGGGAGGAGGAGTACGAGCGGCAGCGGACCGAGCACGTCCGGCTCCAGCAGGCCCTGTCCGAGGCGCGGAACCGGCTGACCACCGGGTGGCGTCCGGGCAAGGGCACCGGCAAGCACCAGCGCGCCACCCGGGCCGGCGCGCTGGTGCGCTCGGTCCACCGGCGCCAGGACGACCTGGACCGGCACCAGGTCACCGCGCCCGTGCCGCCGCAGCGTCTCTCGCTGCCCGGCCTGCCCGCCCGGCCGGGCGTCGTCCTGCTGCGCGCGGAGGAGGTGACGGTGGACGGGCGGCTGCACCACGCGGCGAGCCTGTCGGTGACGTCCGGCGACCGGCTCGCCGTCACCGGTCCGAACGGGGCGGGGAAGTCCACGCTGCTGTCCGTCCTGGCCGGGCTGCTCGCCCCCGGCACGGGCCGGGTGCACCGGGCGCGCGGGGTGCGGCTGCGCCTGCTCGGGCAGGAGTCGCCGCGGGCGACGCACCAGCGGGCCCGTGACGTCTACGAGGCGCACCTCGCGCGGTTGGTCACGGCGGGCGTGCTGGCGGAGGGCGAGGTGGTGGGGCTCGGCTCGCTGGGCCTGCTCACCTCGCGGGACGCCGACAAGCCGGTGGCCGAGCTGTCGACGGGCCAGCAGCGCCGGCTCGACCTGGCCCTGACCGTCGCGTCCCGCCCGCACGTCCTGCTGCTGGACGAGCCCACGAACCACCTGTCCATCGCCCTGGTCGACGAACTCACCGAAGCGCTGCACACGACCGACGCGGCGGTCGTCCTGGCCACGCACGACCGCCAGCTGCAGCGCGACGTCAGCGCCTGGCCGCGGCTGACGCTGACGCGGGGGCGCGCGGCGGGGACGGAGGAGGGAGCGGGGGCAGTGGCGCGGTGACGGGGCGCGGCGCACGGCCCGGAAGTGGGTGACCTGGCGCCGGGCCGGCTCTCCGGCGGTGGCAGCACCGGACGGCCCGGGGCGGGCGGCCGGTGCTTGCCACCGCACTCCTGGTGGTCGTGGGTCCGCCGCCGGTGCGAGGAGGAAGACCGTGAGTTCCGGGTACTCGCGCGGGAGACGTATCCGCACCCACGGAGCCGCGCGGGCCGGCCGAGGCGGCTCGGAAACGGGGGTCCGACCATGTGCCGCTGGCTCGCCTACTCCGGCACTCCCGTGCTGCTCGACGACGTCCTCTACCGCCCGCAGCACTCGCTGATCGACCAGAGCCTGCACGCGCGGATGGGGGTCGACACCACCAACGGCGACGGTTTCGGCGTCGGCTGGTACGCGTGGCACCTGCGCAGCCCCGCCGTCATCCGCGACACGGGCCCGGCCTGGAGCGACCGCAACCTACGGGAGATCGCCGACCACGTCCGCTCACCGCTGTTCTTCGCCCATGTGCGGGCCTCCACCGGGACGGCCGTGCAGCAGACCAACTGCCACCCCTTCCGTCACGGGCGCTGGATGTGGATGCACAACGGGGCGATCGCCGGGTTCGCCGACATGCGCCGGGAGCTGATGCTGGCCGTGGACCCGGCGCTGTTCCCGTCGATCGAGGGCACGACGGACTCCGAGGTGATGTTCCACGTGGCCCTCACCTTCGGCCTCGACGGCGACCCGCCGGGCGCGGTGGCCCGGATGGCCGGGCTGGTCGAGCGGCTGGGGCAGGAGCACGGGGTGGCGGAGCCCCTCCAGATGACGGTCGCGGTGACCGACGGTGAGCGGGTGTGGTTCTTCCGGTACTCCAGCGGCGGAGACGCCCGGTCGCTGTACTACAGCAGCCGGGTGGAGGACATCCGCGCCCTCCACCCCGACCTCGCGTTCCTGAACCACATCTCCGACGAGACCCGCCTGGTCGTGTCGGAGCCACTGGGCGATCTCCCCGGCGTGTGGAACGCCGTACCGGAAAGCAGCTACGGCGTCGTCCAGCCCGGCCGTGACCTGCTGCGACACTTCGAGCCCGAGCCCGTGTGAGTCCCGCTGGGACGCCTCAGCGGAGCTGCTCGGAGAACACCTCGTACGCCTGCTGGTCGAAGAGCACGAACCGGACCCGCTCGACCGCCGTGTCGGCCGCCCGCACGGTCGCGACCGCGATCCGGGCGCCGTCGTCCATCGGCCAGCCGTAGACGCCGGTGGAGATGGCGGGGAACGCGACGGTACGGGCGCCGAGTTCGTCGGCGACGCGGAGGGACTCGCGGTAGCAGGAGGCGAGGAGGCCGGAGCGGTCCTCGGTCGCGCTGTACACGGGGCCGACGGTGTGGATGACCCAGCGGACGTCCAGGTTCCCGGCGGTCGTGGCGACGGCCCGGCCCGTGGCCAGGCCCTTGCCGTACTGGGAGGCGCGCAGCTTGCGGCAGGCCTCCAGGATCGCCGGGCCGCCGCGCCGGTGGATCGCTCCGTCGACCCCTCCCCCGCCCAGCAGCGAGGAGTTGGCCGCGTTGACGATGGCGTCGACCCGCTCGCGGGTGATGTCGCCCTGGACCGCTTCGACGGTGGTCACGTCTGCCTCAGCCGCTTCCATACGGCCTTCGCGGCGTTGTGCCCGGACATGCCGTGCACTCCGGGGCCGGGCGGTGTCGCGGAGGAGCAGATGAAGACGGCCGGGTGGGGGGTGCGGTACGGGAACAGGGTGAGCTTCGGGCGCAGCAGGAGCTGGAGGCCGGACACCGACCCGGAGGCGATGTCGCCGCCGACGTAGTTGGCGTTGCGGGCGGCGAGTTCGGGCGGTCCGGCCGTGGCGCGGGCCAGGACGCGGTCGCGGAACCCCGGGGCGAAGCGCTCCAGTTGCCGCTCGATGGCGTCGGTGAGGTCTCCGGTCCAGCCGTGCGGGACATGGCCGTACGCCCAGAAGACGTGCTTGCCCGCGGGGGCCCGGGTCGGGTCGACGACACTCGGCTGGACCGTGATCATGAACGGCTTGTCGGGGGCCCTGCCTTCCCGGGCCGCCGCGCGCAGGGCCGTGCCGATCTCCGCGCGGCTCGCGCCGATCTGCACGGTGCCGGCGACGCGGGCCTCCTTCGCGGTCCACGGCACGGGGCCGTCCAGCGCGTAGTCGACCTTGAAGACGCCCGGCCCGTAGCGGTAACCGGCGTAGTGGTCGCCGAAGCCGGCGATGCGGGCCAGGGCGGTGGGCGAGGTGTCGAAGACGTACGCCCGGGCCGGCGGCAGGTCGTCCAGGCGCTTCACCTCGTAGTCGGTGTGCACGCTGCCGCCGAGGTCGCGCAGGTGGGCGGCGAGGGCGTCGGAGATCGCCTGGGAGCCGCCGCGGGCGACCGGCCAGCCGCGGGCGTGTGCCGCGAGGGCGAAGACCAGGCCGATGGCGCCGGTGGCGAAGCCGCCCAGCGGCGCCATGACATGGGCGACGAGCCCGGCGAACAGCGCCCTGGCCGGTTCGTCGCGGAAGCGGCGCATCAGCAGGGTCGACGGGGGCAGCCCGACGAGGCCGAAGCGGGCGAGGGTGACCGGGTCGCGGGGCAGCGCCGTGAGCGGCAGGGACATGAAGTCCCGGGTGAGCGTGTCCCACTTGGGCAGGAAGGGCTCGACGAGCCTGCGGTACGCCCCGGCGTCGCGCGGCCCGAAGGAGGCGGCCGTCTCGCCCACCGACCGGGCCAGCACGGCCGCCGAGCCGTCCGGGAAGGGGTGCGCCATGGGCAGCTCGGCGTGCAGCCACTGAAGGCCGTACCGCTCCAGCGGCAGGGCGCGGAAGGCGGGTGAGTTGACGCCGAGCGGGTGGGCCGCGGCGCAGGGGTCGTGCCGGAAGCCCGGCAGGGTGAGTTCCTCGGTGCGGGAGCCGCCGCCCACGGTGCCCCGGGCCTCGAAGACGGCGACGGAGAAGCCGCGGCGGGCCAGCTCCACGGCCGCGGTCAGTCCGTTCGGCCCCGCACCCACTACGACGGCATCGAGCATCGACGGCACCTTCGGACCCCTTCGTCAGCCGACGGCCACTGGGGATCAGGATATGCCCGGGGACGGTCCGTCACCGGCCGCGGGTGATGTCCGGTGCGCGCGGGCAGCGCCGAAGCGGTCAGCGCTACCGTGCGCCTACGGTCGGTGACCGCTCGTCGGGCTTCCGCCGGGCTCATGCGCCGCCCGACAGCAGCGCCGCGACCCGCCGGGCCGTGGCCGCGTCGCGGGCGGCGGTGAACGGCAGGGCGTTGCCGCCCGTGACGCGGAACGGATCGCCCGCGCGGGTCAGATGGGCGCCGCCCGCCTCCTCGACGAGGAGCAGCCCGGCCGCGTGGTCCCACGCCGCCTCCCACGAGAAGGCCACGGCGTCCAACTCGCCCCGGGCGATGGCGAGGTACTCCAGGCCGGCCGAGCCGCACGCGCGCGGTGCCACCCCCTCGGTGCGCAGCCCGAGCAGGGCGTGCTTCTGCTCGTCCGTCGTGTAGTCCGGGTGGGAGGTGGCCACGCGCAGGTCGCGGCCGGGCTCCGGCACACCGGCGAACAGCCGCTCGCCGTCGAGGTAGGCGCCCTTGCCCCGCTCGGCGGTGGCGAGCCGGTCCCGGGCGGGCGCGTAGGTCCAGGACCCGAGCAGGGTGCCGCCCTGGGCCAGCGCGACCAGCGTGCAGAACCCGGCCTCGCCGCGTACGAACGGCCTTGTGCCGTCGACCGGGTCGATGATCCAGACCGGGGCGTCGCCCCGTATCGCCTCGTAGGAGGCCGGGTTGGCGTGGACCGCCTCCTCGCCGACCACGACCGAGCCGGGCAGCAGGGCGGCCAGGGCCTCGGTGAGGTACAGCTCGGCCTTGCGGTCGGCGTCGGTCACCAGATCGTGCGGGCCGGCCTTCTGGTCGACCTCGTGCGCGGCGAGCTGACGCCAGCGCGGCATGATCTCGGTGGTGGCCGCCTTGCGGATCTCCTCCTCGACGTCGGAGGCGTGCTGCGCGAGAAACTCTTCGATGGTTTCGTTGCTGTCGATCACCCTTCCATGACACCACGTGCCACTGACAATCCCCACCCGCCGGGTGCGCCCCGGGTGGAATCGCGGTGAACTCCAGCGGGGGCGGTCACCGGCCGACCGCGTACCCCTGCATGCCGCGCGGGTTCGCCGCCGCCGACAGGACGCCGGTCTCCGGGTCCCGGGCGACGGCGCAGAGCCGGCCCTCCGACCAGGGGGCGCCGACGGTCACCTCATGGCCGCGGCGCCGCAGCTCCGCGACGACGGCCGGGTCGGTGCGGGCCTCGACGGTCACGCTGCCCGGGCGCATGCCGCGCGGGAAGAAGGAGCCCGGGAAGCTGTCGTTGTGCCAGTTCGGGGCGTCGATCGCGCCCTGGAGGTCGGGACCGCCGCGCACCTGGGGGCGCAGCGCGACCGCCAGGAGGAAGTGCAGCTGCCACTGGTCCTGCTGGTCCCCGCCGGGCGTGCCGAACGCCATGACGGGCACGCCGTCGCGCAGGGCGATCGAGGGGGACAGGGTGCTGCGGGGGCGGCGGCCGGGGGTGAGGGTGCTGGGCAGGCCCTCCTCCAGCCAGGTCATCTGGAGCCGGGTGCCGAGCGGGAAGCCGAGTTCGGGGACGACGGGGTTGGACTGGAGCCAGCCGCCGCTGGGCGTGGCCGAGACCATGCCGCCCCAGCGGTCGACGATGTCCAGGTGGCAGGTGTCGCCCCGGGTGCTCCCGTCGGCGGTGACGACCGGTTCGCCGGGCACGGGGGACGTCGGGAGTTTGGCGACGGTCGGCTCGCCGACGCCCAGGGCGTCGGAGCCCTCCTGGGCGGCGGCCGCCACGCGCGCGTGCGCGCTCAGCCGCGGGGGGCGTCCGCCGGGGCTCCCGGGCCGCAGGTCGTGCTCGGCCCGCTCGCCGACGAGGGCGCGGCGGGCCGTGTTGTACTCGGCGGACAGCAGGTCGTCGAGGGGCACCTCGGCGGCGTCCCCGTACCAGGCCTCCCGGTCGGCCATGGCGAGTTTGCAGCCCTCGACCAGGAGGTGGACGTAGTCGGCCGAGCCGTAGGGGGGCAGTTCGGGCGGCAGCAGGGCGAGTTGCTGGAGCAGGACCGGGCCCTGGCTCCAGGGGCCCGGCTTGCACACGGTCCAGCCGTTCCAGTCGTACGTCACGGGTGTCTCGTAGGTCGCGGACCAGGCGGCGAGGTCGGCGGCCGTGAGGGTGCCGGTGTGGTGGTCGCCGCTGGTGTCCAGGGTGGGGCGGGCGGCCTGGCGTACGAGGGCCTCGGCGATGAAGCCGGTGCGCCACACCTGCCGCGCGGCCTCGATCTCGGCCTCCCGGTCGCCCGCCCCGGCGGTCTCGGCGAGCAGGCGCTTCCAGGTGGCGGCGAGCGCGGGGTTGCGGAAGAGCTCGCCGGGGCGTGGCGCCTTGCCGCCGGGCAGGTAGACCTCCGCCGACGAGGTCCACTCGGTCTTGAAGAGTTCGCGCACCGTCTCGACGGTGTCCGTGACCCGCTCCACGGGCGCGTGGCCGTGTTCGGCGTAGCCGATGGCGTACTTCAGGACGTCGGCGAGGGACTTGGTGCCGTGGTCGCGCAGCAGCAGCATCCAGGCGTCGAAGGCGCCCGGTACGGCGGCGGCCAGCGGACCGGTGCCGGGGACCAGGTCCAGGCCGAGTTCCCGGTAGTGCGCGACGGTCGCCCCGGCGGGTGCGACGCCCTGTCCGCACAGCACCCGCACCTCGCCACCGGGCGGGGCGAGCAGGATCGGCACCTCGCCGGCCGGGCCGTTGAGGTGGGGTTCGACGACGTGCAGCACGAAGGCGCCGGCCACGGCCGCGTCGCAGGCGTTGCCACCGTCCTCCAGGACGGCCATCGCCGACTGCGCGGCGAGCCAGTGCGTGGAGGACACCATGCCGAAGGTGCCCTGCAGGGTCGGGCGGGATGTGAACATACGTCCTCTCACCTCTCGTACGCGCGCGCCACCCGTCCCCCTCCCCCGGTCACGGCTGCGGCGAAACCCCCGGCCAGCGCTGCGCAGTGCGACCGCGCCGGTGCGAACCGTGTTTCCGCGGCCTGTGTGCCGGACCGCACTTCCGCACCACAGGGACTCATGTGAAACTGTCGTCCCGTCCGCCGTGCGGACCCGCTCCGCACCGTCCGTCCCCCCCCACGAGAAGGGCGCCGTGCGTTCCCTACCCCTGCCCCTGGCCCTGACCGCACGCCTGTCCCCGGTGGCTGTGCTCGCCGCGGCGGGCTGGGCGCTGTCGTCCGGTCCGCTCGCCGCGCCGCAGGCCGCCGAGCACAAGCCGGCCGACGAGAAGACCGGGACCCAGTCCGCGTCCGCGCCGTCCACGTCGACCGTCGCGAAGGCGTACTCGGCCGCTCCCGCCCCGTGCGAGAGCATCGCGAAGAAGACGATCGAGTCGCTGGTGCCGGGTGCCAAGACGGCCGGGAAGGAGATCCCGTCCACGGACGCGGAGCTGCGCCGCACCTGCTCCTGGAACGCGCTCAAGGGCTACGACTACCGTTGGCTGGACGTGTCGTACGAGGTGCTGGAGTCGGACGAGGCGGCGCAGAAGGCGTACAAGGAGAGCACGGAGAAGCGCAGCGGTGGCGGGGCCGTCCCGGGTCTGGGTGACAGCGCGTACTCCGTCGTGAACCTCACCACCGAGGACAAGCAGGAGACGCGCGAGGGCGTCGTGGTCGCCCGCGCGTCCAACGCGCTGGTGACGGTCACGTACAACGGCAGTGACTTCGAGTCGAAGAAGGCGCCCGATACGGACACGATCAACAAGGGCGCCATCAAGGCCGCGAAGGAGGCCGTGGCGGCGCTGGAGGCCGACAAGGGCTGATCGCCTGTCCTCCAGCGCCGGCCCGCGTCAGACGATCGTGCGGTCACGGCCTCGCAGGGCCATCAGCAGCAGGTACAGCACCATCGACGTGCCCAGGCCCACGGCCCAGCCGTAGTCGGCGAGATCGGACAGTGCCGGGACGGGGCGGCCGTCGATGAGCGGTTTGAAGCTGGCGCCGCCGACGGCGAGCACACCGCCGGCCACGAAGGCGACGACGGCCCGCCAGTTCCAGCCGCCCTCGTACCAGTAGCGGCCGCCCGTGCGGTACAGGTCGGCCAGGTCGAGCCGGGAGCGGCGCAGGATCCAGTAGTCGGCGATGAGGATGCCCGCGACGGTGCCGAGCAGGCCGCCGACCAGGCCGAGCCAGGTGAAGATGTAGCCCTGCGGGTCGGAGTACAGCTTCCACGGGAAGATCAGCACCCCGAGGACGCAGGTCGCGAGGGCGCCGGCGCGGAAACTGATCCTGCGGGGCGCGATGTTGGAGAAGTCGAACGCCGGTGAGACCAGGTTGGCCGCGACGTTGACGGACAGGGTCGCCACCAGGACGGTGACCAGCGCGAAGAGCAGGCCCACCGTGTTGTCGGTCTTGGCCGCGAGCTGGACCGGGTCCCAGATCGCCTCGCCGTAGACGGCCTGGCTGCCGGAGGTGACCATCACCGACAAGAAGGCGAAGAGCGTCATGGTGGTCGGCAGGCCGAGGGCCTGGCCCCACGTCTGCGCCTTCTGGCTCCTGCCGTAGCGGGTGAAGTCGGGGATGTTCAGCGACAGCGTGGACCAGAAGCCGATCATGCCCATGAGGGCGGGGGCGAACAGCGTCCAGAAGTCGGCGCCCCAGCCGAGCTTGGAGGGCTGGTCGAACAGCGGGCCGAAGCCGCCCGCCTTGTCGCTCATCCACCACAGCATCACGAACGCGCCGACGAGCACGAAGGGCGCCGCCCAGTTCTCGAAGCGGCGGATCGTCTCCATGCCCCGGTAGATGATGACGACCTGCAAGGCCCAGAAGATCGCGAAGGACAGCCACATGGTCCAGGCGTAGCCGCCGACCTTCGCGGCGTCCGTCCAGCCGCTGCCGATGAGCTTGCCGGCCAGGAAGTAGATGGCCTCGCCGCCGATCCAGGTCTGGATGCCGAACCAGCCGCACGCCACCAGCGCCCGTACGACGGCGGGCAGGTTGGCGCCGCGGATGCCGAAGGAGGCCCGGGCGAAGACCGGGAAGGGTATGCCGTACTTCGGCCCGGCGTGCCCGGTGAGCAGCATCGGTATCAGCACGATCACATTGGCCAGGGCGATGGTGAACACCGCCTGCTTCCAGTCCATGCCGACGGCGATGAGCCCCGAGGCCAGGGTCCAGGAGGCGGTGTTGTGGGCCATGCCGACCCACAGCGCGGAGAAGTTGTACGTGGTCCAGGTGCGCTTGGCGACGGGGACCGGCAGCAGGTCCTCGTTGGCGTAGGGACCGCTCGGCGCCGGGGCGCCCGGGGCGATCTCCACCCGGCCGTCGGCGAGGGTGACTTGGGTGGTCGGCGGTGTGGCCGTGGGAGCGGTATCGGTCATGGGCCGGGCCAATCAGGGAGGTGGGACGGGAATGGCCGTGCGGGTGATGCCGATGGGGGGTGCGCTCGGGGCGTCCTGCGCCCCCTTCCCGGGCCGGGGGAAGGGGGAGTTCATGAGGGGTGCTCTCGCGTGGGAGTTCAGCCGTTGACCGCCGGGATCACCCGCGATCCGTAGGCGTCGATCACGGCCTCCTGCGCGTCGTGCATGTCGTACACGGCGAACTGGTCCACGCCGAGGTCGCGCAGCGCGTTCAGCTTCTCGACGTGCCGTTCGACCGGGCCGATCAGGCAGAACCGGTCGACGATCTCGTCGGGCACGAACTGGGTGTCCGGGTTGCCGGCGCGGCCGTGGTGGGAGTAGTCGTAGCCCTCGCGGGCCTTGATGTAGTCGGTGAGTTCGTCGGGGACGGCGGCGGAGTGCTCGCCGTACTTGGAGACCAGGTCGGCCACGTGGTTGCCGACCATGCCGCCGAACCAGCGGCACTGCTCGCGGGCGTGGGCGAGCGCCTCGGGCGAGTCGTCCTCGGTGACGTACGCCGGGGCGGCCACGCAGACGGTCACCTCGGCAGGGTCGCGGCCGGCGGCGACCGCCGCGTCCTTCACGGCCTTGACCATGTACTCCGTCAGGTAGAGGTCGGCCAGCTGGAGGATGAACCCGTCGGCCTCCTCGCCGGTCATCTTCAGGGCCTTGGGACCGTACGCGGCCATCCACACGGGGAGTTCCGCGCCCGGCTTGATCCACGGGAAGCGGACGACCGTGCCGCCGCCGAGGTCGGCCTCCCGGCCGCTGCCGAGGGCCCGGATGACCTTCATGGCCTCGCTGATCCTGGCCAGGGTGTTGGGCTTGCGGCCGGCCACGCGCATCGCGGAGTCGCCGCGCCCGATGCCGCAGACGGTGCGGTTGCCGTACATGTCGTTGAGGGTGGCGAAGGTGGAGGCGGTGACCTCCCAGGTGCGGGTGCCCGGGTTGGTCACCATCGGCCCGACCTTCAGTTTCGTGGTGTTGGCCAGGATCTGGCTGTAGATCACGAACGGTTCCTGCCACAGCACGGCGGAGTCGAAGGTCCAGCCGTAGGAGAAATTGTTCCGTTCCGCGCGCTTCATGAGGCTGATCACCCGCGAGGCCGGCGGGTCGGTCTGCAGGACGAGTCCGAAGTCCATCTGCGCCACTCCCTAGTTCAGGTACTGACAGGTGGAGCGCGGGGCGAAGACGCCGTGACCCGGGCGCCCGGTGTACTCCCGCTCGGTGATGACCGGTACGCCGCGCGAGAGCACGGTCTCGACGCGGCCGGTGACGCGCTTGCCCTCGTACGCCGAGTAGTCGACGTTCATGTGGTGGGTCTCGGCCGACATGACCTGCTCGGCGTGCGGGTCGTAGATCACCACGTCGGCGTCGGCGCCGGGCGCGATGGTGCCCTTCTTCGGGTACAGGCCGAACATCCGCGCCGGGGTGGCGCAGGCGATCTCGATCCAGCGGCGGCGGGAGATGTGCCCGTCGAGGACGGCCTGGTGGAGCAGGTCCATGCGGTTCTCGACGCCCGGCAGGCCGTTGGGGATCTTCGAGAAGTCGCCGCGGCCGAGTTCCTTCTGGCCGACGAAGCAGAACGGGCAGTGGTCGGTGGAGACGACCTGGAGGTCGTTCGTGCGGAGCCCCTGCCACAGCTTGGCCTGGTGTTCGCGCGGCCTGAGCGGGGTGCTGCACACGTACTTGGCGCCCTCGAAGTCGGGCTCGGCGAGGTTGTCGGTGGACAGGAACAGGTACTGCGGGCAGGTCTCGCCGAAGACGTTCAGCCCGTCGTCGCGGGCCCGGGCCAGTTCGGCGACCGCCTCCATCGCCGAGACGTGCACGACGTACAGGGGCGCGCCGGCGACCTGGGCGAGCCGGATGGCGCGGTGGGTGGCCTCGGCCTCCAGCAGGGCCTTGCGGACCTCGCCGTGGTAGCGCGGGTCGGTCTCGCCCCGGGCCAGGGCCTGTTCGACCAGGACGTCGATGGCGATGCCGTTCTCGGCGTGCATCATGATCAGGCCGCCGTTGTCGGCGGAGCGCTGCATGGCGCGCAGGATCTGGCCGTCGTCGCTGTAGAAGACGCCCGGGTAGGCCATGAACTGCTTGAAGGAGGTGACGCCCTCCTCGACCAGCAGGTCCATCTCCTTGAGCGTGTCCTCGTTGACGTCGGAGACGATCATGTGGAAGCCGTAGTCGATCGAGCAGTTGCCCTCGGCCTTGGCGTGCCAGGCGTCGAGTCCCTCGCGCAGGCTGTGGCCGACGCTCTGTACGGCGAAGTCGATGATCGTGGTCGTGCCGCCCCAGGCGGCGGCGCGGGTGCCGGTCTCGAAGGTGTCGGAGGCGAAGGTGCCGCCGAAGGGGAGCTCCATGTGGGTGTGGGCGTCGACGCCGCCGGGGATGACGTACTTTCCGGTGGCGTCGATGACCCGGTCGGCGGTGAAGGTGTCGGCGGCGGGTGTGCCGGTGGCGGCGAGGGCGGCGATGCGGCCGTCCTCGATCAGGACGTCGGCGTGGATCTCGTCGGAGGCTGTGATGACGAGGCCGCCGCGGATGACGGTACGGCTGCTCATGTCGTGGTCGCTCCTCGCAGTCGGTACGTGCGGGTTGTGGGTGGTTGCTCGCGCAGTTCCCCGCGCCCCTTCAAGGACGATGCAGCCAGGGCGCCGTTCAGGGAGCCGTCAGGGGGCCATACGCCCCAGGCGCCCGGTCCCGGTAGAACTGCCAGCGGTCGCGGACCTCTCGCAGCTTCGCCATGTCCAGGTCGCGGACGACCAGTTCGGGCTCCTTGTCGCTCGCCACCTCGCCGACGAACTGGGCCTCCGGGTCCACGAAGTACGACGTGCCGTAGAAGTCGTTGTCGCCGTACTCCTCGACACCGACCCGGTTGATCGCGCCGATGAAGTACTCGTTGGCGACGGCCGCCGCCGGCTGTTCCAGCTGCCAGAGGTAGCCGGACAGGCCCCGGGAGGTGGCCGAGGGGTTGAAGACGATCTCGGCGCCCGCGAGGCCGAGGGCGCGCCAGCCCTCGGGGAAGTGGCGGTCGTAGCAGATGTAGACGCCGACCTTGCCGACCGCGGTGTCGAAGACGGGCCAGCCGGAGTTGCCGGGGCGGAAGTAGAACTTCTCCCAGAAGCCCTTCACCTGGGGGATGTGCGTCTTGCGGTACTTGCCGAGGTAGGAGCCGTCCGCGTCGATCACGGCGGCGGTGTTGTAGAGGACGCCGGGCTGCTCCTCCTCGTACATCGGCAGGACGAGGACGAGGCGCAGTTCCTTCGCCAGGGCCTGGAAGCGGCGGACGATGGGGCCCTCGGGGATCTGCTCGGCGTACTCGTAGAAGGCCGGGTCCTGCACCTGGCAGAAGTACGGGCCGTAGAACAACTCCTGGAAGCAGAGGACTTGGGCGCCCTGCGCGGCGGCGTCGCGGGCCGCCTGCTCGTGGACCTGGATCATCGATTCCTTGTCGCCGGTCCAGGCGGTCTGGAAGACGGCGGCACGGATCACTCGGCTCATCGGGACCTCCGGTCGCTCGGTGTGCCGTGAGCCTAGGAAGCCGGGACGTCCTCTTTGAGTTGCACCGTGTCACGTCCCGGGGCGTGCGGCGTGCCACCGTGTCACTCTCGCGTGGGCCCATGTTTCACCGCCGTTTTCCCAGGTGGTTCCGTGTTTCACTGCTGTTGCGCGTCGTGCGCGAGGAGTGCGATGTGCACCGAGGCGGCCTGCTCGAAGTCGTCGAGGTCGACCCCGAGGCGGACCTGTATCGCCTCCAGGCGGCGGTAGAGGGCCGGCCGGGAGACGTGGTGGAGCTGGGCGGTGCGGGACTTGTTGCGGCCGGTGGCGAGGTAGGTGCGCAGCACGGACAGCAGGTCCTCGTCCGCCTCGCGCAGCAGCCCGTCCAGTTCCCGCTCCGCGAAGGACTGCACGTGCGGGTCGTCGCGCAGCAGGCGGATCAGGCCCCGCAGGTGGACGTCCTTGAGGCGGACGACCGCCGGGAGGTCGAGGGCGGCGGAGGAGTCGGCGACGGCGTCCGCGACGTGCTGGGCCTCGCGCAGGCCGGTGGGGACGTCGTCCCAGGCGGCCCGGGGGTCGGCCGCCGCGACGACCGTGCGGTCCCGGCCGGACTCCGTGCGCAGCCGGGTCGCGAAGTGCGCGGCGAGGGCGTCCGCGTCCTGGTCGCGGGGGAGGCTGAGCAGCACGGCGGTGGCCCCGTCGGCCAGCTCGGCGACCAGCCCGGACAGGCCCAGCAGCCGCAGCAGCCGTTCCAGCCGGGCGGGGTCGCCGTCGCGGACGACCAGGGGGACGAACGTCCGCCGGTTGACCGGAAGCCCGGCCGCCCGCGCCCGGGGCAGCAGTTGCCGCGCGGGGACGACACCGCTGACCAGGTCGGTCAGCAGGCTCTGCGCGGACTGCTCCTCCCAGGAGCAGGCGGCGCCGCCGCCGAGCATGCGGTGCAGGACGAGGGCCTCGGCGGCGCGGTCGGCCAGCAGCCGTCCGGTGGCGGTGTCGCCCCGGTAGCCGCACAGCACGATCCGCCCCCAGCGCTCCCCGCGTCCGCCGAGTTCGGCCCGGATCCAGCCGTCTCCTTCGGTGCCGCCGGCCTGCCGGGCGATGCGCTCCCAGTCGCGCAGCACGTCGTCGACCGCGGGCCGCTCCCCCGCCGTGCCGAGGACGCGGTGGGCGAGGTTGGTGACGACGACCGGGCAGGCGCTGTGCCGGGCGACCTCGTCGAGCAGGCGCTGCAGCGGGGCGCCCGCGGTGATGAGGGCGGTCAGTTCGGTGCGGACGGCCTCGGAGAGGCTGACGGCGGCGAACTTGCGCCGCACCAGCCGGGACTGGACCTCCTCGGTCAGTTCGGCGAAGGGGAACGGCCGGTGCAGCACCACCATCGGCAGCCCGCACCGCTCGGCGGCCCGGCGCATCACGTCCGGCGGGGAGGGGAAGGCCCGGCCGAGCCCGAGGACGACCGCCGCCGCCTCGGCGCGGTGCAGCGAGCGGACGTACTCGGCCTGCTTGTCCTCGTCCCCGGCGAGCAGCACGCCGGTGGTGAGGACCATCTCGCCGCCGCTGAGCATGACGCCGACGTCGGCGGCCTCGGCGACGTGCACCCACCGGACGGGCCGGTCGAGGTGGCTCGCGCCGGCCACCACCTCGGGCTCCCCGGCGAGCACCCGCTCCAGGGTGAGGACCTGCCGCACCGACAGGGCCGGTTCCAGGGCGTCCCAGGTGGTGGTCATGTGACGGTTCCCTTGTTCAGTCCACTGCTACTGGATGCTCCTCAGAGCGTTCTCGAGGATCGCGGCGCCCTCCTCGGCCTCCGCGACGTTGAGGGACAGCGGCGGGGCGACCCGCAGCGAGCTGGTGTTGTGGCCGCCGCCCTTGCCGATCAGCAGTCCGCCCGCGCGGGCCGCCTCCAGGACGGCCGCCGCGGTCTGCGGGTCGGCCTCGTCCGTACCGGGTTTGGTGATCTCGATGCCGATCATCAGGCCGCGCCCGCGGACCTCGCGGACGGCCGGGACCGGGGCGGCGGCGGACCGCAGCCGCTCGATGAGCAGGCCGCCGACGCGCCGGGCGTTGCCCTGGAGGTCGTGTTCCAGCAGGTAGTTGAGGTTGGCGAGGCCCGCCGCCATGGTGATCTGGGTGCCGCCGAAGGTGGAGATGCTGTTGGAGTCCAGGCAGTTCATGATCTCGGAGCGGGCGACGACCCCGCCGATGGACATGCCGTTGCCGATGCCCTTGGCGAAGGTCATGATGTCCGGCGGCCCGTTCTGCCCGTGGGCCTGCCAGCCCCAGAAGTGCTCGCCGGTGCGGCCCCAGCCGGTCTGCACCTCGTCGGCGATCCACAGGATGCCGCGCTCGTGCAGCACCTCGCGGAAGGCGGCGTAGAGCCCGTCCGGCGGGGAGGTGAAGCCGCCGACGCCCTGGATGGGCTCGGCGATCAGCGCGGCCGGGGGGCGGGTGTGGCCGAGCAGGTCGACCAGGTCGTCGACGCAGGCGGCGATGAAGTCGTCGTCGCTCAGCGAGGCGTACGGGCCGCGGGTGCGGACACCGCCGTGCACGTACAGCGTCTGCAGCGGGGAGAGCGAGGTCGGGGACCAACCGCGGTTGCCGGTGATGCCGACGGAGCTGAAGGAGCGGCCGTGGTAGCTGTTGCGCATCGCCAGGATCGTGTTGCTGCGCCGGTACGCCGTCGCCAGCAGCAGGGCGGTGTCGTTGGCCTCGGTGCCGGAGGTGGTGAAGAAGACCCGGGCGTCCGGGATGCCGCTCAACTGGGCGACCCGTTCGGCGAGTTCGACCATCGGGCGGTTGAGGTACAGGGTCGAGGAGTGGATGATCCGCCCGGCCTGCTCGCTCACCGCCTTGGTCACCTCGGGCAGGGCGTGCGCGGTCATGGTGGTGAGGATGCCGCCGAAGAAGTCGAGGTACCGGTTGCCCTCGGCGTCCCAGACGTGGCGGCCCTCGCCGTGGGTGATCTCGATCGGCTCCTCGTAGTAGAGGGCGAGCCAGTCGGGGAGCACCGCCCGGTGGCGGCCCAGGAGGTCGTCGGTCACGGCTGCACCAGCCCTTCGTAGGCGTCGGGGCGGCGGTCGCGGTAGAAGGCCCACTGCTGCCGCACTTCTTCGATGAGGTCGAGATCCAGGTCCCGGACCACGAGTTCCTCCTTGCTGTCGCTGGCGACGTCCCCCACGAACTGCCCGCGCGGGTCGACGAAGTAGCTCGTCCCGTAGAAGTCGTTGTCGCCGTACTCCTCCTGCCCGACGCGGTTGATCGCGGCGATGTAGTACGCGTTGGCGACGGCGGCCGCGGGCTGCTCCAGCCGCCACAGGTGGGACGACAGGCTCCGGTGCGTGGCGGAGGGGTTGTAGACCAGCTGCGCCCCGGCCAGACCCAGCTCCCGCCAGCCCTCCGGGAAGTGGCGGTCGTAGCAGATGTAGACGCCGACCTTGCCGACGGCCGTGTCGAAGACGGGCCAGCCGAGGTTGCCCGGCTTGAAGTAGTACTTCTCCCGGAAACCCTTCAGCTGGGGGATGTGGTGCTTGCGGTACTTGCCGAGGTAGGTGCCGTCGGCGTCGATCACGGCCGCGGTGTTGTAGTAGAAGCCGGGCTGCTCGGCCTCGAACACCGGCGCGACGATCACCATGCCGGTCTCGCGGGCGAGGGCCCGCATGCGCCGCACGGTCGGTCCGTCGGGGACGGGCTCGGCCCAGCGGTAGTGCTCCGGCTCCTCGACCTGGCAGAAGTAGGGGCTGTTGAAGACCTCCTGGAAGCCGATGATCTTCGCGCCCCGGCGGGCCGCCTCGCGGGCGTGCTCCTCGTGTTTCGCCACCATGGACTCGGTGTCGCCGGTCCAGGCGGCCTGGACCAGAGCGGCACGTACGACGTTGGCCATGAGCTGCTCCTTCGACGCGACGTCTGCGCCTCTACGCCCGTAGAAGCGGGCCGTAGAGCCACGAACGTAAGCCTCCGGCACGGGCTTGCCAAGACCATCGTCGCCAACCCGCGGGGGCGGGCGCGATTCGCACTCCTGTGGGTGAGTCGCCGGGGGCACGTCGGCGCCGGTCAGACGGCGTGTCCGGCGACCCGGAGCGCGTGCAGCAGATCCCAGCGGCGCTCGTCCGACACGCCCTGGGCGGCCTCCAGCAGCAGCGGCACCAGGCGCCGCGGATCGGGCTCGGCGCTGCGGGCGGCCTCCTCGGGGGTCCGGGTGCGCACGTACGCGTCGAGCAGTGCGCGCACCTCCCGGCGGCGGCCCTCGGCGACGAGCCCGAGGACGGCCTCCCCGACCTCGCCCGGGGGCCTGGAGACCCCTTGGCGCAGCATCTGTTGCCCGTCGCCCTCGCGCCCGGCCGCGACCAGGGCGTCAGCGGCCGCGACCAGGCGTCCGGCGGGCAGCGAGGCGGCCTCCCAGAGCAGGGTCTGCCAGTCCGCTCCCAGTCCGGCCCGTTCCAGTTCGTGGGCGAGCAGCGGGAGCCGGGCGGGGGCCCAGTACGCGGCCTCGACCAGCAGTGCGTGCGCCTCCCCGCTGCGCCCCTCCCCGCGGAGCCGCGCCAGCGTCTCGACGGCCCGCGCGACCTCGGTCCACTCCGCCGGGCCGACTGCGCCGGCCGGTCCTGCCTGGCCTGCCTCCGGTGCCGCGCGCTCCCCGACGGCCTCCTCGGCGGCCCCGGCGAAGCGCGCGCCGCGCGGGGTGCGGCCGGCGACGGGCGCGGGCACGGTGACCGCGGGCACGTCGGTGGGCGGCACGACGACGGGGGCGGCGTCCTCCTCCCCCATCCCCGCGAAGCGAGCACTGCCGCGCCGCCGCTTGCGTTGTCTGGAGGCGGAGGGCTGGGGGGCAGGAGGGTCGGGGGCGACAAGGGTCTGCGGGGCGACGGGGGCCGACTCGGCAAACGCCGAGGGCCTGACGAGCGTCTCCGAGGCAGGGCCCGAATCCGTGACGGCATGGGCGCTGCCGTGGGCGACGGCTCCCCGAGGGCCCCCGCCCCGCGGGGAACCGTGCTCGTCTGAGGCCCCTGTATCCGGCCCGACCGGGACCACCGGCCCGCTGCCGTACCCGCGCGTATCACCTGCCGTTTCACCACCCCGCGCCCAGCCCGCGGCCTCCGGTCCGCCACCGTCGGTCCGCGGCCGGCGGTCCGCTTCGCGGTGGTCGCCGCGCCGGGGGGTCGGCAGCGGGCTCGACCCGGGCCGCTGCCGGTCCAGGTATGCCATCCGCGCCCTGAGTTCCGCGCAGCGGGCGGTCGCGCGTTCGTGGTCGTCTCGGGCCCACGCGAGGTCCACCCGGAGGGCGTCGGCCTGCTCGCGGGTGGTGGCGGAGGCCAGTCGCCGGGCCAGACCGGCCTGGCGTTCGGCGGCGAACCGCTGCTCGCGGAGCATGACGTCCAGCTGGTCCCCGAGCGCGTCCCGGCCCCCGGGCCGGCTGTCGAACGCGGCCAGCGCGGCGGCGTGCAGCGAGCGGGCGCGTTCCGTCTCCGGCCCCGCGCCCCCGGGGCCGTACTGCCCGGCGAGGTCCCGCAGCAGCGCCTCCACCACGTCCCAGGGCGGCATCTCGCGCCCGTCGAGGCAGGCCCGCATGCCCTCGGGGTCACGCTGCCAGAACACCGCGCACCAGCCGCCGGACGGGTCGAGACGTGCCAGCAGACCGTCCAGGTAGTTCGCGAACTCCCGCACCTCGGCCGGGAGTTGATCCGCTGCCATCGCCCAACTCCCGCCAGACCGGAGCACTCCGCCCCGTAGGCAACACCAGTCGTGTTACAGCGGTGCTACGGGGAGTTTTCACACGAGGCGCAGGAGCCTCAGCATCCTCAGAGCGGCACGAGAACGCACCGCCCCGCCAGTTCGTCCATGGACAGCCCGAGCACGCCGGCCAGCGCGGCCACCGTGAAGAAGGCCGGGGTGGGGGCCCGCCCGGTCTCGATCTTGCGGAGGGTCTCGGCGGAGATGCCCGCGCTCGCCGCGATCTCGGCCATGCTCCGGTCGCCACGCGCCTCGCGCAGCAGCTTGCCCAGCCGCTCGCCGCGTTCGCGCTCTTCGGGGGTGAGAGGGGTGCGCACCATGCCCCCCATTCTAATACCGGTATAGTAATTGGCATGGTGGAACTGAAGACGGACACATCGATCGATGCCATGTACGAGGCGGGGCAGGTCGTCGCCCGTGCGCTGACGGCCGCGCGGAAGGCCGCCGGCGTCGGCGTCTCCCTGCTGGAACTCGACGAGGTG
The DNA here is from genome assembly GCF_003330845.1 of Streptomyces sp. Go-475. Classification (GTDB taxonomy): domain Bacteria; phylum Actinomycetota; class Actinomycetes; order Streptomycetales; family Streptomycetaceae; genus Streptomyces. The sequence continues at coordinate 7,272,510 of NZ_CP026121.1, read as the reverse complement.
GCACACGACGTGCTGCGCGAGGCGGGCGCCACCTCGCCGTTCCTCGGGTACCGGCCCTCCTTCGCGCCGACCCCGTTCCCCGCCGTCCTCTGCGTCTCGGTGAACGACGCGATCGTGCACGGCGTCCCGACCCGCTACCGCCTGCGCGACGGCGACCTCGTCTCCATCGACTTCGGCGCCGAACTGGGCGGCTGGGTCGGCGACTCGGCCCTCAGCTTCGTCGTGGGCACCCCGCGCCGCGCCGACCTGCGCCTGATCGAGACCGCCGAGCGGGCCCTGGCGGCCGGCATCGAGGCGGCCGTCGTCGGCAACCGCATCGGCGACATCGCCCACGCGATCGGCACGGTCTGCCGCGGCGCGGGCTACGGCATCCCCGACGGCTTCGGCGGCCACGGCATCGGCCGCCGGATGCACGAGGACCCCGGCGTGCCGAACGAGGGACGGCCGGGGCGCGGTATGCGCCTGCGGCACGGCATGGTGCTGGCGATCGAACCCATGGTCATCGCGGGCGGCACGGACGACTACCACGCGGCCCCCGACGGCTGGACCCTGAAGACGAACGACGGCTCCCGCGCGGCCCACGCCGAGCACACGGTGGCCATCACGGACGCGGGCCCGAGGATCCTGACCGCGCGCTGACATCCGACCGGTTCACCCGGGCATGTCCCGAAGGTGCCCCTTGTCGGCGATCGTGCGAAGGTGTTGTACGAGCGCGCCCCCAGGTGTAACGGGCTGCCACCCGGGTTACCCGACCCCGGCACGTCGACCAGCGAGGGCGTCCCCCGCCCGCGCGCCGGGGACGCCGGGAACGGAAGGCCCATGAGCAGCGGCTTCAGCAGCCCGGAGGGCTACGGCTCGGATCCCTTCGGAGAATTCCTCGCACGCTTCTTCGGCGGACCGCGTCCGGGTCCCCGGCAGATCGACCTCGGCCGGCTGCTCAGCCAGCCGGCCCGGGAGCTCGTCCGCGGCGCCGCCCAGTACGCCGCCGAGCACGGCAGCCGCGACCTCGACACGCAACACCTGCTGCGGGCGGCGCTCGCCACCGAACCCACCCGGACCCTGCTCAGCAAGGCCGGCGCGAACCCGGACTCGCTCGCGTCGCAGATCGACGAGCGGTCGGGCCCGGCCCAGCACAGCCCGAACGACGCACCGCCGCCGACCGCGCTCTCCCTCACCCCGGCGGCGAAGCGGGCGCTGCTCGACGCGCACGACATGGCGCGGGCCCGCGGCTACGGCTACATCGGCCCGGAGCACGTGCTCAGCGCCCTGGCCTCGAACCCCGACTCGGCGGCCGGGCACATCCTGAACGCGGCCCGCTTCGCCCCCTCCGAGCCGCCCGAGGCGCCGGAGGCACCCCAGGCCGAGCGGCCGCGTCCGACGAACACGCCGACCCTCGACAAGTACGGCCGCGACCTCACCGAGCTGGCCCGGCACGGCCGGATCGACCCGGTGATCGGCCGGGACCAGGAGATCGAGCAGACCGTCGAGGTCCTCTCCCGCCGCGGCAAGAACAACCCCGTGCTGATCGGTGACGCCGGCGTCGGCAAGACCGCCATCGTGGAGGGGCTGGCGCAGCGCATCTCCGAGGCGGACGTGCCGGACGTGCTGATCGGGCGCCGCGTGGTCGCCCTGGACCTGACGGGCGTGGTCGCGGGCACCCGCTACCGGGGTGACTTCGAGGAGCGGATGAACAACATCGTCAGCGAGATCCGCGCCCACTCCGACCAGCTCATCATCTTCATCGACGAGCTGCACACGGTCGTGGGCGCCGGTGCCGGCGGCGGCGAGGGCGGCTCGATGGACGCCGGCAACATCCTCAAGCCGGCCCTCGCCCGGGGCGAGCTGCACATCGTGGGCGCCACCACGCTGGAGGAGTACCGCCGCATCGAGAAGGACGCGGCGCTGGCCCGCCGCTTCCAGCCGATCATGGTGCCGGAGCCGACGCCCGCCGACGCGATCGAGATCCTGCGCGGCCTCCAGGACCGCTACGAGGCCCACCACCAGGTCCGCTACACCGACGAGGCACTGGTCGCCGCGGTGGAGCTGTCGGACCGCTACCTCACCGACCGCCGGCTGCCCGACAAGGCGATCGACCTGATCGACCAGGCCGGTGCCCGGGTGCGGCTGCGGGCCCGGACCAAGGGCACGGACGTGCGGGCCCTGGAGCGGGACCTGGAGCAGCTGACCCGGGACAAGGACCAGGCGGTCGCGGACGAGCAGTACGAGCAGGCCACCCAGTTGCGCGACCGGATCCTGGACGTCAAGCAGCGGATCACCGAGGCCGGCGGTGACGGCGAGGTCGACGAGGGCCAGGACCTGGTCGTCGGCGCCGAGGCGATCGCGGAGGTCGTGTCGCGGCAGACGGGCATCCCGGTCAGCAGCCTCACCCAGGAGGAGAAGGACCGCCTGCTGGGCCTGGAGGAGCATCTGCACCAGCGGGTGGTCGGCCAGGACGAGGCCGTCCGGGTCGTCTCCGACGCGGTGCTGCGCTCCCGCGCGGGGCTCGCGAGCCCGGACCGGCCGATCGGCAGCTTCCTGTTCCTCGGCCCGACGGGCGTCGGCAAGACCGAGCTGGCCCGGGCGCTCGCCGAAGCCCTGTTCGGCAGCGAGGACCGCATGGTCCGCCTCGACATGAGCGAGTACCAGGAGCGGCACACCGTCAGCCGCCTGGTCGGCGCCCCGCCCGGCTACGTCGGCCACGAGGAGGCGGGCCAGCTCACCGAGGTGGTGCGCCGCCACCCGTACTCGCTGCTGCTGCTGGACGAGGTGGAGAAGGCCCACCCGGACGTCTTCAACATCCTGCTCCAGGTCCTCGACGACGGCCGGCTGACCGACTCGCAGGGCCGGACGGTGGACTTCACCAACACGGTCATCGTCATGACCAGCAACCTCGGCTCGGAGGCGATCACCCGCCGCGGCGCCTCCGTGGGCTTCGCGTCGGGCGGCGCCGACGCGGACGAGGAGGCCCGCCGGGAGCAGATCCTGCGCCCCCTGCGCGAGCACTTCCGCCCCGAGTTCCTCAACCGCATCGACGAGATCGTCGTCTTCCGCCAGCTCTCCACGGAACAGCTGCGGCAGATCACCAACCTCCTGCTGGACCGCACCCGCTCCCTCGTCCAGGACAAGGGCATCACGGTGACGTTCACCGACCGCGCGGTGGACTGGCTGGCCGACCGCGGCTACCAGCCGGAGTACGGCGCCCGCCCGCTCCGCCGCACGATCCAGCGCGAGGTGGACAACGAACTGTCACGGCTGCTGCTGGACGGGCGAGTGTCCGAAGGAGGCCGGGTGACGGTGGACGTGGAAGACGGCCACTTGGCGTTTCAAGCTCAAGAGACAGCAGCGCCCTCGTCCTAGGGGGTGTCCGGGCCCTGTCGATGTGCTGCTCCGCCGCGTGGGCGCGACCAGCCCCCACGCACCCGCACACGGCGTCACCGCACAGGCCGCACCACCATCGCCGATCCCCCACCCCGCCGCACGGTCTCAGCGGCTGCCAGCCACTTCCCCCCGGGCAGCCGCTGGACCCCCGTGGCCGCCCCGATCTCCGGATTGGCCTTGAAGGAGTGCCCGATCGCTTCGAGTTGCTTCCTCACCTCGGGGTCGAGGCCCGGCTCCAGCTCCGTCTGCGCGGCATTGCGCTGACTGGCCCGGGGCGCCGCGATCGCGTCGACGAGCGGCAGCCCCCGGTCCAGGAACCCCGTGAGCGTCTGCAGCACGGTCGTGATGATCGTGGCCCCGCCCGGCGACCCCAGCGCGACCACGGGCCTGTCCTGCCGGTCCAGGACGATCGTCGGCGACATCGAGGACCGCGGCCGCTTCCCCGGCCCCGGCAGGTTCGGGTCGTGCACGGCAGGGTTCGCCGGCGTGAAGGAGAAGTCCGTCAACTCGTTGTTGAGGATGAACCCCCGCCCGGGCACGGTGATCCCGCTGCCACCGGTCTGCTCGATGGTGAGGGTGTAGGAAACGACGTTCCCCCACTTGTCGGCCGCGGTCAGGTGCGTGGTGCTGTCGCCCTCATACGTGGTGGGAGCGGCCGTACCCCCTGAGTCGCAGGCCTTGGGGTTGCGCGGGTCCCCCGGCGCCACGGGGCTGGTGAGCACCGCGTCGTCCTTGATGAGGCACTCCCGCGAGTCGGCGAACCGCTGCGACAGCAGCTCCTTCGTCGGCACGTCCTCGAAGGCCGGGTCGCCCACCCAGCGGCCGCGGTCGGCGAACGCGATCCGGCTCGCCTCGATGTACCGGTGCAGGTACTCCGCCTCGCTCGCCTTGGACAGGTCGGTCCGCTCCAGGATGTTGAGCGCCTCGCCGACCGTGGTGCCCCCGGAGGAGGAGGGCGCCATGGAGTAGACGCCGAGGCCCCGGTAGGAGGTCCTGGTGGGCGCCTGGAGCTTGGTGCGGTACGCCGCCAGGTCCTTCACGGACAGGTCGCCCGGGCGGGCGTTCCAGCCCGAAGCCGGATCGACCGGCGGCTTGTTGACCGTCTCGACGATGTCCCGTCCGAGCGGACCGTGGTAGAGCGCCCCGACGCCCTTGCGTCCCAACTCGGCGTAGGTGCGCGCGAGGTCGGGGTTCTTGAACGTGGAGCCCACGACCGGCAGCCGCCCGCCCGGCAGGAACAGGTCCGCGGTGTCCGGGAAGTAGCGGAAGCGGGTCTCGTTGGACGCGGTCTGCGCGCGGAACGTCTCGTCGACGGTGAAGCCGTCACGGGCGAGTCGCTCGGCCGGCTTCAGGACGCTGGCCAGCCGCTCGCTGCCCCACCGGTCGAGCGCCGTCTGCCAGGTGGCGGGCGTGCCCGGCGTGCCGACGCTCAGTCCGCTGCTGACGGCTTCGGCGAAGGGGACGGGCTTGCCGTTCTCGACGAACAGGTCCTTGCCGGCGCTCAGCGGTGCGGTCTCGCGGCCGTCGATGGTACGCACCGCGCGGGACTTGGCGTCGTAGTAGACGAAGTAGCCGCCTCCGCCGATGCCGGCGGAGTAGGGCTCGGTGACGCCGAGCGCGGCGGCCGTGGCGACGGCCGCGTCGACGGCGTTGCCGCCCTTCCTGAGGACCTCGATCCCGGCGGCGGAGGCGTCCGGGTCGACGCTGGAGACGGCGCCGCCGTAGCCGACGGCCAGGGGGGTCTTCCCACCTCCGGGGCTCTGCGCGGCGGGTGGCGCCGCGGCCCCCACCGAAGCCACCACGGCGGCCGAAACCGCCAGGACCGTCAGATTCCGTGCGACAGGGCGACGCATCCGCACCTCCAGTCAAGGGCCGTCCGCGCAGCTTAATTCATGGGCATGCCCTCGTCAGGAACGCGCCGAACGCGTGTCCGCTCGGCCCGCTACCATGCGCGCCCATGAATGACGACGTGCGCAACATCGTCCTGGGCGTGATAGCGGCGGGCATCAGCGCCGCGCTGGGCTGGGTGGCCCGCACCTACCTGTGGCGGCGCAAGCTGCGCCGCAAGCAGGCGTTCTTCGGGCTGCCGGACAACTCCGAGTCGCTGCTGGTGGTGAACCGGGGCGCCGGCGGACCCGAGTTCGCGGTGATGCGCTACGACGTGTTCGCGCTGCTCGAACTCGCCGCGCTGATCAAGGACTGCAACGCCCACGCCCAGATCCTCCCGCACGACACGGCCCGTCAGGGCTTCGGCGAGCGCACCGAGTTCTGCGTGGGCGGCCCGGCGTCGAACCGCCGGATGGCGGCCCATCTGTCCTCCCTGCTGCCGGGCGTGCGGGTGAACGTCGACGCCGAACCGGGCCCGGACCGGGGATCGTTCCTGGTGGGCTCCGAGCGGTACCGCGTGGAGAACGGGAGGGAGGAGTACGCGCTGCTCGCGCGGCTCACCGCGGAGCGCAGCCAGAACACCCGCCCGGTGTTCCTCTTCTGCGGGCAGACGTCGATCACCAACCAGGCCACCACCCGCTACCTCGCCCGCCATCACGAGCGGCTGGCCCGCAAGTACGGCAACAGCTCCTTCGTCCTGCTGCTCAAGGTGATCAACTCGCAGGCCTACGGTCCGGACGTCGTCGAGCTGGTGGACGACGTGACGCGCGCGGCGCAGACCGCCCCGGCCGCCGCGGCTCCACGCACTTCGCACCGCGCCTCCTGAGTTCCTCCACTTCTCAACGATCGTTACCGCCACGTAACTCACCGACGGGTTACCCCTGGTAAGGGGGTGAGGTTACCGTTCGGTCACTTTGCACTGACACGAGTGAGGAGTGACCGTGGGACCCCACCGCAAGGCCCTGCGCACCACCGCCGTGGGCGCCGTCTCGGCGACCCTGGTCGCCGGCACCGCCCTCGGAATCGCCCCCACCGCCCAGGCTGCGCCGAACCCCGTCCGCTTCGTCGACATCAGCGGCGAGGGCGGCACCGTCCTCAAGGCCAACGTCGTCACCCCGGCCGGCTCCGACGGCACGCGCCGCTACCCGCTGCTCGTCATGCCCACGAGCTGGGGCCTGCCCCAGATCGAGTACCTGGCCCAGGCCCAGAGACTCGCCGACTCCGGGTACGTCGTGGTCACGTACAACGTGCGCGGCTTCTGGCAGTCCGGCGGCGAGATAGAAGTGGCGGGCCCACCCGACGTCGCCGACGCCTCGAAGGTCATCGACTGGGCGCTCGCGCACACCCCCTCGGACGCCGGGCACGTCGGCATGGCGGGCGTCTCCTACGGCGCCGGCATCAGCCTGCTCACCGCCGCGCACGACAAGCGGGTCAGGGCCGTCGCCGCACTGAGCGGCTGGGCCGATCTGATCGACTCGATCTACTCCGGACGCACCCAGCACGTCCAGGCGGCCGCCCTGCTGGACGGCGCGAGCGTGGTGACGGGCCGGCAGAGCGCCGAACTCCGGCGGATCTTCGACGACTTCTACGCCTCCAACCTGGCGAAGGAGCCGGAGCTCATCGCCTGGGGGAAGAAACGTTCCGCTGCGACCTACGTCGACCAGATCAACAAGAACGGCGCGGCGATCATGCTCGCCAACGCCTGGGGCGACTCGGTCTTCCCGCCCAACCAGTACGCCGACTTCTACGAGAAGCTGACCGGCCCCAAGCGGCTGGAGCTGCGGCCCGGCGACCACGCCACCGCCGAGCTGACCGGCCTGTTCGGGCTGCCCAACGACGTCTGGCAGGACACCGAGCGCTGGTTCGACCACTATCTGCGGGGCGAGGACAACGGCGTCGACCGCGAGCAGCCGGTCCGGCTCAAGTCCCGCGCCGCGGGCGGCTACGAGGGCTACCCGGACTGGAAGTCGGTCGGCGCGGACGACCGGAAGATCGCCCTCGCGGGCTCGAAGACCATCCGCGCGAACGTGAACTCGGGCGCGGACGGCGGGGTCGTCTTCCTGTCCAGCATCCTCGACCAGGTGGCCCAGCTGCCCCCGATGGCCTCGATCCCGCTGCTCCCCCGCCGCTGGGCCGCCGTGTGGCAGTCGGAGAAGTACGCCACGGCCCAACAGGTGCGCGGGACGACCAGGTTGCACACGACCCTCACCCCGACCAAGGAGAGCGGCACCCTCGTCGCCTACCTGTACGACGTGGGGCCGCTCGGCCTCGGCAAGCTGGTCACCCACGCGCCGTACACCTTCCACGGGCGCACCCCCGGGAAGCCGTTCGGCGTCGACCTGGAGCTGTACTCCACGGCCTACGACGTCCCGGCCGGGCATCGCCTCGCCCTGGTCGTCGACACGGTCGACCCGCTCTACATCGAGCACAACCCGTCCGGCGCGCAGCTGACCTTCTCCTCGCCGGCGAACGACCCGTCGTACGTGTCGGTTCCGCTGCGCGAGCAGTGATCTCCGGCTGCCGCCGGACGGGCCTGGCCGATGTGAACCGCCGCCCCCGTGGCCGTACGGGCCTCGGGGGCCGCACCCGACGGGAAGGCCCCGTGGACCGGGCGGGCGGTCAGCTCATCCCGGACGGGATCGGCGGACTCTGGCGAAGCCCCCTCTCCGACAAGGATGAAGGGCACATCGTAGTCGAGGTCTTATGCGACGAGCCGTCCGGTGCCCGCCCGTTCAGTGCTTGAGGATCTTGGAGAGGAAGTCCTTGGCGCGGTCACTGCTGGGGTTGGTGAAGAACTCGTCGGGCGTGCGGTCCTCGACGATCCGGCCGTCGGCCATGAAGACGACGCGGTTGGCGGCCGAGCGGGCGAAGCCCATCTCGTGCGTGACCACGATCATGGTCATGCCCTCGCGGGCGAGCTGCCGCATGACCTCCAGCACCTCGTTGATCATCTCCGGGTCGAGGGCCGAGGTCGGCTCGTCGAAGAGCATCGCCTTGGGCTCCATGGCCAGGGCGCGGGCGATGGCCACGCGCTGCTGCTGACCGCCGGAGAGCTGCGCCGGATACTTGTCCGCCTGGTCGGCGACGCCGACCCGGTCGAGGAGTTCACGGGAGCGTCGGTCGGCGTCCTCCTTCCGGCGCCCGCGGACCTTGACCTGCCCCAGGGAGACGTTCTGCAGCACCGTCTTGTGCGCGAAGAGGTTGAACGACTGGAAGACCATGCCGACATCGGCGCGCAGCCGGGCCAGGGGCTTGCCCTCGTCCGGCAGGGGTTGCCCGTCGAGGACGATCTGGCCGGACTCGATGGTCTCCAGCCGGTTGATCGCCCGGCACAGGGTCGACTTCCCCGATCCCGAGGGGCCGATGACCACGACCACCTCCCCCCGGCCGACGGTGAGGTTGATGTCCCGCAGGACATGCAGCTCCCCGAAGTGCTTGTTGACGTCACGCAGCTCGATCAGCGGATCGACGGCCATGCTCAGCCCTACTCACTCTCAGCTGTGTGGTGGTTGCGGCAACGTATCCAGGCAAGATCGAAGTTGTAGGGCGACACGCACTTTTCGATCATTAGCCGTATTTACGTCGGACTTTGGGCCAAAGGTTACGGCCTTGGGGTTCAGGTCTCCGCGACCTCGGCGTACAGCTGCGACAGCTCCGGCACCCCGTACGCGGCCCATTCGTGCCCCGAGTCCACGACGTCGAACTCCCGGCCGGAGGCCAGCCGTACGACGGGCTGCCCGTCGGACCGGATCTCCCAGGCGGCTCCCGCAACGGTACGCACGATGACGGTGCCCAGGTACAGACCGGCGTCGTTGCCGAGCCAGGTCAGGGTCTCCTCGTCGTCCCGCCAGCGCGGGACGAGCTGGTCGAGCGCCTCCAGGGAGGCCGCCGAGTCGTCCAGCCGGACACCCTCCCGGGACGCCTGGGAGCGGAGCAGTTCGCACTCGGCGAGGAGTTCCGCGATGCCCGCCGGATCGGGGAACCCCACCTTCTGGCGCCGGTTGCCCAGGAAAGGGATGTTCATACGTCCAGCGTGTCATTCGTACCGCCGTACGCACCACAGGCGCGCGGGCCGTCGGTGACGGTCGAGTTCACGCCGAGTTCGCGCCCGGCTCGTTGACGAGTCCCTGTTGTCTCCCTAGCTTCACCGTGCGTCTGGCGTCTCGGCTTCGTTACATCTTCTGTTCCACGTCTTCTGTTCCACGTCTGCTGTCCCGTCGCTGGCTTTCGTGGTGTCGCGTCGTGTGTCGATGAGCGGGAGGAGTCGGCCGTGCGCCGATGTGTCCGGGGGATCCTGGTCGTCCTGACCCTGTGCGGGTCGTTGGTCCCGGCGGTGTCGGCGCGGGCCGCCGAGAGCGGACCGGCCGCGCCGGTGCCGCTGGAGCGGCTGTTCGACAACAGCGCCGTCAGCGACGACGGCCGGTCCGCCCAAGCGGACTTCGACGGGGCCGGCGCCTCCCTGTCGGCGCGGGACCTCGCGGCCGCCGGCTGGACGCCCGGCCGGACCCTCACCGTCCAGGGCGCCCGGCTGACCTGGCCGAAGCGGCAGCCCGGCGAGCCGGACAACGTCCGCGCCGCCGGGCAGGACGTCCGCGTCACGGGGCGCGGTGACGCCCTCGCCTTCCTGGTGGCGGGCACCGCCGGCACGGACGTGGGCGGCGCGGGCACGATCGGGTACGCCGACGGCACCCGCTCCGGTTACCGGCTCACGGCACCGGACTGGCGCACCGGGCCGCTCGCCACCAAGGCCGTGGCCCTGCCGCACATCAACACGCCCGGCGGGCAACTCGCCGAGCGGGCCCGCCTGTACGTCGTGACGGTGCCGCTCGCGCCGGGGCGCGCGGTCGCCTCCGTCCGGCTGCCGAGGGCGGCCGGACTGCACGTCTTCGCGGTGTCGGTACGGACGGCCACGCAGGACTGGACGGGCAGCTGGACGACGGCCACGGGCGGTTACGCCGCGGTGGGCCCCTGGACGGACCGGACGCTGCGGCTGGTGGTGCACACCTCGGCCGGCGGGCCCCGCGTGCGGGTGCGGTTCGACAACACGTTCGCGGCGGCGCCGGTACGGATCGGGAGCGCGACGGTGGCGGTGCGGGCGTCGGGCGCGGCCTCGCGGGGCACCCCGGTGCCGTTGTCCTTCGGCGGGGCGGCGGGCGTGGAGATCCCGGCCGGGGCGCAGGCGTACAGCGATCCGCTCGGCTTCGCGGTGCCCGCGGACACCGACCTGCTGGTGAGCTTCCACCTGCCCGGCCCGGTGCCGGCGGCGCCCGTGCACCGGCTCGCGCAGCAGCGGTCGTACGTCAGCGAGCCCGGCGATCACGCGGCGGACGCCTCGGCGGGTGCGTACACCTCGGTGATCGGCAGCTGGCCGCTGCTCGCGGGGGTCGACGTGGGCGGCGGGCCCGGGTCCGTGGTGCTGCTCGGGGACTCGATCACCGACGGCGACAAGTCCACGGTGGACGCGAACCGGCGCTGGCCGGACGTCCTGGCCGGCCGGCTGCTGCGGCAGCACACCGTCCCGCGCTACGGCGTGCTGAACCAGGGCATCTCGGGCAACCGGGTAGTCAGCGACCGCTATCCCGGCGACGGGGTGTCCACGGACACCGCCGGGGTGAGCGCCCTGCACCGGTTCGACCGGGACGTCCTGGCGCAGCCGTCGGCGCGTACGGCGGTCGTCTTCGAGGGCGTCAACGACCTGCGCTGGGACACCTCCGCGCAGCAGGTGATCGCCGGGCTGCGGGAGATCGCGGCGCGCGGGCACGCCCGGGGCCTGAGGATGCTCGCGGCGACGATCCTGCCCTGCGAGGGCGAGGCGCGGTGCACGGCCGCCGTCGACGCCGAGCGGGTCGCGGTGAACGAGTGGATCCGGAGCGGCGGGGTCTTCGACGGCGTCCTCGACTTCGACGCGGTCGTGCGGGATCCGCGGCGGCCGTCCCGGATGCTGCCCGCGTACGACAGCGGGGACCATCTGCATCCGGGCGACGCGGGGCTGGCGGCCCTGGCGGACTCGGTGGACCTGCGGCTGCTGAAGCCGTGAGGGGTGGCCGTCTAGACGTCGAGGTCCACCACGACCGGGGCGTGGTCCGAGGCGCCCTTGCCCTTGCGCTCCTCGCGGTCCACGTACGCGTCCTTGACGGCCTTCGCGAACGGCTGGTTGCCGTAGACCAGGTCGATGCGCATGCCGCGGTTCTTGGGGAAGCAGAGCTGGCGGTAGTCCCAGTACGTGAAGGGGTGCTCGTACTTGAGGGGCCGCGGGACCACGTCCGACAGCCCGGCCTCGCGCAGGGAGGCCAGGGCGGCGCGCTCGGCGGGCGTGACGTGGGTGGAACCCTCGAAGAAGGCGGGGTCGAAGACGTCGTCGTCCGTCGGCGCCACGTTGTAGTCGCCCATCACCGCGAAGGGGCGGCTGCCCGCCGCGTCACCGGCGACGGCCGCCTTGAGGGCCTCGAACCACTGGAGCTTGTAGGCGTAGTGCGGGTGGTCCACCTCACGGCCGTTCGGCACGTAGACCGACCAGACGCGGAGCGGGCCGCAGGTGGCCGAGATGGCGCGGGGCTCCACCGAGCCGTCGAAGCCGGGGTCGCCGGGCAGGCCCTTGACGACGTCCTCGATACCGACGCGGGAGAGCACCGCCACGCCGTTCCACCGGCCGGTGGCGTGGACCGCCGACTCGTAGCCCAGCTCGCGCAGCTGCTCCGCCGGGAACTGGTCCTCGGCGACCTTGGCCTCCTGGAGGCACAGCACGTCCGTGCCGCTGCTCTCCAGCCAGGCCAGGAGGCGTGGCAGGCGGGCGGTGATCGAGTTCACGTTCCAGGTCGCGATGCGCATGCCCCACAACCTACCCGCAGGGTCTGACAACGCCGTCCGCTCCCCCGCGGGCCTCAGAGCTCGGCGGAGTCCCCGGGCGTCAGCCGCAGGTGTTCCGAGCCGCCGAGCTGCCCGATCTGGCGGTCGTAGATGGGACGGGCCAGGTCGGTGAGGAGGGCGTCGTGGATGTCGTAGGCGCGCTGCGGCTTCAGCTCGCGGACGTAGTCGATGACCTCGGAGATCTTGCTCCAGGGGGCCATGACGGGGAGCATCAGCGTCTCGACCGGCCGGTCGGGGACGGTGAGGGCGTCGCCGGGGTGGAAGACCCTGCCGCCGTCGACGAGGTAGCCGACGTTGGTGATGCGGGGGATGTCCGGGTGGATCACCGCGTGGAGTTCGCCGTGGACCTGGACGTCGAAACCGGCGGCGGTGAAGGTGTCGCCGTGGCCGACGGTGTGGACGCGGCCCGGGAAGGCGGCCGAGATCTTCTCGGCGACCGACTTCAGGGTCCAGATCTCGGCGGCCGGGTTGTGCTCCATCGCGGCGCGCAGCCGGAACTCGTCGAAGTGGTCGGGGTGCTCGTGGGTGACGAGGATCGCGTCCGCGCCGAGCGCGGCGTCCTCCTCGCTGAATCCCCCGGGGTCGAGGACGAGCGTCCGCCCGTCCTTCTCGAGGCGGACGCAGGCGTGCGACTTCTTCGTGAGCTTCATGGTCTCCATCCTGCCTCCGGAGCCGCGGGACGGGCTCACTCCTGGGGCGTGGTCTCCTCACGGATCACCTGCTGCGCCACCTTGAACGCGCTGTTCGCCGCGGGCACGCCGCAGTAGACGGCCGCCTGGAGCAGGACTTCCTTGATCTCGCCGGGGGTGAGGCCGTTGCGCAGGGCGGCCCGGGTGTGGAAGGCCAGCTCGTCCAGGTGGCCGCCGGCGACCAGCGCGGTGAGGGTGACGCAGCTGCGGGTGCGCCGGTCGAGGCCGGGCCGGTCCCAGATCTCGCCCCAGGCGTAGCGGGTGATGAACTCCTGGAAGTCCCCGGAGAACTCGTCGGCCTGGGCCAGTGCCCGGTCGACGTGGGCGTCGCCCAGCACCTCGCGGCGGACCTTGAGGCCGGCGTCGTACGGGTCGGGCCGCCCCTGGGCCTGCGGCGGCACGGCGACGGGGCCGATCTCGGCGACGGGCCCGGTCGGGACGGGCTGCGCAGGGGCGGCGGACAGGACCGGCTTGAGGGCGGCGGCCGGCAGGGCGTTCTGGCCGGTGGAGGTCTCGAAGGCGGGCTGCCAGGCGGTGGAGAAGTGCCGGACCAGGAGGTCGGTGACCGCGGCGGGCTGTTCGACGGGCACCAGGTGGGAGGCGCCGGGGACGACGGCGAGGCGGGCGTCCGGGATGTGCGCGACCAGGGTGCGGGCCTCGGCCGGGCCGGTGACCTGGTCGTCGGAGCCGACGAGGACCAGGGTCGGCACGCCGACGCGCGCGAGCTCGGCCCGGACGTCGAAGGAGGCGAGGGCCTCGCAGGCGGCGATGTAGCAGCCGGGGTCGGTGGTGCGGACCATCTGCACGGCCCACTCGGTGATCGCGGGCTGCGCGGCGGCGAACCCGCCGGTGAACCAGCGCTCGGGCGCGGTGCGGGCGATGGGGTCGAGGCCGTTCGTGCGGACGATCACGCCTCTCTGGCGGAACTCGTCGGCCGTGCCGAAGCGGGGCGAGGCGGCGATCAGCGCGAGGGAGGCGAGCCGCTCGGGGTGGCGCAGGGCCAGCTCGATGCCGACGGCACCGCCGAGCGCGCAGCCGGCGTAGCCGAAGCGCTGCACGCCGAGCCCTTCGAGGGTGGTCAGCAGCCGTGTGGTGAGGTCGGTGACCGAGCCCGCCGGGTACGCGGGAGCGCCGCCGTGGCCGGGCAGGTCGAACCGGAAGACGCGCCACTGCTTGGTCAGCTCGGGGACCTGGCGGTCCCACATGTGCCATGTGGTACCCAGCGAGGGACCCAAGATCAGGACGGGAGCCTCTTCTGGCCCGTCAAAGCGGTATTGCAGGGTGTTCGACGGTGTCTCGCTCACGCTGCAGACTCTCTCACGTATCACAGACGCCCCTCTAAGGCGGGGCCGCGGGAAACCGGTCTGACCAGGTCGAAGACCTCTCGGGCGGCATATCGCTCGAGGCGTCGGATGCTCTCACGTCGGGTTTCGCCCTCCCGCGTGCGGCGTCGTGTTCGACGAGCAGGGCCCGTCCGGTCGCCACCGCGGGCTCGGTGAGCCTGGGAGTCGTACAACCCTTCACGGTGGTCATCCCCTGGGTGTGACCTTTCCAACCCCCTGACGTGCCCGCCGCGGACCCGCCCGCGGCGGTGCGGTCCTCGCTGTCGCCCCGCAGGCCACGGGCCTCATCGCGTGGATCCGCATCCGCAAGTAGCGAAGTCTTTCGTGTCGCAGGGCTAGACAGAGACAACGTCCGTACCAGTTAATCCATCCCATGTATCCGTGGAAAGGCCCAGGAGCGAACAGGACCAACGCAGTGCCGTGATGTCGTCGCGAGCGAACGCACCTACGAACCAGGCAGTCACTCTGCCCTCACCGAAAGGTTCAGGATGTCTTCCTCCCTCAGCAGACGGCGCCTGCTGCAAGCAGCGGGGGCCACGGCCGCCGCCTCCGCCACCGGATCCTTAGTCCGCGCGTCCCCCGCCCACGCGGCCGTGCCTCCCGCACGGGTCGACATCGGGGTCTTTGCGCACCCCTTCGCACTCGACCAGGTCCGGCTCACCGCGAGCCGCTGGCTGGACAACCAGAACCGCACGCGGAACTACCTGCGGTTCGTCGATGTCGACCGGCTGCTGTACAACTTCCGCGCCAACCACAAGCTGTCCACCAACGGCGCGTCCCCGAACGGCGGTTGGGACGCGCCGGACTTCCCCTTCCGCACCCACGTCCAGGGGCACTTCCTCACGGCATGGGCACAGCTGTACGCCGTGACCGGGGACACCGTCTGCCGGGACAAGGCAATCCACATGGTCGCCGAGCTGGCCAGATGCCAGGCCAACAACAGCGCCGCCGGCTTCAACGCCGGGTACCTCTCCGGCTACCCCGAGTCCGACTTCACCGCTCTTGAGCAGCGGACCCTGAGCAACGGCAACGTGCCGTACTACACCATCCACAAGACCCTCGCCGGCCTGCTGGACGTATGGCGCTACATCGGCAGCACACAAGCCCGTGACGTGCTGCTCGCGTTGGCGGGATGGGTGGACCTGCGCACCGGCCGGCTGAGCGGCCAGCAGATGCAGGCCATGCTGGGAACCGAGTTCGGCGGCATGAACGCCGTGCTGACCGATCTCTACCAGCAGACGGGCGACGCGCGGTGGCTCGCCGTCGCCCGGCGGTTCGACCACGCAGCGGTGTTCGACCCGCTGGCGGCCAACCAGGACCGGCTCAGCGGACTGCACGCCAACACCCAGGTACCCAAGTGGATCGGGGCCGCGCGGGAGTACAAGGCCACCGGTACGACCCGCTACCGGGACATCGCCACCAACGCCTGGAACTTCACCGTCGACGCGCACACCTATGCCATCGGCGGCAACAGCCAGGCCGAGCACTTCCGCGCCCCGAACGCCATCGCCGGCTACCTGAACAAGGACACCTGCGAAAGCTGCAACACCTTCAACATGCTCCTCCTCACTCGGGAGTTGTTCGCGCTGGACCCGAACCGGGCCGCGCTGTTCGACTACTACGAGCGGGCATGGCTGAACCACATGATCGGCCAGCAGAACCCGGCGAGCGACCACGGCCACGTCACCTACTTCACCCCGCTCGACCCGGGAGGCCGACGCGGTGTGGGTCCTGCGTGGGGCGGTGGCACCTGGAGCACCGACTACGGCACGTTCTGGTGCTGCCAGGGCACGGGCCTGGAGATGCACACCAGGCTGATGGACTCCATCTACTACCGCAGTGACGACACCCTGATCGTGAACCTGTTCGTGCCCTCGGTGCTCAACTGGTCGGAGCGCGGGATCACGGTCACCCAGACCACGGCATACCCCGTCAGCGACACCACGACGCTGCGGGTCACCGGCAACGTCAGCGGAACCTGGGCGATGCGCTTACGCATCCCGGGCTGGACCGCCGGGGCCACCGTCAGCGTCAACGGCACGCGGCAGGACATCGCCACCACGCCCGGCGGCTACGCCACCCTGACCCGCTCCTGGACCTCCGGCGACACGGTCACCGTCCGCCTGCCCATGCGGGTCGTCATGCGAGCGGCCAACGACAACGCGAACGTCGCCGCGATCACCTACGGCCCGGTGGTCCTGTCCGGCAACTACGGCGACTCCACGCTCAGCTCCCTCCCCTCGCTGAACACGTCCACGATCAGACGGACCAACGGCACGTCACTCGCCTTCACCGCCACCGCCAACGGCTCCACCGTCGACCTGGGCCCGTTCCACGACGCGCACGGCCACAACTACACCGTCTACTGGAACGCCGGCGGCACCGTCCGTCTCGCGAATGCGGGCAGCGGTCTCGTGCTGGGCATCCAGAACATGTCCACGGCCGACGGCGGCCGCGCTCTTCAGTGGCACGACTCGGGCACCGCCGACCACGACTGGCACATGATCGCCGACGGGGGCGGGTTCCGTTTCCGCAACGCCCACAGCGGCAAGGTGCTCGGCGTCTTGAACATGTCCACGGCAGACGACGCGACCGTCCTGCAGTGGGCGGACAACGGCACCGCCGACCACCGATGGACACTGCTCGACCAGGGAGACGGGACCTACAAGATCCGCAACGAGCACAGCGGCAAGTTGCTCGCCATCGCGAGCAATTCCACCGCTGCCGGCGCGTTCGCGGTCCAGGGTCCGGACGACGGCACCGCCGACAACCGGTGGCGCATCGTGAGGAATTGAACTCCGCCCCGGAAGCAGACGGCCGCTCTCCCCCCCTTCCGTCTGCTCGACAGCTCGACCCTTGTTCGACATGACGAACATACCGCTCACTCGAGGAATGAGGCCCCCATGCACCGACGTGGTTTCCGCCGCAGGTACTTGCCTGTGGTGCTCGCGACCCTGGTCGCTTCGGCGGCGACACTCGTCGCCAACCCCGCCCAGGCGGCCACCACGAGCGCCGTGCGCGGCGTCGGTTCCGGCCGGTGCCTCGACGTGCCGGGCGCCGGCCAGACCGACGGCACCAACGTGCAGATCTGGGACTGCAACGGCGGCACCAACCAGCGGTGGACGCTGACGGACGACAACCAGCTCACCGTGTACGGCAACAAATGCCTGGACGTCCCGAACCACGCCACCACGGCCGGCACCCGGCCGGTGATCTGGTCCTGCAACGGCGGCACCAACCAGCAGTGGCGCGCGAACGCCGACGGCACGATCGTCGCCGTGGAGTCCGGACTGTGCCTGGACGTCAGCGGCGGCGCGACGGCCAACGGCACGGCGGTGCAGCTCTGGGACTGCAACGGCGGCACCAACCAGAAGTGGACCGGCCTGACCGGGACACCGAACGCGTGCGCACTTCCGTCGACCTACCGGTGGTCCTCGACCGGCCCGCTCGCCCAGCCGGCGAACGGCTCGCTCGCGCTGAAGGACTTCACCACCGTCAAGATCAACGGCCAGAACCTGGTCTACGCCACCAGCTCCGACGGAAACGCCTGGAGCGGGATGATGTTCAGCCCCTTCAGGAACTGGTCCGACATGGGCACAGCCACCCAGAACAGCGTGAGCGGGCCGGCGGTGGCGCCCAAACTGTTCTACCTCTCGACCAGGAACATCTGGGTGATGGCCTCGAACGGGTGGGGCACCAACTGGCCCTTCACCTACCGCACGTCCAGCGACCCCACCAACCCCAACAGCTGGTCCGCCGCGCAGCCACTGTTCACCGGCAGCGTCCCGGTCGGCGGCCCGATCGACCCGACCCTGATCGCCGACGGCCAGAACATCCACCTGTTCTTCGCCAACGACAAGGGCAGCATCTTCAGGTCGACCATGCCGCTCGGCAACTTCCCCAGCAGCTTCGGCTCCTCGTACACGACGGTCATGACCGACACCGAGGAGCGCCTGTTCGAGGCCCCCGAGGTCTACAAGGTCCAGGGCCAGAACCAGTACCTCATGATCGTCGAAGCGCGGGGCGTCAACGGGCGCTACTTCCGCTCCTTCACCGCCACCAGCCTGACCGGCACATGGACCGAGCAGGCCGGCACCGAGAGCAACCCCTTCGCCGGCAAGGCCAACAGCGGTGCCACCTGGACCAACGACATCAGCCACGGCGACCTGGTCCGCGTCAACGCCGACCAGACCATGACCATCGACCCCTGCAACCTGCAGTTCCTCTACCAGGGCAGGTCTCCCTCGTCGGATGGCACCGACTACCTGAAGCTGCCGTACCGGCCGGCCCTGCTCACCCTGCAGCGCTGACCCGCCCGCACGTGACCACACACTCATGAGCGTCCCAACAGGCCCGCGCAGCGGCTTCGCTTCGCGGGCCAGGAAGGAACCCTCCGTGGTTTCCCTGCACAGACGACTGCTGCGTCTCCTCACGGCCACCGCGCTGACGCTCACCGCCTGCGTCACCGCCTCCGCCGGCACGACCGCCGAGGCCGCGCCGGGCAGCCCGGCGCTCACCCCGCCGCTGGGCTGGAACAGCTGGAACAGCTTCGGGTGCTCGATCACCGAGGCGCAGGTCCGCCAGGCCGCCGACGCGATGGTGTCCTCGGGCATGAAGGACGCGGGCTACCAGTACGTCGTCGTCGACGACTGCTGGTTCGATCCGCAGCGTGACGCGGCGGGCAACCTCCGGGCCAACCCGACCAAGTTCCCCAGCGGCATGAAGGCGCTCGGGGACTACATCCACGGCAAGGGCCTGAAGTTCGGCATCTACCAGGCGCCCAACGAGAAGACGTGCGCGCAGGGCGTGGGGACCTACCCCGGCTCCACCGGCAGCAAGGGCCACGAGAGGCAGGACGCCGCCACGTTCGCCTCCTGGGGCGTGGACTACCTCAAGTACGACTGGTGTTCCGGCAGCGGCACCCTCAACGAGCAGATCGCGCGGTTCACCCTCATGCGCGACGCCCTGCGCGCCACCGGCCGCCCGATCGTCTACAGCATCAACCCCAACAGCTTCCACGCCCCCACCGGCGACAAGTACGACTGGGGCGAGGTCGCCGACCTGTGGCGGACGACCGAGGACCTGCTCGACATCTGGCAGAACAACAACACCAACAGCTACCCGATGGGCGTCGGCAACGTCCTGGACGTCACCGCGCCGCTGGCCGCGCAGTCGGGGCCGGGAAACTGGAACGACCCCGACATGCTGGTCGTCGGCCGTCCCGGTCTGTCGCTGACCGAGTCCCGCTCCCACTTCGCCCTGTGGTCGCTGCTCGCGGCCCCGCTCATGGCCGGCAACGACATCCGCACCATGTCCGCCGACGTGAGCGCGATCCTGCGCAACCCCCGTCTGCTGGCGGTCAACCAGGATCCGCTGGGCGCGGGCGGGCGCAGGGTGCGCGACGACGGCGACACCGAGGTGTTCGCCAAGCCCCTGTCCGACGGCTCGGTCGCCGTGGGCCTGTTCAACCGGGGAGGGAGCACCACGACCATCACCGCCTCGGCCGCGCAGGTCGGCCTCACCGGAGGGTCGTTCACCCTCACCGACCTGTGGACCGGTGCCACGTCGAGCACCTCCGGGCAGATCTCGGCGAGTGTCCCGGCGCACGGTGTCGCCGTGTTCAAGATGACCGGCGGCAGTCCGCTGGCCTCCACCACCGCACGCCTGCGCGGTACCGGATCCGGCCGCTGCCTGGACGTGGACCGCGCCTCCACCGCCGCAGGGACGGCGTCGCTGATCTGGGACTGCCACACCGCCGCCAACCAGCTGTGGACCACGTGGGCCGGAGGCGAGATCCGCGTCTACGGCGACAAGTGCCTGGACGCCTACAACCAGGGCACCACCAACGGCACACGGGTGATCATCTGGCCCTGCAACGGCCAGAACAACCAGAAGTGGACCGTGGGCGCCGACGGCTCGATCCGCAACGTCCGCGCCGGGCTCTGCCTGGACGCCGAACAAGCGGGAACCGCCAACGGGACCCCGGTCATCCTGTGGACCTGCAACGGCCAGAACAACCAGAAGTGGACCACGCTCCCGTAACCCGCCACCCCTACCACCGCGCGGGGAGACGCCCGACCGGTTGAGGGCAGTCCCACGACAGCGGACGTCGCCCAGCCAGGCGGGGCCGCAGGCCGTCACGGCTGCGGCCCCGCCACGGCTCTCGGGTCAGGACGGGTCGCCGTACTGCAGGCCGCGTCCGTTGGTGCCGACGTAGACGCGGCCGAAGGTGTCGGGGTCGCCGGTGATGACGCCGACGCCGCCGATGGCGCCCCACTGGTGGGCGTCGTCGTTGACGCGGACCCAGGTGGCGCCCTTGTCGGTGGAGCGGAAGACGCCGGTGACGTCCTTGACGGTGCCGATCAGGTACAGGGCCTGGTAGGAGGCGCCCGGCTTGGCCTTGCCGAAGCCGAGGGCGGACGCGGACTGCACCGTCTTGAGCGTGGTGAAGGTGCGGCCGCCGTCGGTGGAGTGCAGCAGCCCCTTGGCACCGCCGGCGATCCACAGGTCTCCGGCGATGCCGGGGGCCGCCTTGAGCCGGCCATCGGGCAGGTTGCCGGCGCGGGCGGTGAAGGTCGCGCCGCCGTCGGTGCTGGCGTGGAGGGTGCCGCCGGACAGCGAGTAGAACGTCCTGGCCGAGGAGCGGTCGGCGACGACCACGGCGCCGCCGCCCAGGCCGCCGACCCGCGACCAGCTCGCGCCCTTGTCGGTCGAGCGGTACGGGGCCTGACCGGCCTGCGTCCAGACGATGGTCGAGCCGTCCGCCGCGAGCGCGACATGCCCGTCCTGGGCACTGGCCACCGGCTCTGCCCTGAAGCCGTTCCAGCTCAGGCCGCCGTCGGTGGAGTAGGCGCCGTCCTGCGCGCCGCCCCGGCCGACGCGGACCATCATCGAGGGCTGGGACTGGGCGAAGTCGATGTCGGTGCTGTTGGTCATCAGCGGGTTCTTCAGCCGCCCGGCGGGCACCTTGGTCAGGTCGTCGTGCCGGAAGCCGCCCTGGTCGCCCATGGAGGTGATGACGGTGGCGCCGCCGGGCGGGGCGATCGCGTCCAGCAGCGAGGTCTCCTCCAGCCCTCGGGCGCCCATGCTCCAGTGGCTGGTGCCGCCGCTGGCGGAGGCGTTCGCGTCCTTGCTGCGCAGGATGCCGTTGCCGGTGCCGTACAGCACGTGCCCGGAGTCGAAGGGGTCGATGGCCAGGGCGGTCATCCAGTGCCCGGTGTGGGTGCCGACGTAGGGCGCGGCGGAGGCGTTGCGCTTCGACTTGTCGGCCAGTGCCTTCCAGGTCGTGCCGCCGTCGGTGCTGCGGTAGATCTCGTCCTCGGGCCACCAGCGGCCGAGGGTGGTGACCATCACCGTGGAGGGCTTGCGTGGGTCGACGGCCAGACCGGAGAACCCGTAGTCGCCCTGGGACGGGGAGATGTTCTTCCACGCCCCGCGGCCCGGCGTGTACTTCCACACCGAGCCCGCCGTCACGCCGTTGGGGCCGGGGTTGTCGGTGTACGTCAGGTACAGCGAGCCGTCACCGGAGAGCACGCCGTGCTGCGGCAGCTGGCCGGTGGGCTGCCCGGCGACGGCCTGCCAGGTGCCGCCGCCGTCGGTGGAGCGGTACAGGGAGGTGGACCTGTCGTTGACGCCGACGTAGATCGTCCTGCTGCCGGCCGGGCCGTACGTCACGAAGGAGATGCCCGCGCCGCTGCTCGCCCCGTCCTTGACGGGGAACGAGGGGACCTGACGCCATGTCACGCCGTAGTCGGTGCTGCGCCACAGGCCGTTCTTGCGGGTGCCCAGCAGCAGGGTGCCGTGGTCCGCGGGGTCGATCACGAGCCGTTCGCCCGCCCCGCGGCCGTCTTCGTTGGCGCCCAGCTTGAAGGGCAGATCGGTGCGCTGGAAGGTGCGGCCCCGGTCGGTGGAGCGCAGGATGGCACCGTTGCCGGCCCACTCGTTGGTGTAGGTGCCCGCCCCGAGGTAGAGCCGCTTGGGGTCGACGGGGTCGGTGGCCACCGAGTCGATGCCCAGCAGGTTCCAGTCCTTCTCGCCGAGCCAGTCGGTCAGCGGGATCCACTGCTCGGCCCCGCTGTCCCAGCGGTAGGCGCCGCCCATGTCGGTGCGCGCGTACAGCAGACCCTTCTCCCGCTGGTTGAACACCAGCCCGGTGACATAACCACCGCCCACCACCTGGGCGTTCCTCCACACATACGGACCGGCCCCGGTCGCCCGGGGCTCGGCTGTCTTCACCAGCTTCCACCGCTGGTTGGCGCTGCCTGTGGCGGGATACTGGATGACTGCAGCGCCGTCGGCCTTGGAGCCGCTGGAGACGTCGAGCAGCTGGCCGCTCCTGCGCGAGGTGAAGGTGACGGCGTCGGAACCACTCACCTCGTTGATCTTCCACTCCTGGGAGGTGGAGGAACTGTCGGTCTGTTGCTCCGTGGCGGCCGCCCGGGCGGTCGAGTCGCCCGCTACGCCCAGCACTTTGCCGCTGTTGCGGTTCACCAGCTCGTAGTAGCCGTCCCTGGTGGGCCGCAGCCTCCATTGCTGGTTGGCGGTGTTCTGGTCGGTCCACTGCTGGATACGGGTGCCGTCTGCGGTGGAGAAAGCGTTGACGTCCAGCACCTTGCCGCTGCGCACGGAGACCAGCCGGTAGTAGGCATCGCCATCGACCGTGGCGGCCTGCGAGTCCTCCTGCGCGATCAGGAGGTACGGCACGAGGACGGCGGGCACGCCGAGCAGCAGACCGGTGGCGGTCCAGCGGCGGCGGTGACGCCCGCGGCGCCCGCCGTTCGTGGGGTGGTTCATGGGGAGGCGTTCTCCTTGCATGCTGTTCAACAGTGGAAATCCGGATCCGGCCACTGGAACTGGCCGGATCCGCTCCCTTGTCGCCACAGACGTCACACAAGGTTGCCGCGAGCTCCCGCAATCCGCGCTCGGAAAGGGTTCGGATTCCGGGAGCGGGGTCATCCTGCGGTCAGAGTGGTCCACTTCTGGTTGGAGCCGCCGTTGCAGTCCCACAGGTGGAGCTGCGTGCCGTCGGTCGTGGAGGATCCCGGAACGTCGAGGCAGCGACCGGATGCGGGGTTGCGGTAGCCACCGTTGTGGGGCTGCCATACCTGGTTGGCACCGCCGTGGCAGGACCAGATCTGTACTTTGGTGCCGTTGGCGGTGGCTCCGCCGGCGGCGTCGAGGCACTTGCCCATGGAGCGCAGCGTGCCGTCGGTGTAGGCGGACCAGAACTGGTTGGCACCGGCGCCGCAGCTCCACGTCTGGACGGCGGTCCCGTCGGTGGTGGCGGCGCCCTTGACGTCCATGCACTTGCCGGCCACACCGGACTGCACGCGTGCCGGAGCGGGGGCGGGGTTCTTCAGCCATCCGGCGCTGTCCGCGGTCCTGACGCCGCGGTGGAAGGCGTCGGCCATCTTCTGATAGCCCGAGTCGTTGGGATGCAGGGCGTCGGCCAGATCGGCCGTGGTCAGGCTGCTCATGTCCACGTATGCGACGCGCTTGCCCGCGGCCCGTGCCTCGCTGACGATCTGGGGGATGGCCTGGTTGTACGCGGCCCGGTACTGCTCCTCCGTGCCGCTGGTGGACACGACCAGCGAGGCCACGAGGACGGTGGCGTCGGGGGCGGCGGCGGTGATCTGGCCGACCAGCGACTTCAGCCGGGCGGTGGCGGTGGAGACCTGGTAGGACGTGTTGAGGTCGTTGGTGCCGATGTGCAGCGTCACGACATTGGGCCGGTAGCGGGTGAGCGAGGCGTCGGCGAGTGCGGCGATCTGGTCGATGCGATATCCCGAGTGGCCTTGGTTGTCCGGGTCGGACATCGAACCGCCCCGCAACGTGCCGACGAAGTCGAGCGGATGGCCGTCCGCGGCGAGCTTGTCCCACAGCGGACCCCGGTAGCCGTTGCCCGTACTGCTGCCCACGCCCCAGGTGATGGAGTCCCCCAACGGCATGACCCGCAAGGGCGTGGTGGAGGCCGCGGAGGCGGGGGCGGCACCTCCCGCTGTCACTCCCAACGCGGCGGTGACCAGCGTGACCAGGGACAGGATCCAAGACTTTCTCATGGAGCTCCTCTCTTCTTCGAGCGATGGCTGAATCAGCGAACCGACCGCCGCCCGGCCGCACCAGCGTGTGGTTCGCCGACGACGGCTGGGGAATGGGCTGAGCTGAAAGAGGGACATCCCATGTCTGGGACACGAGGTACCGTCGAACCGCTTCGACGTTGCTGTGAGATTAAGTGAGCGCCCATGGGTGCACAAGGCCCCTTCCAACATTCCCGGAACCCGGGAATCGCCTCCTACTAGGGCGACTTGATGGGACGACGTGATGATTCGCTGCCCGCCTCTGGTCCCACAACGGATATCGAAGCGCTTCGAATGCCTCCGGTGAGCCTGGTCACGGCGGTGTGGTCGATGAGCGTCGGCGATCCCGTCCTGGACGAAGACGCGGTTGGCGGCGATGCAGGACCGGCCGCCGTTGCGCATCTCGGCCGCGAACGCCCCGTCGACGGCCCGCTCCAGGTCGGCGTCGTCGAAGACGAGCAGCGGGGCGTTGCCGCCCAGTTCCATGGAGCCCTTGAGGACGTTGTCCGCGGCGAGCCGCAGCAGGACCTCGCCGACCCGGTCGAGCCGGTGAACGACACCTTGCGCGCCCTCGGGTCGGCCGGCACCGCGGTGCTGAAGGCGGGGGTCGCCGGGTTGGGCCTGGTCTGCCTGGACCCTCAGTGGGCGGGAGGCCGTCCCCGCCCACTCAGCCCTGGCGACGAGGACTTCGTCATCCAGATCGCCACCGCCCGCCCCACCACGCTCGGCCAGCCCTTCACGCGCTGGTCGATCCGCACACTCGCCGCCTGCCTGCGCCGCGTGCACAGACGTGTCATCCGCATCGGCCGGGAAGCCGTACGGTGCCTGCTGCTGCGTCGCGGCATCACCTTCCGGCGGCGATTTCCGGACCGGGTCTTCGCCTTCGACGCGTTCGGGCCGCCGGGGGGCCGGCCCACCGCAGGCTCGTGCTGGGCCGGACGGAGCAAGCCCGACCGCCCGCCGGCGACCTGTCACCGCACGCACGGACGCCGCCCTCACAGGGGGACGCCGAGCCGGCTCTCGGCCGTCCCGCCCGGAGTCGCCTCAGAAGGCCGGTGCGGACTGCTCGGCGGCCTGGCTCTGGCGCCGTGCTCCGAGTACGGCGTCGCGCAGCCGTTCGTGGGCCATCGTCAGGCACGCGTACACCGCGCCTCGTGCCGTCGAGAGGCCGATCAGGTGCGGCACCGTCCTGATCTCCGGGACCGCCGGAAGGTTCCGGTCGAGTCGACGGCGCGCCTCGGGCAGCACCTCGTCGACGAGCGGACTGAGGCGGCCCACGAAGTAGACGGACTCCGGGTCCAGCGTCACGGCGACGACGCTGACGGCGGTCACGATCGCCGTGGTGAACGCCTCGAGCACCTGGGCGCGCGCTGCCGCGTCGTGCGGTCCCTCCCAGAGGTCCTCGACGCGCTCCAGGTCGAGCCCCCGCTTACGGGCGAAGCGGAGGAGCCCCCGGGTGCTCAGCAGCTCGTCGAGGATGTCGTCGCCGGTCCCGGAGGAGAGCACTCCGATGTCGCCGAAGGTGGGCGTGCTCCCGTGGGCGAGCTCGTGATCGGTGCAGCTGGCGAAGTTGAGCATGGTGCTGACGCTGAAGAGCGCGGCGTTGGTGACGGTGGCGTCGTTGGTGAGGATCCCGAGCAGGGACGCGTTGGCGTCGCTGTCGAGGAGCACGGGGGCGTCGACCAGCTCCTCGATGGCCCGGTGGAGGCCGGAGCCCGCGAAGATCCTCATCGACTCCGCCGGGCCGAAGATCTCCTTGCCGTCCCGGACCCGGCCGGGCACGGCGGCGACGAGTTGACGCAGGGGGCCCTGGGCGGACGCCGCGGTCCGGTCGACCAGATCGACCAGCCATCGGGCCGCTTCCCCGACGTCCTGGTGGTCGGGGGTGGGAACCGTCATGTGCTGGATCTCGCGGCCCCTGAGGTCGGCCACGACGACACCGGTCGTCTGGATGCCGAAGCTGATCCCGACGACGTGCCCGGTCGTGCCGGGCAGATCCAGATACGTGGACCGGCGGCCGCGGCCCGTGACCTCGTCGACCCCGCCGTCGACGACGAAGCCGTCGGCCCGGAGCTCCTCCACCGCTCGGGACACCGTGGCCTTGCTCAGACCCGTCAGCTCGATGAGCTGGTTCCGGGTCAGGGGCGCGTGGGAGAGGAGAACGTCGAGGACCGACGCCTTGTTGTGGTCGCGAGAGGTCGGGTTGGTGGTCACGTGCTGACCATAGCGAGACCGGTACGCCGGCCGGACGGGGACCGGCCTGGGCGTGATGATCCTGGGCTGTGGGGCGGGGACCGGAGACCGTTCCCGCGTGTCCGTCGCTTTCGCCTCGGTGGGCGGGAGGGGGCTCTTGCCCGCGTCTTGCGCGGTGCCGGACCGTTCTCGGCTCATCTGTGATGCACTCCGCAGGGTCCCCGAAGCACTCCGTGCCCTGATCGCCGCGGTGCGGCGGGGGCCAGGAGGCTGGGGTCGATGACCAATTGACTGGCGGCAGCGAGCATCGATCAGACGGTGGCCCCCTCTGCGGCCGGCCGCCGGAACGTCGTCGACGTCTCCGGGCGGATCGCCCCGCGCACAGGGCCAGTTGACCGCATGCCGGGGAGCGTACCACCCACGATCAACGGCCTTTCGCTGGTCAGGGCGCTCTCGGCCCGCGCGCTCCGGAGGGACACTCCCTCGCGCACGACGCTGGTCGCTCGCCGGGGCGGCGTCTAGATTGAGGCGCTATCCGACAGAAGCGGCACTTCGCGGGCCGCGACGAGCACGCCCTGACCAGCCCAGCACCAGACCCCGGGCCACGTCGTCCGTCAAAATATTCCTTGTTTCAGGTTGGAACTGGAACGAAAGGTGTTATGGTCTGAGCGCAGCAGCGAGCACGTTCCGACACCCGGCAGATCAGCGTCGTCGAACGGCGACCGCGATCCCTGAGACGACATACCCCGGCAAGCCGACGCGGGTGCGTCCAGAGCGGCTGACGGCACTGGCAGGAGAGAGAGCAGCGACATGAAGTTCACCCCCTACTGGCTCGACACCGCGCCCCAGGGTCCTGACCGGTCCCGGACCCAGATCGGCGGCCGGGTCGACGTGGCGATCATCGGAGCCGGCCTGACCGGCCTCTCTGCGGCGCTGCACCTGGCGCGCAAGGGCGCCGACGTGCACGTCTTCGAGAAGGAGACCGTCGGATTCGGCGCGTCGGGGCGCAACGGCGGCATGGCCACCCTCGGCATGTCGATCGGATTCCGCTCCGCCATCGACCGCTACGGCTTCGACACCGCCAAGCAGTACCTGCTCGCCTACCACGACGCGGTCGACACCATCGAGAACCTCGTCAAGGAAGAGAACATCGACTGCGACTTCGCCCGCACGGGCAAGCTGAACCTGGCGTCCAAGCCGGCCCACTTCGAGGGGCTGCGCAAGACCCACGAGATCATGTCCGGCAAGCTCGGGATCGAGACGCGGCTGATCTCCAAGAGCGAGCTTCACACCGAGATCGGCTCCGACTGTTACCACGGCGGCATGGTCGACGCCAGGAGCGCCGGACTGCACGTCGGCAAGTTCACCAAGGGACTCGCCGAGGCCGCCGTCCGGGCAGGCGCCACCATCCATGAGAAGGCCCCGGTCGAGCAGGTCCGGCGCCTGAGCGGCACGAAGCACGAGCTGGTCACGCCGCGCGGCAGCGTCCAGGCCGACCAGGTGCTCGTCGCGACCAGCGGCCACACCCGCCGGCCGTTCCGCTGGCAGCAGGTCAGGATCGCGCCGGTCGGCAGCTTCATCATCGTGACCGAACCGCTGGGCGAGGACGTCTGCGACCTGCTGCTGCCGAACCGGCGGATGGCATCGACGTCCCTGAACCTGCTGAACTACTTCCGCATCACCCCGGACCACCGGCTGCTGTTCGGCGGCCGCGCCCGCTTCGCGATGTCGAACCAGCAGTCGGACGCCAAGAGCGGCCGCATCCTGCACAAGGCGATGACCGAGGTCTTCCCGCAGCTCACGAACACGCGCGTCGACTACTGCTGGGGCGGCCTGGTCGACATGAGCATGGACCGCATGGTCCACGCCGGTGAGCAGGACGGGCTGTTCTACTCCCTCGGCTACTCCGGCCACGGCGTCCAGATGGCGACCCACATGGGCAAGCAGATGGCCGAGTACATGAACGGTGACACCGGCGCCAACCCCTGGGCCGACCTGCCCTTCAAGCGGATCCCCGGCCACTTCGGCCCGCCCTGGTTCCTGCCCTTCGCGGGCGGCTTCTACAAGTTCCTCGACGTCATCAAGTAGGCGCGGGACAGAGATGCGCAGCACATGCGTGGAGCGCCGTGAGGTGCTCCGTACCGTCCGAGAGATCCTCCGCGTCGTCGCCTCGCGGGCAGCGGGCCTGCCAAGGGCGGCGGAGTGATGACGGCCGCCGTCACGTCCTTGGTCGTCCGGCTCGCCGAGATCGCGCCCGGTCTGCGGGTGGAGACCGGCCCGGGAGCGACGGGACCCTACGCCTACGACGCCTCCAACTACCGTGTCCCGCCGCAGGCCGTGGTCTTCCCGCGTACCGCCGACGATGTGGTGGCGGTGGTGCGGGCCTGCCGGGAGACGGGCATCCCGGTCACGGCCCGGGGTGGTGGCACGAGCATGGCCGGCAACGCGGTCGGGCCGGGGGTGGTGCTGGATTTCTCCCGGTACATGAACCGGATCCTGGACATCGACGTCGAGGCCCGTACGGCGCGGGTCGAGGCCGGTGTCGTCCTGGACGCGCTGCGCGGCGCGACCGCGTTGCACGGGCTGGATTTCGGGCCGGATCCGTCCTCGCACAGCCGCTGCACCCTCGGCGGCATGATCGGCAACGACGCGTGCGGCAACCGGTCGGTGCGCGACGGGCGGACCAGCGGCCACGTCGAGGCCCTGGAGATCGTGACGGCGGACGGTGTGCGGGCCGTGGCCGACCACACGGGGCTGCATCCGGTGGACCCTGGTGACGGCGAGGTCATCGCGCGCCTGGAATCCGACCTCAGGCGGTTGGTCGAGGACAATCTGGCGCCGATCCGTACCGAGCTGGGCCGGATCCCTCGTCAGGTGTCGGGTTTCCAGTTGCAGCACCTGCTGCCGGAGAACGGCTTCGATGTGGCTCGTGCTCTGGTGGGCACGGAGGGCTCCTGTGCGGTCGTCACCGCCGCGACGGTCCGCCTGGTGGCGGCCGCACAGGCATCCGCGCTGCTGACGCTGGGCTACGAGGACGTGGTCGAGGCGGCCGAGGACGTGCCGGAGATCCTGCGCTTCTCGCCCAGCGCGGTGGAGGGCATGGACGAGGCGATCGTGGCCACCATGCGTGCCCGCCGCGGCCCCGATTCCGTCACCGGGCTGCCCGAGGGGCGGGCCTGGCTGTATGTCGAGCTGGAAGGCGACGACCCGGCAGTGGTCAACGCTCGGGCCGCTGAGCTGCTGGATGTGCTCAAGGCGAGGGGGCGGATGACGGGCGGCCGGGTCGTGGAGAGCCCGGCGGAGCGGCGTGCGCTGTGGCGGGTGCGTGAGGACGGGGCCGGGCTGGCCGCCCGGCTCGTGGACGGCGGCGAGTCCTGGCCCGGCTGGGAGGACGCGGCCGTCGCCCCGGAGCACCTGGCCGCCTACCTGCGCGACTTCCGCAAGCTGCTGGCCACGCACCAGCTGACCGGTGTGCTGTACGGGCACTTCGGCGCCGGCTGCGTCCACGTGCGCATCGACTTCGACCCGGCGACGGAGGCGGGGCGGGCGGTCATGCGCCGGTTCCTCACCGAAGCCGCCGCCCTGGTCGTCGGGCACGGCGGCACGCTGTCGGGCGAGCACGGTGACGGACGCGCCCGCAGCGAACTGCTCCAGGTGATGTACAGCCACCGCATGATCGGCCTGTTCGCCGCGTTCAAACAGGTTTTTGACCCCGAGGGGCTGCTCAACCCGGGCGTGATCGTCGACCCCGCGCCCTTGGACGCCGACCTCGCGCTGCGTGAACTGCCAGTGTTGGACACGGCGTTCGGTTTCCCGCACGACGAGGACGGTTTCGCCGGCGCCGTACGCCGCTGCGTCGGTGTGGGGCGGTGCCGCAGTGACGCGGGCGGGGTGATGTGCCCCAGCTACCGGGCCACGGGCGAGGAGAACGCCTCCACCCGCGGCCGGGCCCGCATGCTCCAGGAGATGGTCCGCGGCGAGACGATCAAGGACGCCTGGCGCTCGACCGAAGTGCGCGATGCCCTCGATCTGTGCCTGTCGTGCAAGGCCTGCTCCAGCGACTGCCCGGTCGGCGTCGACATGGCCACCTACAAGGCGGAGTTCCTCCACCAGCACTACAAGGGCCGCCTGCGCCCCCGTTCCCACTACTCACTGGGCTGGCTGCCCAAAACCTCCGCCCTGGCCGGATACGCCGCCCGGCCGGTCAACGCCCTGCTGCGCGGGCCGCTCGGCAAACTCCTGGCCCGCCTGGGCGGCGTCACGACCAAGCGGCGAATCCCCGCCTTCGCCTCCCGCCGCGCCCTGCGCAGGATCCTGCGCGCGGCCCAGGCCCCCGGGCCCGCGAAGGCCGTGCTGTTCGTCGACAGCTTCACCCGCGCCTTCCGACCCGAGATCGCGGGAGCCGCGAGCCGGGTGCTGGCCGACGCCGGTATCCCCTGCGCGCCGCAGGAGGGACTGTGCTGTGGGCTGACCTGGGTCAGCACCGGCCAGCTGAACGTCGCCCGCCAGATCATGGCCCGCACGGTCGCCGCGCTCGACGACGGTGACGACCGGCCGATCATCGTGGCCGAGCCGAGCTGTGCGGCAGCGTTGAAACGTGACGTCCCCGAACTGCTCGGCACCGAGGCCGCCCAGCGCGTGGCGAGCCGCGTCCAGACTTTCACCGGGGCCCTCACGGATCTCGCCGATCAGGACTGGAGCCCGCCACCGCTGCCCGAGAACGTCGTCCTCCAGACTCACTGCCACGAGTACGCCACCTTCAAGGGCCGCCGCCCCGCCGACCTCCTGCGCCGACTCGGCGTGCGCGAGGTGGACGAGGCCGAGGGCTGCTGCGGACTCGCCGGGAACTTCGGCTTCGAGGCCGAGCACTACGAAACGTCGATGGCCGTCGCCGATCTGGCCCTCAAACCCCGCATCGACCACCTCGACGGACGCCCCGTCGTCGCCGACGGCTTCAGCTGCGCCACCCAGATCGACCACCTCGCCGGAGACCGGGACATCCGCGCCCTGCACCTCGCGGAACTCCTCGACCCCGCCGCCGAACGTCCGGAAGACGCCTCATGACCGAGGCAGTGGACGTCACCCGCTGAGCGATCACGCACGCATCGCGGGCGACCCGCAAGACAGCCCTGCCGTCGCCCAATTCCACTACTGGATAGGCGAGTTGGCACCCGCGGAACCTGACCCTCGGATCCTCCGTGAAGTCAGCCAAAAAAGTTTCTAGTTTCAGGTTGGAACTGGAACGAACGATGGTATGGTCTCAGCCACAGCAGCGAGCAAACCTCGACGAGAACAGACTGAAGGTGTGCCTGCAGATGACTTCGACGCTTAGTCGGGCGATCGCCAACTACCCCAACCGGTTCGATCCCGGGGTACTGAGCGAGCTCCCCGAACACCTCCAGGAGACGATCCGGCGCCGCAACAGGGTCCTCGGCCCCGGCTACACCCTCATCTACAAGGAGCCGGTCGAGTTCGTCTCCGGTCACGGGGCCCACCTGATCGACCGCGACGGCAACGACTACCTGGACGCCTACAACAACGTCCCGTGCGTCGGGCACGCCCACCCGCACGTGGCCGAGGCCGTCGCCCGCCAGATGAAGGCGGTCAACACCAACACGCGCTACGTCCAGGAAGCCCTGGTCGACTACGCGGAGCGGCTGCTCGCGACCTTCCCCGAGGAACTGTCGAAGCTGAGCATCGCGTGCAGCGGCTCGGAGGCGAACGACCTGGCGGTGCGGGTGGCTCGGTTCCACACGGGCGGCGAGGGCATCATCGTCACCCGCTGGGCCTACCACGGCATCACCCGCGAGGTGGCGAGCTTCTCCCCGCACCTGGGCGCCGGCTCACCGCTCGGTCCGAACGTGCGGCTGATCGACCCGCCGGACCCGCGCCTCGCCGCCCCGGGGACCACGCTCGCCGAGCACATGCGGCAGCAGGTGCGCGGCGCGATCGAGGACCTGGAGCGCCACGGCTTCCGGCTCGCCGCCCTGATCACCGACTGCGCCTACACCAGCGACGGCATCTTCACGGACCCGCCCGGCTACATGCCGGGTGTGGTGGAGGAGGTGCACGCGGCCGGCGGTGTCTACATCGCGGACGAGGTCCAGTCCGGTTTCGCCCGGCTCGGGGAGTCGATGTGGGGGTTCACCCGCCACGGCGTGCTGCCGGACATCGTGACCATGGGCAAGCCGATGGGCAACGGGATGCCGATCTCCGGTGTCGTCTTCCGTCCCGAGGTCTGTGAGGAGTTCGGACGCAACGTCCGCTACTTCAACACCTTCGGCGGCAGCTCGATCCCCGTGGCCGCCGGCGCCGCCGTGCTGGACGTCCTGGAGAAGGAGAACGTGCAGCAGCGCGTCCTGGAGTGCGGCAACGCTCTGCGCGCCGGGCTGCGGGAGATCACCAAGGACTCCCCCTTCGTCGCCGAAGTGCGCGGTGCCGGCCTGTACGTCGGCGTGGAGATCGTCAAGGACCGGGACACCCTCGAGCCGGACCGCTTGCTGACCGAGGACGTCATCAACGACATGCGGGACCGCCGGATCCTGATCAACGGCACGGGCCGGTCGGCGAACACCCTCAAGATCCGCCCCCCGCTGGCCTTCGACTCCGCCGACGTCACCCGCTTCCTGGAGACCTTCGCCGAAGTCGCGAAAAACCGCCTGTAGCAGCAGGACGCCCCCGAAGGGACTGACCGTGAACACCTCACCGGCTTCGAACCATGCACAACGCCTCCTCGAGGAGAGCGGCCTGGTGGCGTCCCACGAGCCCATCGACGCGGTGCTGGTGAGCATCTTCCTCGAGAGGCACTACCGCCTGGGCGGGCGGCTGGAGCGGCTGGCGACCGAGAAGGACGACACGTTCAGGCTCCGGACCGACGCGGGCGACCACCTCGTGAAGGTCTCACCGCCGGACGAGGCGGAGGAGGTCGTCGACCTCCAGACCGCCGCGATGCGCTACCTCGAACGCACCGCCCCGCAGTTGCCGGTCCAGCGGGTGAGGCTGACCGCCGGCGGGGACGACAGCGTGGCCATCCTGCTGAACGACGGCAGACGACGGATCCTGCGGGTGTTCGACTTCGTCGAAGGCCCCGTCCTGGCCCAGACGAACCCGGACGCCGAGCAGCTCGCCAAGGCAGGCGAGATGCTGGGACGGATCGACGTGGCGCTGAACGCGTTCACGCATCCGGCGGCCGGACGCGGTCTGGTGTGGGACATCCGCCACTTCCACCAGCTGACCGGCCTCGTCCAGTACACACCGGACCCCGAGCACCGCCGATTGGCCCGAGAGGTCTTCTGGAACTTCGACGAGACCGTCGTCCCGAAGCTGGGCGTTCTCGAGACGCAGGTGATCCACGGCGATTTCAGCCCCTACAACGTCGTGGTGGACCCCGGCAGCGAGGAACACTTCGTCACCGGTGTCATCGACTTCGGCGACACCGTGCGCAGCGCGGTGATCTTCGACCCCGCCGTGCCCATGGCGAACCTGCTCGGCCGGACGCCGGAACAGCCCTGGCGGGACGCCCGCGCCTTCCTGGCCGGCTACCAGCGGGAGCGGCCGATCAGGGCTTCGGAGCTTCCCCTGCTCCCCGTCGCCGCACTGGCACGCCTCACCCTGCGCGCGCTCCTCGCCAACTGGCGAGCGGAGCGCGCACCCGAACGGCGCGAGTACCTCCTCGCTCACGCCAAGGACGACTGGACCAACATCGAGCGCGCCTTGGCCGTAAGCCTGAACGACGTCGTCGCGCAACTCAGGGAATCCCGGCACGGGCACGCCTGAGAACCCCACCACTGTCCCGTTTCGACAAAGGAAGATCGGAGCAACCTCATGAGCAACAGAATTCCCTCGCTGCAGTTCCGTCCGAAGTACGTCTCGTTCGACTGCTACGGCACGCTGATCGAGTGGCCGATGACCCCCATCACGCGGGAACTCGTGGGCGACCAGATCCCGGCCGAGCAGTGGGACCAGTTCGTCAAGGAGTTCCGCGGCTACCGCTACGACCAGGTCTGCGGCGACTACTACCCCTACGAGCAGGTGCTGCAGGACTCCTTCGAGCGGGTCTGCCGCAAGTGGGGCATCAAGGCCGCTCCCGACGCCGGCAAGCGGTTCGCCGACGGCGTGCGCAGCTGGGGCCCGCACGCCGACGTGCCCGAGCCGCTGAAGAAGATGGGCGAGAACTACAAGCTGGTCATCCTCTCCAACGCCGACGACTCGTTCCTCCAGGAGAGCGTGCCCCGGCTCGGGGCGGACTTCCACGCGGTCTTCACCGCGGAGCAGGCCGGCTACTACAAGCCCCGCTACGCCGCGTTCGAGTACATGCTCGACCAGCTCGACGCGTCCCCCGAGGACTTCGTGCACGTCGCCTCGCACACCCGCTACGACCACATGCCGATGCACGACATGGGCTTCCGCAACCTGGTCCTGCTGGACCGCGGCTACGACCCGGTCACCCACGGCTACGACTACGTCACGGTGAAGTCCCTGGACGACCTCAACACCATGCTCGGCATCTGATACACAGCTCACACCCGTCCCGCATGGCACCGCCGCGAAAGGCGTGAGCGCCTCACAATTCGCGCTGCCGTGCGGGATGAAGCTCCGGCCTGCCCCGCAATCGGCCTCTTCTGCACTGCGGGCGCGACGGTAATCAAATCGATAGCGAGGAACCTCGCGCTGATTACCTCGTGACGGTTACGGTGCGGCTTCACCGAAGATTCTCCCTTTCTTCTCTTTCCTCCGGGTCTCGCTCGGCGGGCCCCTCGGGCCCCGTGCGTTTCCCTCCGCCGATTACCGGCGCCCCAAAAGCCCCCCGCATCGGGACACCTATGTCCCCGCATCACGGATTTCCCGCATCCCCAGCGATCTCCAGGAGGCACCGCCATGGAAGGCAAGCAGATAGGACGCAGAACCGTACTCCGCACCGCAGGAGCCCTGGCTGCCGCCACCACGGTGGCCGGCTGCGGCAACCTCATGGGCAACGGCGAGAGCCGCACCTCGTCGGGCGGTGGCGGTAAGAAGCGGCTCGTCGTCAGCAACAGCGGTGGCGCCTACAACGATGCTCTGACGAAGGCGATCTACGAGCCGTTCACCAAGGAGACCGGCATCACGGTCACGACGGTGAACTACCAGTCGGCGCAGGTCATCGCCCAGGTCAAGCAGGGCCGTCCGCAGGTCGACCTGATGGACAACTCGCTGCTGATCTTCCAGAAGATGGCCCGGCTGGACTGTCTGGAGCCGATGGACCACGACCGGCTGAAGAGCGTCAAGGGCGCCGGCATCCCGGAGCACCAGCTGCCGGAGCACGCGGTCGGCAAGAACGTGTGGTGCAGCCTGATGGCCTACCGCACGGACAGCCTGAAGCGCGCCCCGAAGAGCTGGGCGGACTTCTGGAACACCGATGCCTTCCCCGGCCCGCGTTCGCTGCAGAGCGCGGAGGTCGACATCCCGGAGCTGGAGTTCGCGCTGCTGGCCGACGGTGTGCCGCTGGACAAGCTCTACCCGCTGGACGTGGACCGGGCCTTCAAGGCCATGTCGCGGATCCGCGGCGGCGTGAAGAAGTTCTGGAACACCGGCGCCCTGCCGGCCGTCCTGATCGGCCGCAAGGAAGTCGTCGCGACCAGCCTGTACGGCGGCCGGGCGGACGAGCTGATCAAGCAGGGCATGCCGGTCGCCTACCAGTGGAACGGCGCGCGACGGCTCACCAACGGCTGGGGCATCCCCAAGGGCGCGAGCAACCCGGACGCCGCCTACAAGCTGATCGACTTCTCCCTGCGCCCCGAGGTCCAGGCGGCCTTCGCCAAGCTCTACCCCGGTGGCCCGGTCGTTCCCGGCGCGATCAAGCTCCTCTCGGAGGACGTCCTGGCCACGCTGCCGACCTCGCCGCAGAACCTGAAGGTCGGTTTCGACGCCGACGTCGCCTGGTGGGACAAGAACCGTGACGCCGTCACCAAGCGCTGGCAGGAGTGGGCCGATGCCTGAGACGACCCATACGCTCAACACCGGGCAGCTGTCAGCAGACGACCTCGCCGCCGTCCTGGCCCCACGGTCCAACGCGCCGACCGGCAGGTCGCTGTCGGTGAAGGGGCTGCGCAAGTCCTACAGCGGGACGACGGTGGTCGACGGTGTGGACATGGAGATCGCGGCGGGTGAGTTCGTCACCTTCCTCGGCTCCTCCGGCTCGGGCAAGACCACGACGTTGATGATGCTGGCCGGGTTCACCGAGCCCGACTCCGGCACCATCGCCGTCGACGGCCGGGACATCACCCGCCTCAACCCCGGCAAGCGCGACTTCGGCTTCGTCTTCCAGCAGTACCTGCTCTTCCCCCACATGACCGTGACGGAGAACGTCGCCTTCCCCCTGCAACTGCGCGGCGTGTCGAAGACGGAGATCCGCCGACGGGTCGGGGAGACACTGGAGGCGGCCGGGCTGTCGAAGTTCGCCGGCCGCAAGCCCCGCGAACTCTCCGGCGGCCAGCAGCAGCGCGTCGCGCTGTGCCGGGTCCTGGTCTACCGCCCCCCGATCGTGCTGATGGACGAACCGCTGGGCGCGCTGGACAAGAAGCTGCGCGACCAGATGCAGACCGAGATCAAGTCCATCCAGCGCGAACTCGGCCTGACCGTCGTGTATGTGACACATGACCAGGAGGAAGCCCTGGTCATGTCGGACCGGATCGCCATCATGAAGGACGGCCGCATCGAGCAGTTCGACACCCCTCGCGGCCTCTTCGAACGACCCTCCTCTCCCTTCGTCGCCGACTTCCTGGGCGCCGCCAACTTCCTCACCGGCAAGGTCGAGGAATCGACCGAGGACGGGTGCACCCCGGTGCGTCTGGACACCGGCGGTGTCCTCAAGGCCCGCGCGCACGCCTTGGCTCCGGGCCAACGGGTCCGCGCCGCCGTCCGGCCGAGCAAGCTCCGCCTGGTCAGCGCCGAGGAGAGCTGCTGTACCGGCACGGTCGAGACGTCTGTGTACTGCGGTTCGCTGACCCGCGTCACCGTGCGCCTGGACGGAGCCGCCCCCGGCACACCCCCACTGCGCATCGAAACCGCCGCCACCCCGCCGCGCCCGGGCGAGCGGGTGTGTGTCACCGCCGACCGTGAGGACGTCAGTGTCTTCGACGAGACGGACGGGGGGTGAGTCATGGCCGGCACCGCTCTCGCACCCGCCAAGGTGCCCGTGAGGAAAACGTCCGCCAAGCGCGGACACCGCTCCCGCATCGCCCTGGTCAACGCCGTCCCCGTCACGGTGTTCCTCCTCGTGCTGTTCGTCTACCCGATCGTCGGCGTGCTCTCGCTGAGCCTGAAGGGCGACAGCGGCGGGTTCACCCTGCACTGGTACACCGACGCCCTCAGCGGCGCGAACCTGTCCGTGCTGATGTCCACCCTGCGCATCTCGGCGGAGACCGCGGTACTCAGCCTGCTGGTGGGCTTCGTCCTGGCCCACGCCATCGCCCGCATGCGGCCCGTCTTCGCCGCACTGGCCATGCTGATCGTGGTCGTGCCGCACTTCATCAGCGCCCTGGTGCGCACCTACGGCTGGATCATCATGCTCGGTGAACACGGCCTGATCAACACACTGCTGACCTCCATGGACATGCCCGGCGCGCCGTACTCGCTGCTCTACAACGAGACGGGTGTGGTGATCGGTACCACCTCGGTGATGCTCCCCTACACCGTCCTGGTGTTGCAGGGCGTGATGCGGGGCGTCGACCGTCGGCTGCTCGCCGCGGCCGCCGGGTTCGGTGCCTCCCGTTGGACGATCTTCGTCAGGGTGTATCTGCCGCTGGTCGCGCCGGGTATCGGCACGGCGGGGCTGCTGAGCTTCATCCTCTGCCTGGGCTACTACATCACCCCCGCCCTGATGGGCGGTGACCAGCAGACCGTCGTCGCCGCACTGATCGACCAGCAGGTCATGAAGCAGGACCAGTGGAACTCGGCCGCCGCCTTCGGCGTCATCCTGCTCCTGCTCACCTTCGCCGGCCTGGGCATCCTCGGCCTGGCCAAGCTCCGCCGGAAGAAGACGGCAGCACGAGGAGGCAGCTCATGATGGAACTGCCCCCCACCCGGGCCGGACACATCGGCCGGGCCCTGAGCGCCACCGCCATCCTGCTGTTCCTGGCGATGCCCATCGTGATCATCCTGGTCACGTCCTTCGGCGCCGACGGCATCGGCACCTTCCCGCCCAAGGACTACAGCACCCGCTGGTACGAGCAGATGGCCGCACCCGGCGGCAACTGGGCCACCTCCATCGCCCTGTCCAGCCTCATCGCGGCACTGACCACCGTGTTCTCCCTGATCCTGGGCGTGACCGCGGCGACCGCCCTGGCCCGTGGCCGGCTGCCCCTGCACGCGGCCGTCTACGGACTGGTCCTGGCCCCCATGCTCATCCCGCAGGTGGTCATCGCGCTCGGGTTGTTCCTGTTCTTCGAGCCGGTCGGCATGCTCGGCAGTCCCCTGGCCATCGCCCTGGGCCACACCGTGCTGGCCTCGCCGGTGGCGATCCTCATCATGATCTCCACCCTCAAGGGCATCGACGAGCGGCTGGAGGACGCCGCCGCCAGCATGGGCGCGAGCCGGATGACCATCGCCCGGCGCATCACCTTCCCCCTGGCCACCCCCGGCCTGATCGCCGCCGCGGTGTTCTCCTTCATCACCAGCTTCGACGAGTTCTTCATCGCCCAGTTCCTGTCCACCCCCGACACCCGCACCCTGCCGGTCCTCGTCTACAACGCCCTGCAGTTCGACGTCGATCCGACCGTCACCGCCGTCAGCGCCGTCCTGATCGCCCTGGCCATCCTGGCCCTCGCCCTGGTCGCCCTCGTCCGCAAGCTGGGTGGCCACCGCAACCAGCAAGGCGGCCTCCTGCCGACGGAACCCCTCGCCTGACCAGCGACCCAGAGCGGCCCACACCTGCTGCCTCCCCCGGGCCGCAGGTGTGGTGCCCACCAACCGGACGCGGTGCGACGTCCGTCCGCGAAACACGGGGCAACAGCACCCGCCTTTTCACATTCCGAGGAGAAGTCAGCCATGACCACGACCGTCGTCCGTGATGTTCCCAAGCAGCTGTTCATCGGGGGGAGTTGGCAGGACGCGGAGTCCGGCCGGACCCTGCCCGTCGACAACCCCGCCACCGGCGAGGAACTGTGCCGCGTCGCCGACGCCTCACCCGCCGACGGCCGCCGCGCCGCCGAGGCCGCGGTCGCCGCCCAGCCCGCCTGGGCCGCCACCCCACCCCGCGTGCGCAGCGAGATCCTGCGCCGCGCCTACGACCTCATCATCGCCCGCACCGAAGAACTCGCCCTGCTGATGACCCTGGAGATGGGCAAGCCCCTGGCCGAGGCACGCGCCGAAGTCGCCTACGGCGCCGAGTTCTTCCGCTGGTTCTCCGAAGAAGCCGTCCGCATCGACGGCGGCATGATGACCGCCCCCGACGGCAAGAACCGCCTGCTGGTCACCCGCCAGCCCGTCGGCCCCTGCCTGCTCATCACCCCCTGGAACTTCCCCCTGGCCATGGGCACCCGCAAGATCGGCCCCGCCATCGCCGCCGGCTGCACCATGATCCTCAAACCCGCCCCCCAGACCCCCCTGACCAGCCTCGCCCTGGCACAGATCCTCACCGAAGCGGGTCTGCCGGCCGGCGTGCTCAACATCGTCGTCACCTCCGACGCCGCCGGGGTCGTCGAACCCCTCCTGCGCGGCGGCGCCATCCGCAAGCTGTCCTTCACCGGCTCCACCCAGGTCGGCCGGATCCTGCTCGCCCAGTGCGCCGACACCGTCATCCGCACCAGCATGGAACTGGGCGGCAACGCCCCCCTCATCGTCTTCGACGACGCCGACCTCGACACCGCCGTCGAGGGCACCATGGTCGCCAAGATGCGCAACATGGGCGAATCCTGCTGCGCCGCCAACCGCATCTACGTCCACACCTCCATCGCCGACGAGTTCGCCCAGCGCCTGACCGCCCGCATGGCCCAGCTCAAAGTCGGCGACGGCACCCACCCCGGCACCGACGTCGGCCCCCTCATCGACACCGCCGGCCGCAGCAAGGCCCACGACATCGTCCAAGACGCCGTCAAGCGCGGCGCCACCGTCCTCACCGGCGGCCAACTCCCCGAAGGACCCGGCTGCTTCTACCCGCCCACCGTCCTCACCGGCATCACCCCCGACGCCGCCATCAACGACACCGAAGTCTTCGGCCCCGTCGCCGCCATCCTCACCTTCGACACCGAGGACCAGGCCATCACCGCCGCCAACAACACCGAATTCGGCCTGGCCGCCTACCTGTTCACCCAGAACCTCGACCGCGCCCTGCGCGTCGCCGAACGCCTCGAAAGCGGCATGATCGGCCTCAACACCGGCCTCGTCTCCAACCCCGCAGCCCCCTTCGGCGGCATCAAGCAGTCCGGCCTCGGCCGCGAAGGCGGCACCGTCGGCATCGGCGAATTCCTCGAATACAAGTACATCGCCGTCCCCGTGGCATAACGACGCGCCTGGGTGCCGGGCCGCGATGAAGGCAAGGCCGAGGCACCCACATTCCTGTCGATCCCCGTAGAGGAATCGATCCCTAGAGATGAGGAGTCATTGATGTCCGCTTTCGTCCACGTTCCCGCCGCGAGGATCACCGGGGATCTCGAGCCGATCGGTCAGCGCCCTGGTGCGGACTCCGGCGACCCGCAGTTGGGCCGTCTCCGCTTCGACACCGATGAGACGGTCCTGGCGGGCGTCTGGGAGTCCCAGCCCGGCGGGTGGCCTGTCGAGGAGCGCGAGGACACCGAGACCTGCTACATCCTGAGCGGCCGCGCGATCATCACCGACGCCGCGACGGGTGAGACCTTCGAGATATCGGCCGGTGACGTCATCGTCCAGCCCAAGGGCT
Source organism: Streptomyces sp. Go-475 (assembly GCF_003330845.1). GTDB lineage: Bacteria > Actinomycetota > Actinomycetes > Streptomycetales > Streptomycetaceae > Streptomyces. Next base: position 7,231,205 of record NZ_CP026121.1, on the reverse strand, counting down.
GGTCCGGCCGCTGGGACGTCAAGGAGACGATCCGCAAGGTGTACAGCATCGGCAGGTGACGGCCTCACGGCTTCCGCTCAGTCGATCCCAGCCAGCCGAGGAGGCATACATGAGACTTCGCGATGTCAATGCTGTGATCACGGGTGCGTCGAGCGGGATCGGCAGGGCGGTCACCTCCCATTTCCGCCGCGAGGGCGCCAACCTCCTGCTCACCGGACGGCGAGCCGAGGTCCCCGACGGCAGTGCGGGCGACGTCTACCTGCCAGGGGACCTCAACGACGAGGACTTCGTCTCGACGCTCGCCGACCGCGCGGCGGATCACCTGGGAGAGGTCGGTGTCGTCGTCCTCTGCCACGGACACCAGGCGTCCAGTCCGCTGCAGGACATGAGCTACGACGACGCGCGTGAGGTGCTGCACGGCAACCTGCTGAGCGCGTTCCTGGTCATGAAGCACCTGATGCCGCTCGCGCCGGAGTCGGGGGCGTCGATGGTGTGCGTCAGCTCGCGGCTCGGCATGGTCGGTATGCCGAACCAGACCATGTACTCCGCGGCCAAGGGCGGCCTCATCGCGCTGGCGCGCGGCGCCGCCGTCGAATGGGCGGACCGCGGCATCCGCGTCAACGTGGTGGCGCCCGGTCTGACCATGACACCCGTCATCGAGGCGGCGTTCCAACGACGGCCCGATCCCGCCGCCTACCGTCGCAGCCGGGAAGACTCGATCCCGATCGGCCGCCTCGCCACACCCGAGGAGATCGCCGACGCGGTCCTCTTCCTCGCCTGCCCGGAGTCGTCGTACATCACCGGCGCCGTCCTGCCCGTGGACGGCGGCTACACGGCGTTCTGAGTGCCTGTTTCTGAGCTGAACATGACATGACCACTTGCGGTGTCTGGGCGTTTGCCCAGCTCAGAATTCGAACGGCGGGGTTTGGTTGGCGGGGGCGGCTGGTCGACTGCTGCTCACCGCACCCGGCTCATATTCGGTGCGGCGCGGCTCCGTCCTGCCAGCGGTAGAGGTCGCGCAGCAGGGAAATTTCGGCGCCGTGATGGATCAGCTCCCTGTTGACGTGCAGGACCCTGTTCTCCATGGGATACGGCTCGGGACCCATCGCGGGCGGATTGCCCAGGTCAGCGTCCGAGAGTTCGCGGACCCCCGCGTTCCATCTCCCGTACAACTCATCGAGCTGTTTTAGCGCCTCGTCAGCGGTCCCCGCGTAGGCGAACGCCTCGGCGTCGAAGTCCTGGCCGTCGAAGTACCATTCGACCCGATAGGCCAGGCACGAGACGATGATGTGCGCCAGCCGCCAGGCAATCGTGGTCACCGGCGCCGGCTCCGGGGCAGGGGACGCGAAGTCCATCGTCCACTCCCCTGAACCCGCCGACATCGGTGCGGCCGACGTGCCACGTGGGCGGATGCTCCAGCAGCCGCGCACCGGCTCCCAGAAGTACTCCTCGTCGGTAAGACCGTCCAGCCGTGGCCGCAGGTTCTTGCGCCAGTACCAGTCCAACTGCTCCGCGAGCCGCTCGCTTCTTGTCATTGCCGCACACTACAGACCCGTCGAGCAGAGCGTGCCGGCCTGGTGGACGAATTGGGTTGACTTGAGGACCCGGTGACTTCTCGGTGGCACTGCTGACCGTCAGTGCCGATCGGATCGGTCGCGGTGGGCCTCGCGGGAGGCCGGCTGTCCGCTCCTGCGAGAGCTTCGGCGGGTGATGAGCGATTCCGAGTGTTGGACGAGCCGTTCGTAGTCACGCGCGTGTCTGCGGGCATGCATGACCCACGCATGCGAACGTTCGACGACCCAGCGCCGGGGCAGGACGACGAACCCGGGGACGTTCTTCGGCCGGCTGACGGTCTTGATCGTCAAGCCCAGGAAGGTCTTCGCCCAGTCGACGAGCTGTCCGGCATAGGCGGAGTCGGCCCAGACGATGGTGATCTCGGGGTGCATCAGCCGCAGCCGGAACAGTACTTCCTTGGCCGCGGTGCGGTCGGTCATGTCGGCCGGGGTGACCATGACGAAGAGCGGCAGGCCCTTGGTGTCCACGACCAGGTGTCGCCTGCGGCCGTTGATCTTCTTGTCGGCGTCGTAGCCGCGGGAGTCCTTGCCGACGGTCTCGGCGGCCTTGACCGACTGCGAGTCGATGACGGTGGCGACCGCTCCGGGCGCCTTGCCCATCTCGCGGCGGATCCGTTTGCGGAGCTGGTCACGGATCTGCCGGATGACGCCGCAGGCGGCCCAGCGGGCCATGAACCCGTAACACGTGCGCCAGGACGGGAAGTCCTTGCGCAGGGCCCTCCACTTGCAGCCCGTATCCACGACGTAGCGGATGGCGTCCACGATCGCCCGGCGGGGGTGCTTCTCCGGACGGCCGCCGGCCGGGGGCTCACAGGCCGGGACCGGCAGCAGTGGTTCGATCAGCGCCCATTCGTCGTCCCAGGTGTCAGAGGGGTAGCAGCGCCTGCGCGGCATCGTTGCCTCCCTCAAAGACGGGGGCGGGCGTCGGCGTCGGTGTAGTCGGCGATGACGTCGAGTGTCGACTCGACCGAGTTGAGCTGGGTGTTGAGGTGTTTGATCCACCGGCCTTTGGGCTGGAGGGCCGCGTGCGGGGCGACGGTTCCGGTGATGAACCGGCGGATCTCGGTGAGCTTGCCCCGGATGATCGCGATCTCGTATGCCTGGAGTTCGACGGGGTCGGCGCAGAACTTGTAGCCGTCCTTCTTCGTCCAGATCAGCGGCGGCCAGCCGCGTTCGGTGATGATGTCCCGCAGGCAGGCAAGCCCCGCGCGGGTCTGGTGAGGGGAGAGTTCCCTGGATCTGACCAGCTGGACAAAGGTCAGTCCGGCCGGCCGGGCTTCGAAGGGCACGAACCGGACGGTGTCGGCGTGTCGCTGGGCCGCCGGCGATCTGCGCTCGGAGGCACGGGGCATCGGCCATTCACCCTGCAGGAGCTTGGCCAGTTCGCCGTCGACGTCGACCTTGCCGGTGTCCACGGCCGTCTCGATCCAGTCCGGCGTCGCCCTCACGCGTGCGACGTTCTCGTGCACGATCACGCGTTCGTCGTCGCCGAGCTGGCGGTCGCGCATCCCGGGGACGACCCGGCCGGCCGCCGCGACGAACGCAAGACCGCGTTCGAACGGCGGTCCACCCTCGCGACCCAAGTTGTCCCGCTCGGGGCACTCGGCACGACCGGCGCCACCCAGTTCCGCAGCCACCCGCTTGCGCAACCGTAGGTCCCGACGCCACTGCCTGGCACGACACGCCGTAGAGCAGAACCTCGCCCAAGGCGGAGCACCCGGCCTCAGCCGACTCCCACACCCCACGCACGCACGCTCCACAGCCTGCCCGGCATCCTCGGACACTCAGCCAGCTTAGGGCACAAAGCTACTCAAAACCCGGGATCGCAAACAGGCACTGAACCGGCCTCTCGGAAGATCGTGCCTGAACCGCCGGGGAGTTGACCCGTCGACAGGCGGCCCCTCAGAGTTCGCCGGAAAACCCGAGGCCCGTCAGTGCGCCGACCGGATCCAGGTCCGGGGTGCCGCGCGGCCACCAGTCGTCCTGGCCGGGCTCGGACTCGTAGGCGTACCACAGGCCGTCACGGCCGAGGCGGAGCTGGACGTGGCCCCGGGGGTGGGTGAGGTGGTTGCGCCAGGGCCGGAACGCGGGCAGGTCGGCGGCGAGGAGGAGCGGCCGGGCCCGGTCGAACCGCCCGGCCGGCGGGTCCCACGGCTCCTCCAGTACGGCGAGGCCTTCCAGCCCGCCCTGCCGCCAGGCCGCGACCGCGCGGGCCAGGTCGGACGGCGTACGGCCCGCTGCGGCGGCCAGGGAGGAGTAGAGCGCCCGGGTGCCGGCGGTGAGGCCCGAGCCGGGACGGGCCGCGGCCAAGCGCACCGCGTCCTGCCAGAGGGTGAGCTGGCCGACCGGGTCGCGGCCGGTGGTGAGCAGGGCGTGCGCCCGGGCGGCGGCGTCCGTGGCCAGCTGGTCCAGGGCGAAGGGATCCGGGCCGCCGGGGGCGGCCGGGTAGGCCGGGGGCTGCTCGGGGTGCGGGGGCGCGGGCAGCGGCGCCGGAAGGGGCGGGAGGGTGCGCGGCGCGAGGACGTCACTCGCCCGTACCCCGGGCGTCGGGGCCGGTTTACGGTCCTGGGCGGCGCGCGCCGCGCGGGTGGCGCTCAGCCGGGACAGCGCGTCGAGCAGTTCGCGTTCGCCGCGGCCGCGCAGCAGGAGCAGGACGAAGGGATCGGCGTCGAGCAGCCGGGCGGTCTGGTAGCAGAGGGCGGCGGCGTGCTTGCAGGGGTGGCCGCGGTCGGGGCAACTGCAGCGCGGCTCGAGGTCGCCCGGGCCGGGGAGCAGGGGCACGCCGCAGTCGGCCAGGGACTGCGGCATCTCCTTGTCGAGCAGCGCGGCGATGTGGCCGGGCCGGTCGGCGGCGGCGTCCAGGAACCGGTCCCAGTCGGTGTCGCCGAGGGTGCGCAGCCGTAGCTGGACGCGGTACGGGCGCGGGCGGCTGCCGCGCACGTAGGCCAGGACGAGACCGGGCGTCACCGTGATGGCGTCGACATGCCCCCGCTCGGCATACCCCCGCCCGCGCTCCAGCCGCTTGGCATCCAACGCCCCCTGCTCCAGCGCACCGACCCAGGCGTTCCCCCACCAGCTCTCGGCGAAGGTCTCGCCCTCCCGGGCCGGGAAGGGCGGGAAGGTACGACGGAGGTCACTGTCGCGGTGGGGGGCGGCCATCGAACGGGGGGCTGTGTGGGGGGTGGGACGGGTGGAGGCCGACGTCGGAGCCGGTTCCGACGGTGGGTCGGACTCCGGGGCGTCCGACGGTGGGTCGAACGCCGGCACGGAGGGCCGGGACGCGGGGGCGCCGAACTCCGACCCGGGGTCGCCGGACTCCGACCCGGGGTCGCCGGACTCCGACCCGGAGGCGCCGGACTCCGACTCGGAGGCGCCGGGCGCCGACACTGGGTCGCCGGACTCCGACGCGGGGTCTTGGGGCACGTGGTCGCCGGACACGGGCCCACTCCCCCAGGGCTCCTGATCACCGGCCTCGTCCGCCAAGCCCTCCAGGGTGTAAGGGGTCGCGCCCGGTCGGTCGCCGGGGGGCGCGTCGGGCCGGTCGTCAGGCGTCGCATCCGGCAGGCCCGGCAGTCGGAAAGCGCCGGACAGCAACGGGCGTACGTCACGCACTGACCCACCGGCGCCGCGGTCCCGCGCTCGCCGCGCGGCCGCGGCTCTGTCGTCCACGGCGCTCTGCCGGGCCCGGCGCCTCCGCCGGGCCCCTTCCCGCTCGGTCTCCTCCCGGGCCCGCCGCGCGTCGTCCCGAGCGGCGCGCAGCGCCTCACGTGCGACGTCCGCCGCGCGGGGCCCGGGCCCGTCGGTGTCACGGCCGGCCGTCGAGGCCTGCTCGGCTTCCTCCCCAGGGTGGGCGTCGGCCGGGACGGCCCCCGTGCGGCCCTCCTGCGGATCGCCAGGCGCTGCCGGCTCCGGCGGCGCCCCCACCGCCTGGGCGTCCTCGGGCGCAGCGGGGTCCTCGGGCGCACGGGCGTCCTCAGACGCACCGGCGTCCTCCACCGCGTCCTGCCCGCTGACCCGGCCGTCACCACCCCAGCCGCTCCCCGCGACCGCACCCTGCTCGCCCGCCCGGTCCTCGCCACCCCAGCCACTCCCCCGATGCTCGGACACCGCCCTCCGCAGCGCCTCGCGTGCCACGTCCCCCGGGCGGGGTGTCTCCTGGTCGGCAGTGGGTGGTGGAGGGGGCGTCGAGCGCGGGGGCTGGGGCGCTCGCTCTCGGGCTGCCCGCAGGGCGCGGCGGGCCTCGTCGGCGGGGCGGGACGTCATGTCGTCCTCCGCAGGGACACCAGGTCGGACAGCTCGCGGTCCGTCAGTTCGGTGAGGGCCGACTCGCCGGAGCCGAGGATCGCGTCGGCCAGGGCGCGCTTGGCCTGGAGCATCTCGGCGATGCGGTCCTCGACCGTGCCCTCGGTGATGAGGCGGTGGACCTGGACGGGCTGGGTCTGGCCGATGCGGTAGGCGCGGTCGGTGGCCTGTTCCTCGACGGCCGGGTTCCACCAGCGGTCGAAGTGCACGACGTGGCCCGCGCGGGTGAGGTTCAGGCCGGTGCCCGCCGCCTTCAGGGAGAGCACCAGGACCGGGGTCGAGCCGGCCTGGAAGCGGTCCACCATGCGTTCCCGCTCCGGGACCGGCGTGCCGCCGTGCAGGAGGTCGACCGGGACCGCGCGGCCGGCCAGGTGGGAGGTGATCAGGCGGGCCATCCCCACGTACTGCGTGAAGACCAGGGCGGAGCCGTCCTCGGCGAGCAAGGTGTCCAGCAGCTCGTCCAGCAGGGCGAGTTTGCCGGAGCGGGTGGCGTGCCGGTCTCCGGCCGGGACGTGCTCCTCCTTCAGGTACAGCGCGGGGTGGTCGCAGATCTGCTTCAGGGACGTCAGCAGCTTCAGCACCAGGCCCCGCCGGGCCATGCCCTCGGCCGTCTCGATGGCGAGCATCGACTCGCGGACCACCGCCTCGTACAGCGCGGCCTGTTCGCGTGTGAGCGGGACCGGGTGGTCGGTCTCCGTCTTGGGCGGCAGCTCGGGCACGATGCCCGGGTCGGACTTCCTGCGACGCAGCAGGAAGGGCCGGACCAGGCGGGCCAGGCGCTCGACCGCCTCCTCGTCCTCGCCGGTCTCGACGGCCCGGGCGTGCCGCGCGCGGAAGGACTTCAGCGGCCCGAGCAGGCCCGGGGTGGTCCAGTCGAGCAGGGCCCACAGCTCCGAGAGGTTGTTCTCGACGGGCGTGCCCGTGAGGGCCACGCGCGCGGGGGACGGGATCGTGCGCAGCGCCTTGGCCGTGGCCGAGTAGGGGTTCTTGACGTGCTGCGCCTCGTCGGCGACGACCATGCCCCAGGCCTGCTCGGCCAGGGCGGGGGCCGCCGAGCGCATCGTGCCGTACGTGGTCAGGACGAAGCCGCCGTCCAGGCCGGCGAGGCTGCGGTCGGGGCCGTGGAAGCGGCGGACGGGGACGCCGGGGGCGAAGCGGTTGATCTCCCGCTGCCAGTTGCCGAGCAGGGAGGCCGGGCAGACCACCAGGGTCGGCTCGCGGCGGGCCCGCTTCAGGTGCAGGGCGATGAGGGTGATCGTCTTGCCGAGGCCCATGTCGTCGGCGAGGCAGCCGCCGAGGCCGAGGGAGGTCATGAGGTCGAGCCAGGCGAGGCCGCGGAGCTGGTAGTCGCGGAGGGTGGCGTGCAGGCCCGGGGGCGGCTCGGCCGGGCGGATCCCCCTGGTCAGGCGGTCGCGCAGGGCGGCCAGCGCGCCGACCGGGACGGCCTCGACCGTCTCGCCGTCCACCTCGGCCGTGCCCGTGAGGGCGACGGACAGGGCGTCGACGGGGTCGAGCAGCCCGAGGTCGCGCTTGCGGGCCTTGCGGACGAGGGCAGGGTCGACCAGCACCCACTGGTCGCGCAGCCGGACGACCGGGCGGTGGGCCTCGGCCAGGGCGTCCATCTCGCTGTCGGTGAGCGGGTCGCCGCCGAGCGCCAGCTGCCAGCGGAACTGGAGGAGGTCCTCGCTCTCGAAGAAGCCGGTGCCGTCGGTCGCCGAGCCGGGCGCGGGGCGGACCACCGCCGTGGCGGACAGGTCCTGCGCGAGGTCCCTCGGCCAGTGCACGGCGACACCGGCCGCGGCGAGCCGGGTGGCGGCGATGCCGAGCAGGTCGCTGACTTCCTCCTCGCTCAGGGCCAGCACGTCGGGCACGTCCTGCTCGGAGAGCCGGTCCAGGGGCGGCCACACCCGGGCCGCGCGGCGGACGGCGAGGGCGGCGTCGACCCGCGCGCGGGGGCCGAAGGCGTCGTCGGTCTCGCCCGCCCACAGGGCCGCCGCGTCGGCCACGAGGGTGGGGTCGGCGAGGCTGTGCACCTGGACGACGGCCGCGCCGGCGCTGCGCGCCCCGCCGTCCAGGGCGTCGTCGAACAGGTCGTACGCCGACAGGTCGAGGCGGAGCGAGATGCGCACGCCGGCGTCCATGCCGGCGGCGACCTCGGCGGCCCAGTCCTGGGCGCCGGGCAGGTGCTGGGCCTCGCGGGCGGCGAAGGGGCGGCCGGTGGTGTGGGGTGCGGCCGGGGTGCGGGGCAGGGTGTCGGCGACCGCGTCCAGGAAGGCGCGGACCAGCGCTTCCGGTTCGGGCAGGCGGATCGGGCCCGGGCCGGGCAGCGGCACGGCGTGCCCTTCGTACGGCAGGGCGGCGGCGACCGCGCGCAGGTGGGCGATGTCGTCCGGGTCGAGGGGGCCCGCGCGCCAGGCGTCGTGGCCGGTGGCGGTCAGGCCGGGCAGGAGCCGGCCGCGGGCGGTGAGCCGCAGGGCGTGCAGGGCGGCCGCGCCCCAGCAGGCCGTGGCGGGGTGGGCCGCCGGGTCGTGGCGCGCCCGCACCAGGAGCGGCAGGGCCGCTTCCAGCGGGAGGGTCAGCGCCGGGGCGGTCCGCCGCCGGACTCCCGCGCCGTGCCGTCGTACGACGGTCAGCTCGGTGTCCTCGGCGGGCAGGGGCTCGCCCTCGGGGTCCCAGAAGGCGATGCGTCCCTGGCGCGGCAGGGGCGCGGGCAGGAAGACGGCCGGGAGCCGGACCGGGGCCGTCGGCTCCCCCGCCCGCTCGGCCACCGCAGCCGTGTCACCCATACGTCCTGCCACCTCCCGCCCGCCTGTCGGATCAGTTGTCTCCGACTCTACGGGCGGGGTCTGACAATCGGCCCCGGCGGCGGGTGGGGGCGGGGTCTGACGATCCGCCCCGGCGGCGGGTCGGGGCGGGGACCCGGCACTCGGCCCCCGCAGCGGTCAGGGCACGGTCCGGGAGACGACGTACACCCAGGGGTACGCCGGGTTGGAGAGGTCCACGACCACGTCGTGCGTGGGGGCCGGGTTCTTCTGCCGGTGGACGAAGCCGTACCACCCGTCGCCGCCGGGGAACTTCCAGCCGGTCACCTTCCGGTCGCGGGCGCCGATGGTGATGTCGCCCTTCTTCAGGTCCTCGCGGGTCATGCCGAGGCCCGTCAGGTAGGCGTCCAGGCCGGCCGCGTTCGTCTCGAACTGGGTGTAGAGGCGGCTGGTCTTCCAGTTGTTGGTCTCGTAGTACGCCACGTGCCAGGCCGGGTGCGGGACGGGCACCTGGTAGATGCGGCGCTGGAGCTTGGAGGGCCAGCCCTCGGTGAGGCCGGTCGCCGAGTACTTGGCCTCCTTGTCCTTGCCGCTGTCGCGGCTCTGGTTCGCGGAGATCACCAGGTAACCGGCCGGGATGCCGATGAGCAGCACGATGATCAGCAGGGTGAGCGCCCTGCGGCGGATCATGTGGCGGCGGTCCTCGACCGGGCGGTCCGGGTCGTCGGGCCAGGGGCCCTGGTGGGGCAGGGAGGCGGTCACAGCGTCTCCTGGGAGCTGCGGAGCGACTGCGTGTACCGCTCGTAGCGCTCGTAGCGCTCCACACGGCGGCGCTTGGCGCGGCGGAAGCGGCGGGCGACGAGCCGGGCGAGGTCGGCGGCGCCGACCATGCCGGCCTCGGGGCCGAGCTGGGCGCGGACGATGCGGGCCTCGGGGCGGTAGCCGCGGCCGGTGAGGTGCCGTTTGAAGGCGTCGCGGGCCGGGCCGATCAGCAGGTCGTCGGCGGCCGAGACGCCACCGCCGATCACGAAGCAGGAGGGGTCGAGGGCGGCGGCGAGGTTGGCGATGCCGACGCCGAGCCACTGGCCGATGTCCTGGAGCAGCTCGATGCACATGGCGTCGCCGTCGCGGGCCAGCTCGGTGATCATCGGGCCGGTGATGTCGCCGATGCTGCCCTTGACGTGCTCGATGATCCCGTACGCGACCGGGGAGTCGGCGGCGGCCAGTTCGCGCGCCTCGCGGACCAGGGCGTTGCCGGAGCTGTACTGCTCCCAGCAGCCGCGGTTGCCGCAGGGGCAGCGGTGGCCGCCGGGCACGACCTGCATGTGGCCGAACTCGCCGGCGACGCCGTACTTGCCGCGCTTGACCTGGCCGTCCTCCAGGATCGCGCCGCCGATGCCGGTGCCCAGCGTGATCATGACGAGGTGGTCCTCGCCGCGGCCGGCGCCGAAGCGCCACTCGGCCCAGGCGGCGGTGTTGGCGTCGTTGTCGACGAGCACGGGGACGGACAGGCGGCTGGCGAGGCGGTCCCTGAGGGGTTCGTTGCGCCAGGACAGGTGGGGGGCGAACAGCACGCGGTTGCGGTCGGCGTCGACCCAGCCGGCCGCGCCGATGCCGACGGCGTGCACGTCGTGCCGGTCGGAGAGGTCCAGGACCAGCTCGGCGATCGTGTCCTCGACGACCTTGGGGCTCTTGGACTTGTCCGGGGTCTCCGTGCGGAGCTTCTCCAGGATGTTGCCGTCGGCGTCGACGACGCCCGCCATGACCTTCGTACCGCCGATGTCGATGCCGACCGTGGGCACGCGGGGGGCCGTCAGGTGTGAGCGGCGCTCCCGGGTGCCGACCGTGCGGAGCACGGTGGCACGGCGGGAGCCGATGGGGGCGGTGAAGTCGCGGTAGGTGCTCATCGCGCCCGATTCTGCCTCACAGGACGGCAGGGTGCGGTGCAGAGGGGTGGTGCGGACCGTCCTCTCACGTCCTCACGAGCAGCTGGAACTCGAAGGAATAGCGCGTCGGACGGTACGTGTGCGTGCCGTACTCGACCGCGCGGCCCGTGTCGTCGAACGTGACGCGTTGCATGGTGAGCAGCGGGGCACCCGCCTCCTCCGCCAGTCGTTCCGCCTCCTCCGCCGTCGCCGCCCGGGCGCCGATGGACTGGCGGGCGCTGTGGAGGGTGATGCCGGCCGCCCGCATCAGGCGGTAGAGGCCCGTGGTCTCCAGGCTGGCCGGTGTCGAGGTCGATCAGGCCGGGGGGCAGGAAGTTGCAGAGGTAGGCCATGGGCTCGCCGTGGGCGAGGCGCAGGCGTTCCACGCGGTGGACGTCGCTGTCCTCGGCGACGCCGAGCGCGGCGGCGACCTCGGCGGAGGCGGGGACGACCGTGTTGACCAGGACCTTGGTGGCGGGGCGCTGGCCCGCCGCCTCCAGGTCGTCGTAGAGGCTGCTGAGCTCCAGGGGGCGCTTGACCTGGCTGTGCACGACCTGGGTGCCCACGCCGCGGCGGCGTACGAGGAGGCCCTTGTCGACGAGCGACTGGATGGCCTGGCGGACGGTCGGCCGGGACAGGCCGAGCCGGGCGGCGAGCTCGATCTCGTTGCCCAGCAGGCTGCCGGGGGTCAGCGTGCCGTGCTCGATCGCGGCCTCCAGCTGCTGGGACAGCTGGAAGTACAACGGCACGGGAGAGCTGCGGTCCACGCTGAGCTCGAGCTGCACGGTCGGGTCCACTTCTGGTTTCGGCACGGGCCGAGCGTAGCTCCGTGCGTTGTTGACGGGAAGTTGTGTAGTCAGATTGTCCGGACATACAGATTGACAGGGGCGGGTCGGGCCCGCACTTTGTTTTCATGCGCATCGGCGTCATCGGTACGGGCCGCATCGGCACGATCCACGCGAACACCCTGAGCAGGCACCGCGATGTCGGTTCCCTGATCCTCACGGACGCGGACCCCGCGCGGGCCCAGGAACTGGCGCACCGGCTGGGTGAGACGGCGGCGCCGGGGGTGGAGGAGATCTTCCGCTGGGGCGTCGACGCGGTGGTGATCACGACGGCGACGTCGGCCCACGCCGAACTGATCGGTCGGGCAGCACGCTCGGGCCTGCCGGTGTTCTGCGAGAAGCCCATCGCGCTGGACCTGCCGGGCACGCTGAGCGCGATCGCCGAGGTCGAGACGGCCGGGACGGTGCTCCAGATGGGCTTCCAGCGCCGCTTCGACCCGGGGTACGCGGGTGCGCGCGAGGCCGTGCGCGCGGGCCGGCTGGGGCGGCTGCACACCGTGCGGGCGCTGACCAGCGACCGGACGCCGCCGCCGGCCGCCTGGCTGCCGGTGTCCGGCGGGCTGTACCGGGACACGCTGATCCACGACTTCGACGTGCTGCGCTGGGTGACGGGCCGGGAGGTGGCGGACGTGTACGCGACCGGGTCGGACGCCGGGCCCGCGATGTTCCGCGAGGCCGGCGACGTCGACACCGGCGCCGCGCTGCTCACCCTCGACGACGGCACGCTCGCGGCGGTCACGGGTGCCCGGCTGAACGGGGCGGGCTACGACGTGCGCATGGAACTCGCCGGGGAGCGCGACCAGATCGTGGTGGGCCTGGACGACCGTACGCCGATCGCGTCCACCGAGCCGACCGGGCCACCGGCCGCGGACAAGCCCTGGACGGGCTTCCTGGAGCGTTTCGGCCCGGCCTACGAGGCGGAGCTGAACGCGTTCGTCGAGGTCGTCCGGGGCGAGCGGGCCAACCCCTGCGACGGGCGCGAGGCCCTGCAGGCGCTGCGGATCGCCGAGGCGTGCGAGATGTCGCGCCGGGAGCGCAGGCCGGTGCGCCTCGCGGAGATCCCCGGCGGGGCCGCGCCCGCCCACCCGTGACGGCGGGCGGTCAGCTCTCTTCCTGTTCGTCCAGCAGCCCCGCGTCGTAGGCGAGCAGGGCGATCTGCACCCGGTTGTTCAGGTCGAGCTTGGCCAGGATGCGCGAGACGTGCGTCTTGACGGTGGCGACGCTCATGAAGAGCCCGGAGGCGATCTCGGCGTTGGACAGGCCCCGGGCGACGGCGACGGCGACCTCGCGCTCGCGGTCGTTGAGGACGGCCATGCGCGCGCGGGCGCGCGTGCGGCGGGTGTCGGCGGCGGTGCCGGCCGCGTGCCGCATCAGCTGGCGGGTGACGGTCGGCGACAGGACCGGGTCGCCCGCCGCGACTTTGCGTACCGCCGCGAGGATCTCGGCCGGCGGGGTGTCCTTGAGGACGAAACCGGCGGCGCCCGCCCGCAGCGCACGCAGCACCTGCTCGTCGGCGTGGAAGGTGGTGAGGACCACCACCTGCGGGGCGTCCTCGCGGGCCCGCAGCCGCTCCGTGGCCGTGAGACCGTCCACCGTCGGCATCCGGATGTCCATGAGCACGACGTCGGGACGGGTGCGGTCGACGAGCGCCTCCACCTCGCCGCCGTCGGCGGCCTCGCCGACGATCTCGACGTCGTCGGCCCCGCCCATCATGAAGGACAGCCCGGCCCGCACCAGCGGATCGTCGTCGACGAGGAGCAGTCTGATCGCAGTCATGGGCCTTACGTAATCACGGTCGCGGGCGCGCCGGGGCGCGGATGTGCCAGGGGTCCGCGCCGACAGCCATGTGCCGGCGCGGAGTTGACGGCCCGTGCGGTCAGGCGCGCAGCGTCACCCCGTGCCGGGCGCGCAGGCGGCGGATCTCCCACCAGGCCACCGCCGTCACCGAGGCGGGACCGCCGAGGACGGCGAGGACCTGGATCACCGGCGGGCCGGGCGGCAGACCGCCGGCGAGCAGGCTGATGACCGTGAACTCCCACACCAGCGTGCCCGTCAGCAGGGCCGGGAGCGCCAGGTGCACGGCCGCGGTGTTGAAGCCGGTGCGGATGGCCGGGCCGGTGGCGAACCCGACGAAGAACAGGAGCCAGACCAGGGGCAGGGCCGCCGCGATGATCAGCCAGGGGGCGGCGCCCGGCGACCCGGAGGAGGCCTCCTGCTCCCGGCCGAGCAGGACGATCGCCCCGCCGAGCAGCGGCAGGGCCGTCACGGCGCCGATGTACCAGCCGGCCGACCGCAGCGCGGCCCGTACCCGTACCCGCATGGCCGACCGCGTCTGGTCCGACGCCCAGCGGAACAGCACCGCGATCACGACGGGCGCGCTCAGCAGCAACAGGGGCGGCGTGACCGCCAGCCGCATGAGGTACAGCTCGCGGGCCTCGACGGCGTCCTCCGGAGTGCCGTACACGGCGAGCAGCAGCAGGGACATCACGGCCGCGATCCAGGCCCGGGCCTTCTGCACGCGCAGCACCTGCCGGTCGTCGACGGCCCGGTGCCCGTGCGGCGGGAACAGCCGGTGGGCGCGGACGCGGGCCGAGCGGGCGAACGAGTAGCACGCCACGAGCGGAACCATCGTGAACCAGGTGCACGGGGCGAGCAGCACCAGCCACACGCAGCCGGAGATCCGCCCCTGCCCCCGCCGCAGCAGCTGACGCACCGACGGCCATTCGGCACCGCGCGGGCCGCCCCACCCCGGCCCCCGGGAGCCCGGCCCTCCTGGCGGCACGTACGGGTAGGGCTGGGGCGGCGGGCAGGGCTGGGGAGGGTACGGCTGGGGCGGCGGAGGGCCGTACGGAACCGGGCCCGGCTGGGGCGGCACGTACGGGCCGGTGGCCGGAGGCGGCGGGTAGGGTCCGCCGTTCGGCGGCTGGTACGGGTTGGTGGGTCCCCCGAAACTCACGTGCGTGTTCCCTCCGTTACGCGTGGTGCTGCAGGCGGCACAAACATCAGCCATCGCCACGTCCTGGTCAACTGGCCGCGGAGCGAAGGGGGCACGCCTGAAAGGATCAGCGCATGCGCACCGTGTACGCCCTGCTCGTGGGCATCGACGACTACCCGGGACGGCCGCTGAGCGGCTGCGTCAACGACGTGCGGGCCGCGGAGAGCTGGCTGCGGAGCAGGAGCGGCCCGCCGGTCCGCATCCGGACGCTGTACGACGACCGGGCGACCCGGGCGGCCGTGCTCGCGGGTCTGGAGGAGCACCTCGGGCGCAGCGGCCCGGGCGACACCGCGCTGCTGTGGTTCGCCGGGCACGGCAGCCAGAGCCCGACCGCCGATCCGGGCGAGGCCACCGGCTGGTCCCAGGCGCTGGTGTGCCACGACAGCCTCGTCCCGGGCGGGCAGCCGGTGCTGCGGGACACCGAACTCGGCGCGCTCCTGGACCGCTTCGCCGCGCGCGGCACGCATGTCGTCGCGGTGCTGGACTGCTGCCATTCGGGCGGTGCGACGCGGGAGGACGGCGGCGTGCCCTCGGGTGCCGCGGTGCGGGGTGTGCCCTGGCAGCCGTGGTGGCGCGGGACGTCCCGCGACGGCGGAGGGCAGGGGCCCGAGCCGGGCCGGCACGTGCTGCTGGCCGCGTGCCGGCCGCAGGAGCGCGCGTACGAGCACTTCCTCGACGGCCGGATCCGGGGGTGCTTCAGCCATGCGCTGCTGAGCGCGCTGGACCGGCTCGGCCCCTCGGCCACGTACGGCGAGGTGCACGCGCTCGCTGAGGGCGGGGTGCGCGCGCTGAGCCTGCTCCAGCATCCCGAGCTGCGCGGGCCGGAGGACGGGGGTTTCCTGTCCGGCGAGCCGGTGCCGGCCTCGCCTTTCCTGCTGCGGCACACGCCGTGGGGCTGGGAGGTCAACTGCGGTGCGGCGCACGGGCTGCGCTCGGCCGGCGCCGAGTTCGCGCTGCTCGGGGACGCCGGGGCGCGTGCGGTGGTGGTGCGGGAGGTGCGCCCCGAGTCGGCCCTGGTGGACCCGGTCGGCTGGCGGCCGACGGCCGAGGACGAGCGGCTGGCGCATGCCGTCACCCCGTCGGCGCTGGCGTTCCCGCCGGCCGTCGTGGCGCTGTCCGGTGAGGCGGTCGCCGTGCGCATGGTCGCCGAGGCCGTCGAGGCGGTGCCCGCGCTGGCCCTCGCGTCGGACGGGCCCTCCCCGGAATCCGCGGAAGCGGGCCTCCTGCGGCTGCGCGTGGCGGCCGGGGGCGGCCGGGCGCGGGTGTCGGGCGGGGCCGGTCATCCCGTGCCGGACCTGCCGCTGCGCTCCCCCGCGGACGCGGCGCGCGTCGCCGACTGCCTGGCGCACATCGCGCGCTGGCACCACATCCGGGATCTCGCCAACCCCGATCCGCTGCTGTCGTCGCTGGTGCGGATCACCGTCGAGGAGACGCCGGTGGGCAGCCTGCGGCACGCGGCGGACGGCGAGATCGTCTGCGGGTACGCGCCCGACGGCCGGGAGCCGCAGGTGCGGGTGGGGATCCACAACTCCTCCGGGCGCGACCTGTGGGCGGTCCTGCTCGACCTGACGGACAGCTACGGCTCGTCCCCGCACCTGTTCGAGGGCGAGTTCATCGGGGACGGCAGGGCCGGGTGGGCCCGGCGCGGGCAGCCCGTGTGGCTGCGGCTGCCACAGGGGCGCGCACCGGTGCCGGGCGCCTTCACCCGGGACTGGCTGAAGGTGATCGTCGCGGAGGACGAACTGAACCTCGCCCCCTTCCGGCTGCCCGCCTGGTCCCCCGCCGCGCCCTCCGGAGCGCGCCTGAGCCCGGCGCCGGCCGGCGGGGACGGCGGTCTGCTGCGGCTGGTCGGGGCGGGCACCGAGGGCGGCCGGGACGCGGGCGGTCCGGCGTACGGGGCGGGCCGGTGGGGGACGGCACAGGTCGTCGTCCGCACGGAGGTGTGAGGAGCCGTCACCAGCCGAGGTGGGTGAAGCCCGCCCAGGCGGTCAGGTCGTCGCCGCGGATGTCGCCGACCCGGGCCCGCAGCCGGTCCGGCATGCCGGGCGGCGCCTCCCGGCGGTCGTTCAGCATCCACGACTGGGCGCTGCGCAGTGCCCGGCCCGGCGGCAGGCCCTCCCGGCTCATGAAGTGGTGGGTCATGTACATCAGCAGGGACGTCGCCTCGTCGGGCACCGGCCACAGGGAGCCGATGACCGAGCGGGCGCCCGCGACGAGGAACGCGGTCGACAGGCTGTACGCCTCGTCGTAGCCGTGCCCGGAGACGTTGGTGCGGCAGGCGGCGAGCACCACCAGGTCCAGGCCGCGGTAGCGGGTCGCGCCCTCGGTCAGTTCCTCCGCGGCCAACCGCCCGCCGGACAGGGCGAGATACGCGCTGTGCCGCTCCCCCTGGCGCACCACGCCGTGGCAGGCCAGGTGCAGCAGTCCGCCGCGCTGCCGGCGCAGCCAGTCGGTGACGGCCGCGGGTGTGGCGGTGCCGGGGCCGAGGAGGTCGCCGTCCGGGTGGAAGACGCGGTGGACGGCCTCGGCCTCCTCGCCGGCGTGGTGCAGATCGCGGGTCGGGTTGCCGACGACGAGGGTCTGCCGGGTGCCGGCGGCGGGCCGGGCGGCCACCTCGCACAGGAGCCGGGCGGAGGGCGTGTAGGAGATGGCCGCCTCCTCGCAGGCGTATCCGTGCGAGCGGCGCCGGCCCGGCACGCGGGCCGCGTGCCAGGGCACCACACCCAGGTCGCCCATGGGGACGAGCACCAGCGAGGGCACCCGGCCGAAGCCGCGCGGCAGCTGGCTCAGCACGGGTCGCATCGCCGCCGTACCGGCCCAGGCGCACAGCTCCTCCAGGGCGTGCCGACTCGCCTCCGGGCTCGGGGCGGGCCCGGACGGCGACTCGGCGCCAAGCGGGCCACCGGCGTCGCGGCCGGGGGCGGGGGTGGCGTGGCCGGGGAGGCCGGTACCGGTGCCCGGGGCGCCCATCGCGGAGGCGAGGAAGCCGGTGCCGCTGCCTGGGAATCCGGTGCCGCTGTCGGGGAAGCCCGTGCCGCTGTCCGGGGCGCGGGTGGCGGCGCCGGGGATGCCCGTCCCCCGGCCCGCGGCCGCCCCGGCGTCGTGCGGGCCGTCGGCGGCACGGCCCGGGGTGCCGGTGGCGCGGTACGTCGTGAGCGGGGGCGCGTCCAGGGTGAGGTCGGGCAGGTCGAGGGAGCGGGTGGTGCCGTCGGCGGTGACGACGACGGCCGCGCCGGAGTCGGACCGGAAGCCGGGCCGGGAGTCGAGGAGTCCGGGTACGGCCCCGTCGCCGGGCACGAGGTAGACCAGTGCCGTGGCGCCCAGGGCGTGCAGCGCGTTGCCGATGTCGGCGGGTGAGGGCACGTCCAGCAGTGCCTGGTGCCGTGGGGAGCCGGCCAGCGCCTCCAGGACCCGTCGGCGCAGCCGGCTGGAGGGCCCGGCGACCGCGGTCTGCGCGGCGAACAGCATCTCCTCCCCCAGTTCGGGCACGCTGCCCGCGTCCTGCCACTCCCGCGCGAGCTCCGGCCGGCCGAGTTCCCTCAGCATGTCCGGCACGGTGGTGGCCACGGTCGCCGCGTGCAGGACGAGACCGCGCCCCGCGTCGAGGGCCCGTACGGCGTCGGTGTGGGCCC
Organism: Streptomyces sp. Go-475; assembly: GCF_003330845.1. GTDB lineage: Bacteria > Actinomycetota > Actinomycetes > Streptomycetales > Streptomycetaceae > Streptomyces. Next base: position 7,213,170 of record NZ_CP026121.1, on the reverse strand, counting down.
CGTCGGCCAGGCACCAGCGGGCCACGTCGAGGGCCTGGCCGCCCGCCATCCGGGCGGTCTGCGCGGCATGGGCCGTACCGGACTGGAGCAGGGAGCTCCAGGCGTCCGCGCGCAGGCACTCCAGGCCGACGCGGCGGGAGGCGTCGTAGTTCAGGCGTCTGACGCGGCTGTCGTGCGCGTGCGCGTCGCCCCGCAGGCGGTAGGCCTTGGCCAGGTTGAAGCCCGTGCCGCCCCACAGCGGGTGGTGGGGTCCGCCGGTGAGCCTCAGGGTGTGGCGCAGCCAGGCGATGCCCTGGTCGAGGTGGAGGGCGCGGTCGGCGGGCGGTGCGAGCTCCAGGTCGGCCATGACGCAGTGGCTGACGCCCAGCCCGCCCGCGACGCGGATCCACCGGTCGTCGTCGGGTTCGAGCAGGTCCAGCGCGGCCTCCCGCAGGGCCAGGGACTCCAGCATCCCCTGGTGGTCCATGGCGAGCAGGGCGCGCTGTCCCACCGCGAAGGCCGCTTCGGCCAGTTTGTCGGCCTGGGCGTTGACCGGCAGGGTGGCGATCCGGCGCCGGATCTCCTGGGTGGGCGTCGCGGCGTCGGCTCCTTCGGCGGCCGGTTCGAACCGGCCGGTGCGCTGGGCCCGCAGGTAGGTCAGGGAGCCCCGGGCGGCTTCCAGGTGCGACTCGAACGCGAACCGGTCCATGTGGTCGGCCGGCAGCCGGTTGAGGGCGGCTTCGAGAACCTGGATCTGCTCGGCCAGGGCCGGCTCGTCCGCGCGGCGGAAGGCCTGGTGGATGCGGAGCAGGGCGATCTGCGCGGCCATGACCAGACGCTGGTCCGGTGTCAGGTCCGAGGACTCGGCGAGCCGGGCCATGTCGTCGACGGCCGTGTCGAAATCGTCCTCACCGCCGCCCAGTTGGCCGAGATAGGTCCGCAGCCCGGCATGGGCCATGTCCAGGTTCTCGCGGATGCGGGTGCCCGGCGGGTGCGCGGCCCGGGCCCGCTCGATCCGGGCCAGCGCCGCCTCCAGCTGCTCGGGGTCGGTGAGGTGCCGCAGGCCCCACGCGCTGTGCTTGACGACGACGTTCGCCTTCCACGTCTCGTCCGCCGGCCCGTGCTCCCACATCGCCTGCCACAGTTCCTCCTCCTGCCGCGCGTCGGCGAGCGGCCCTTCGAGCCGCAGCAGCGGGAGCAGGCTGAGCACCTGACCGGCCCGCAGCCCGGACGCGACACCGCCCCGGGGCAGTCCGGCCCAGTCCGCGTACAGGCGGTCGTACGCCTGGCGGGCCGTCGTACAGCCCAGCCGGTCCAGCACCAGCGCGGCCAGCCCGGCGAGATCCTCACCGCTGACGACGCCCCGCGTCCGCTGCTCGATCTCCCACAGCAGTGCCTGCGGGTCGTACGGTGTCGTCACGTCACGCCCTTCGTTCGCGCCCGCCCCGGTCGTCGCAGAGGATCGCGACCCGGTCGGCCGGCTCGCGCTCCGACGGCCACACGAACCCCGCCCGGACCGTCCTCACCTCCGTCGGCACGGACACGACCTCCAACTGCGGTGCGGCTGGCGACATATGCCCATGATCCGCCGGTCACCTCACCGGCCACAAGGGCTTCGGTCCAGGCCCTCAGACCGCCGGCGCGGCGGCGGACCCGCGACCGGCCGCAGGGCGGGCGGCCGTACCGGCGAGCGGTCGCAGGGGCGAGTGGCCGCACGGGCGGGTGGCCTCGCGGGCGGGCGGCCGCAGGGGCGAGTGGCCGCACGGGCTGGCGAGTGGCCACACTGCCGGGCGGCCCCGGGGGGGCGAGCGGCCTCATGCAGGCCCGCGGCCGCGTGCCGGCCCGCGGGCTCGGATCACGACCACGGCAGCCAGGCCCGTACCTCGAATCCGCCGTCCGGAGTGGCGCCGTGCTCCAGGCGGCCGCCCGCGAGGGTCGCCCGCTCCGTCAGGCCGATCAGGCCCTGGCCGGAGCCGGGGACGGGTGGCACCTCGCCCTCGGGCGGCGGATTGCGTACGGCGACGGCGAGGCCCTCGCCCGGTGCGCCGCCGACGGACACGGTGACCTCCGCGCCGGGCGCGTGCTTGCGGGCGTTGGTCAGGCCCTCCTGGGCGATCCGGTAGGCGGTGCGGCCGACGGAGGCGGGGACGGCGGCGGGGTCGTCGACGCGCTGGTCGAGGGAGACCTTCATGCCGGCCTCGCGGGACTCGGCGACCAGCGTGTCCAGCGCCGCGAGGGTCGGCTGCGGCCGGCCCGTGTCGTCGGGTTCACCCGCCCGCAGCACGCCGATGATCTCCCGTAAGTCCTGCAGGGCCTCGTGCGCGCTCTCCCGGATCACACCCGCCGCGCGCGCCGTCTCCGCCGGGGGCGCGTCGGGCCGGAACTCCAGGGCGCCCGCGTGCACGCTCAGCAGCGTCAGCCGGTGGGCGAGCACGTCGTGCATCTCCCGCGCGATGGCCTCGCGGGCGAGCCGCTGCGCCTGCTCGGCCCGCAGCCGCGCCTCCGTCTCGGCCCGCCGGGCCCGGTCCCTCAGGCTCAGCAGCAGCTGCCGCTTGGCCCGTACGAACATGCCCCAGCCCACGATCGCCACGGTGAGCACCACGGCGAAGGGCACGCTCACCACGTACGGGACGTCCGCGTCGGGACGCAGCCAGTAGTACAGCGGGGCCAGCGCCGCGTTGACCCCGCCCACCCAGGCCACGTACCGGAAGGGGCGGTGCACGGCGAGGGTGAACAGGGCGATGAGGCCCGCGCCGCCCGCGGTGTCCGAGACGAAGGTGACGGGCGTCATGGCCACGGCCAGCCCCAACGGCCAGCGGCGGCGCAGCCAGACCGCCGCGCAGGCCAGTGCGCCGACCACCTGGTCGACGACGGCCAGTCCGGGCGGCACGTGGGGGTTGTGGTGGAGCGCCTCGACGGCGATGGCGCCCACCACGACGGCCAGCAGGAAGCAGGAGAAGTCGACGACCCAGTCCCGGGCGGTGCGCCGGGGCCGCCGCCCGGCCCGGGTGGCGTCGGGCTCGAGTTCGTGGAGGAGCGCGGACGGGATGAACCATCTCCGCCCGGTGAACAGCGCGGGTGTCTCTCCCCACGGCACCGGGGAGGCCTGCCCCACGTCGTCACACTTCACGGTCGACAAATCTACGCAGCCGACGGCCCGTTCCACCTCTCCTCGGGAGAGATCCTGGACCAAAGTCGCCGCACCGCAGACTTTCGGCGCGGCCGGCCGAGCCGGAGAGGGAACTTCCGTTCCGGGGTGCCCGCCCCGTGGCCGATGCGCGCGGCGAGCCTTCGGGGCGAGGCTCGAGGAATGAAGCAGGCAATGGAGGTTCTCGGCTTCCTCGCCCTCCTCCAGGGCGTGGCGGGCCTGGTGCACGAGTTCACCGACTGGAACTGGGGCGTCGTGCAACGACTGGGGTTCCTCGACGGGTTCGAGGTCTACGCGAGCGTCGCGCTGCTCGCGCTCGGCGTCGCCCTGTTCGCGGCGGCCGGGAGCCGGAGGTCCGGCGGAGGTTAACTTCCCGAAAACTCATTGGACTTGAGGGGTGAATCTCCGAACTTGACATTGACATGCCACTGTCTACGCGCGTCATCATGACGGCATGAGATTCCCCCCACGCATCACCCGCATCGGCGCCGCGGCCGCCGTCCTTTCCGCCCTCCTCGTCGGCGGCACCGTCACCGCCACCCCGGCCGCCGCCGCGGTCGGCAGCATCTGCTACAGCGATCTGCCCTCCCAGGCACACGACACGCTCGACCTGATCGAGCAGGGCGGCCCCTTCCCGTACGACCAGGACGGCACCGTCTTCCAGAACCGGGAGGGCATCCTGCCGAGCCGGGCGTCCGGCTACTACCACGAGTACACCGTCATCACTCCGGGCTCGTCCACGCGCGGAGCTCGCCGCATCGTCACCGGCGAGGAGCACCAGGAGGACTACTACACGGCCGACCACTACGAGTCGTTCGACCTGGTCGACTACGGCTGCTGAGCCCGAGAAACACTCGTCGAAAACCGGCTGAGCTTGCCGAGCACGTCGTGGCCCCGTGGTCGACCAGCATCGTCTTCCGGGCAGGGCACCGCATACGGGTCCAGGTCACCTCCGGCGACCTCCCGCGCTGGGACCGCAACCTCAACACGGGCGAACCCGAGGCGAGCGCGACCACGGCCCGAGTGCCCCGGCAGCAGATCTTCCACGACCCCGACCGCCCTTCCCGCGTCGTCCTGCCGGTGGTGCGGTAACGGGCGGGGGACGGATCGTCTCCGACCGGGAAACCCATCGCGGGGTTGATGGCGCGCACGCCCATCGCTTCCAGCTCATCCACCACGTGCCGGCCGACCTCGTTGGTGTGGTCGCCGGTGTGATGGAACTCCAGGTTGGCGACCGAGCGCGCGGGAGCGCGGATGTTCTCCCGGTTCATCCGGGTCGCGATGCTGATCGACGTCCGGACACCCGGCAGCGCGGCGCTCAGGTCCTCTCGCCGGTCGGCGATGTCCGGCCGGTCGATCTCGACGAAGCCGACGTCGTCCGCGCCCGCGTCGAGACACAGCCGGCGCAGCCACGACGCGTCCAGCGGCCCGGCGGGCCGGTCGGCCGTGCGGTCGCGCCGACGGGCCTGGACGCCCCAGCCGGACGAGTTTCGTGAAGCAACTTACTGCCAGCCGACGGCCGGCGAGTCCGTCGGCGTCGGGGAGCGTTCCGGAGGTCAGGCCGGCGAGTCCGTGAGCCCTGGACCGGGGAGCAGCTGGACGGCGTCCGGGCCCACCGCTTGGCCGCACCGCGTGCACACGAGCCGCTCCCGGACGTCGCCCCCGCATCCCGCGTGGTCAGCGATCCGCGGCGGGCGGCCGGATCCTCGGCGAACACGTTGCGTCAAGCAACTGAGGGGGGCGAACCGGCTCGGGACGCGGCGGCTAGTCGTTCTCCGGCAGGGTGTACTCGCCGTACTGCGGTCGGCCCGCCAGGTTGTACGTCTGGATCGAGACGCCCGCGCCGGTGACGCTCCCTCCGGCGTGTTCGAACGCGGTCGGCACGGAGCCCTCCGGGAACAGCCGGAAGCCGGTGCCCAGCACGACCGGGAAGGTCAGCAGGTGGAGCGTGTCGACCAGGTCGAGCGCCAGCAGCGACCGGAGCAGGGCGCCGCTGCCGTGCACCTGGAGTTCGCCGTCGGTGCGCTCCTTCAGGCCGGTGACCTCCTTGGCGAGGTCGCCGGAGAGCACGGTGGTGCCCGCCCACTCGGGGTCCGTCAGGGTCGAGGAGACGACGTACTTCGGCAGCGAGTTGAGCCCGGAGGCGACCGGGTCGGCGGGGTCGGTCACCTTGGGCCAGAACGTGGCGAAGATGTCGTACGTACGGCGGCCCAGCAGGAAGGCGCCCGGGCGGGTGAAGACCTCGCTGATGAACCGGCCGAAGTCGTCATCGGCGTACGGAAAGCTCCAGCCGCCGTGGGTGAAGCCCCCGCGGGTGTCCTCGTGCGGCCCGCCGGGGGCCTGGTAGACGCCGTCGAGGGTGACGAAGAGGGTGGAGACGAGCTTGCCCATGGCGGGTGCCTTCCTTCCGGGGGCGGACGGATCTGCTGTCATCGGTTCAGACTCCGCCGGCACCCGCAACTCATCGCTGGGCCGCGCGGATCCCTCCCGGCCGCCCGGTCGCCGGCGGCCCGGAGTCTCGATGTCCGTTCGCCGCCGGCCTCGCCGGCCGCCGGGCGCTGGGATGGATCCATGACTTCTCAAGGAACTCTGGACGGCAAGGTGGCTCTCGTGACGGGCGGGAGCCGTGGTATCGGTGCGGCGACGGCGCTGCGGCTCGCCCGGGAGGGCGCGGACGTGGCCGTCGGCTACGTGCACGGCAAGGATGCGGCCGACGACGTCGTACGGGCCGTGGAGGCGCTGGGGCGCCGGGCGGTGGCGCTGCGGGCGGACGCCGCGGAGGCCGTCGACGCGGCCGGTGTCGTGGACGCGGCGGCCGAGGCGCTCGGCGGGCTCGACGTCCTGGTGAACAACGCGGGCGTGGGTGTGCTCGGGCCGCTGGAGAGCCTGTCGCTCGCGGACGTGGAACGGGTCCTCGCGGTCAACGTGCGCGGGGTCTTCCTGGCGTCCCAGGCGGCCGCCGCTCGGATGGGCGAGGGCGGGCGGATCATCACGATCGGCAGTTGCATCGCCATGCGGGTAACGGGGCCCGGCGGCACGCTGTACGCCATGAGCAAGGCCGCGCTGACGGGTCTGACCAAGGCCCTGGCCAGGGAACTGGGCGAGCGCGGGATCACCGCGAACCTCGTCCATCCCGGGCCGATCGACACGGACATGAACCCGGCGGACGGGCCGTACGCGTCCGGGCAGGCGGCGATGACGGCGCTGGGCCGGTTCGGGACGGCGGACGAGGTGGCGTCGATGGTCGCCTACCTGGCCGGGGCCGCTTATGTGACCGGAGCGGAGTTCGCGGTCGACGGCGGCCACGCGGCATGAGACGCACGGGGCGCACCGGCGCGGTCGGGCCGGTGCGCCCCAGCACCCGTGCGGTCAGGTCGCACACCCCAGCACCCGTGATGTCGGGCCGGTGCACCACCGGCACCCGTGCGGCCAGGCCGGTGCACCACCGGCACCCGTGCGGCCAGGCCGGTACACCACCGGCACCCGTGCGGCCAGGCCGGTACACCACCGGCACCCGTGCGGCCAGGCCCTGCATGCCAGCACCCGCGCGGCCAGACCCTGCATGCCAGCACCCGCGCTGTCAGGCCGTGCACCCCAGCACTCGTGCGGCCAGATCGGTGCGCACAAGCACCCGTGCGGCCCAATGGTGCACCCAGTACCCGCGCGGTCAGGCCGTGCACCCCAGCACCCGTGCCGTCACGCTGTGCGCCCCACCGGGCAGCCGCGTCAGCCGCCCAGTTCCTGGTGGCGGGCCGCCAGTCGGCTCGTGCCCTCCTGGGTCAGGGAGCCGAAGAGGCGCAGGCGGGAGATGCCGCCGTCGGGGTAGATGTCCACGCGCGCGTGCGTGCCGACGGCCGGTTCCGGGAGGACGAAGCGGTGGTTGGTGTCGGGCTGGAGGCGGGTGCGGGGCAGGATCTCCCGCCAGTCGCCGTCCTCGCCGTCCCTGACGGACACGGAGGCCCAGCCGGCGCTGTTGCCCTTGAGGTAGGCGGTGTCGATCTCCAGGGCGCGGATCTGCGCCTGGGCGGCGAGCCGGTAGCGGATCCAGTCGTGGCCCTGGTCGCGGCGGCGGCGGGTCTCCCAGCCGTCGTCCATCTTGCGGGAGCGGCCCGGCTGGATGGTGTTGGTGGCGGGCGAGTAGAAGAGGTTGGAGGCGTCCTCGACCTGGCCGCCGTTCTCCAGGGCGACGACGTCGAAGGTGCCCAGGACCGCCAGCCACTCGGGGTCGGGGACGACCTCGCCGTACACGCGCAGGCGGGCGATGCCGCCGTCGGGGTGCTGGTTGACCCGCAGGTGGGTGAAGCGCTGCTCGACGGCGACGGCGAAACCGTTCGCCGCGTGGCCGCCGACCGCGGTGCGCGGCACCAGGGTCGTCCACTTCACGTCGTCCCCGAGGAGTTCCTCCGGCGACGGGGAGCCCGCGACGCAGGTGCCCTCGACGGACACGGCCTGGGGGTAGTTGCCGCGGAAGTGGGCGGTGTCGACGACGATCCCGCGGATCACGCCGGGGGCGCCGAGGCGGACCAGCGCCCAGTCGTGGTCCTCGGCGGTCGGCCACGGGTGCTCGGCGGAGGCGCCCCGGCGGCGGCGCGTCTCCCAGCCGTCCATGATCTTGCCCTTGTGCCCGAAGTGCTCGGGGTCGAACTCGGCGCGCTCGGGCACCAGCAGGTTCTCGCGCTGGGCGAAGAACTCGTCGTTGGCGGCGATGACCCCGGCCCCGAGGTGCCGGTCGGCGAGGTTGGCGTACTGGGTGAAGGGGAAGTCGGCGGTGCGGTAGTCCGCGTACGGGTCGCCGCCTCCGTAGGGGTTCGCGTCGCCGGTGAAGCTGGGAATCGCCGTCACGATGATCAGGTCTTCCTTTCGGGTGGCCGGGGGGATTCAGTGGGTCCGGGTGAGGAGCCGCCCCTTCGGTTCGGTGAACTCGCCGTCCGCGACGATGCGCTGTCCGCGCAGCCAGGTGGACTTCACGACGCCGTACAGGGTCTTGCCCGCGTAGGCCGTGACGCGGTTGCGGTGCTGGAGGGAGGCGGGGTCGACGGTGAAGGTCTCGTCGGGGGCGAGGACGGCGAAGTCGGCGTCGCGGCCGGCGGCGATGGCGCCCTTGCGGTCGTCGAGCCCGACGAGTTCGGAGGTCCGCGCCGACATCCAGCGGACGACGTCCTCCAGGCCGTGTCCGCGCCTGCGGGCCTCCGTCCACACCGCCGCGAGGCTCAGCTGGAGTCCGGAGATGCCGCCCCAGGCCGTCGCGAAGTCGTCGGTCTTGAGGTCGGCGGTGGACGGGGAGTGGTCGGTGACGACGCAGTCGACGGTGCCGTCGGCCAGCGCCTGCCAGAGCAGGTCCTGGTTGGCGGCCTCGCGGATCGGCGGGCAGCACTTGAACTCGCTGGCGCCGTCGGGGACTTCCTCGGCGGTGAGGGTCAGGTAGTGGGGGCAGGTCTCCACCGTGATGCGCACGCCCTCGGCCCGCGCCTCGGCGATCATCGGCAGGGCGTCGCTGGACGACAGGTGCAGCACGTGCACGCGGGCGTCGAGGGCCTTGGCCTCGCGGATGAGCTGGGCGATGGCGCTGTCCTCGGCGTCCCGGGGGCGGGAGGCGAGGAAGTCGGCGTACCGGGGGCCGGGCCGCTGCGGGGCGGAGGCGAGGCGGTGGGGGTCCTCGGCGTGCACGATGAGCAGGCCGTCGAAGGCGGCGATCTCGGCCATCGTGCGGGCGAGCGGGTCCCGCTCCAGGTGCGGGAACTCGTCCACGCCGGACGGCGACAGGAACGCCTTGAAGCCGAAGACCCCGGCCTCGTGCAGCGGGCGCAGGTCCTTGATGTTGTCGGGCAGGGCGCCGCCCCAGAAGCCGACGTCTATGTGCGCCTTGTCGGCGGCGACCTGCTGCTTGGTGCGCAGGTGGGCGACGGTGGTGGTCGGCGGGAGGGAGTTGAGGGGCATGTCGACGAGGGTCGTGATGCCGCCGGCCGCCGCGGCGCGGGTGGCGGTCCAGAAGCCCTCCCACTCGGTGCGGCCCGGGTCGTTGACGTGCACGTGGGTGTCGACCAGGCCGGGCAGCAGGACGTGGTCGCCCAGGTCCTCCAGGCGGGCCCCCTGCGGTACGGGGGCGTCGTAGGGGAGGACGGCCGTGATCGTGCCGCCGGAGACCGCGACCGATGCGGCGCGCGTCCCCTCGGGAGTGATGACACGTGTCGAGCGGAGCACCAGTTCAGCGTCGGACACCCGAACCCCTTTCTTCAACGTTCTGTTGAAGGAGTCTTCACTCCCGTTCCGGCCCCGTCAAGGGCACACTGCTACAGGGCACACCAGCACCCCACCCCTGGACTTTTCCACAAAGCGGAATTAATATCCCGGGAAGCGAAATGCTACCCGAAAGGAACGCCCCGTGCCGACGTCCAGCGCCAGCACCACCGACTCCGCCCGGTCCTCCGCCAACGGCGGGGTCCAGTCCCTGGAGCGCGCCTTCGACCTGCTCGAACGGATGGCGGACGCGGGCGGCGAGGTCGGCCTGAGCGAACTGTCCGCGAGCAGCGGACTGCCCCTGCCGACCATCCACCGCCTGATGCGCACGCTGGTGGCCTGCGGGTACGTACGTCAGCAGCCCAACCGGCGGTACGCGCTCGGCCCGCGCCTGATCCGCCTCGGCGAGTCGGCCTCCCGGCTGCTGGGCACCTGGGCGCGGCCGTACCTCGCCCGGCTGGTCGAGGAGACCGGCGAGACGGCGAACATGGCGCTGCTGGACGGGGACGAGATCGTCTACGTGGCGCAGGTGCCGTCGAAGCACTCGATGCGGATGTTCACGGAGGTCGGCCGGCGCGTGCTGCCGCACTCCACGGGCGTGGGCAAGGCCCTGCTCGCCGGTTTCCCGCCGGAGGAGGTGCGGGCCCTGCTCGCCCGGACGGGCATGCCCGCCGCCACGGACAAGACGATCACGACGCCCGACGGGTTCCTCGCGGCGCTGGAGGACGTGCGCCGCCAGGGCTACGCGATCGACGACAACGAGCAGGAGATCGGGGTCCGTTGCCTCGCGGTCTCGGTGCCCGACTCCCCCACCGCCGCCGCCATCTCCATCTCCGGCCCGGCGGGCCGGGTCACGGAGTCGGCGACGGAGAAGATCGTGCCGGTGCTCCAGCAGGTCGCCGGCGAACTGTCCGAGGCCCTGGCCAGCCAGAGTCCCGCGTGACGGGCTTACAGCGCTGGCCCGGCCGGTACACCGACCGGCACGGCTCGCAGGAGGTCGTCTTCGAGACCGACGGCCGGGAGCTGATCCGTACGACGATCCGGGGCGTCCTCTTCGAGGGCGACAGCATGGACGACCTGGGCGCGCTGGCCGGTGAGCCGCCCGAGGCGATGTTCCGCTTCCTCCACGGCGCCCTCTGCTCCTGCCTGCTGGAATGGCGGCTGCCCCTGCCCGTCGAGTGCGCCGGGCAGGGCGTCCGGGAAGGGGTGCTGCACTGCGCCCTGCGGCTGCCGGACCCGGCCGCGGGCACCGCGCCCGGCGCGGACGGGGAGAGGCTGGTCCTCACCCTGCGTCTCGACGGGCGGGAGTACGGCGGCGCGGACGACTGCGGGGACTTCGAGAACGGCCTGTACGCGATCCAGCGCGAACTGCCCCCGGGCGCCCGGCTCAAGGCGTGCATCGCGTGCGCCTGGTCCGACTACAGCCCGGCCGGCCACGGCCTGATGGCCGGTCTGGCCTGCTTCCGGGACGTCAAGGCCCGCTACCGGCAGGTCGACGGCAAGCAAGGCCCCCGGGGCGTCTTCGCGATCTGGCCGGCCCACACGGAACTGGTCCAGGAGACCTGGCTCTGCGGCGACTTCGAGCCCCGGGGCGCGCACACGGGCTACCGGGGCACCTTTCCGTAGCGCCGGCCAGGCGCCAGGACTAGCCCTGTCCGCGCACCGGCCCTCCGAAGAGGTCCACCGCCCGGCGGACCTCCGCCAGCCCGGGGGACAGCGCGCTCACCGAGCCGATCGCGCCGGCGATCAGCAGCAGCGAGCTGTGCAGCCGCGGGATCTCGGGGATGCCGTCGGCGGCCATGGCGTCCAGGGCGGCGAGTTCCTCCTCGGCGATGCTCCGGTCGGCGAACTCGCCGGGATGAGCGGCGAGCCGTCGGCGCAGCCGGGACACGGCGGAGCGCAGCTCCGTCACGCGCGGATCCGCCTCGTCGCCCGCC